>CAZDMG010000042.1:0-18794 GCA_964506655.1 uncultured Gemmatimonadaceae bacterium
TAGAGACCGCCGAAGACCAACTGCTCGAGTGGGCCGCCAACCTGCGCGCTGAAGGCTTCCGTCCGCGTGAAATCGTGCAACGCCTCATGGACGAATACGGCGTTGCACGCAACACAGCATACCGGCTGGCGCACGATGTCTGATCGCTTGACGCCGGCACGCGCGCCTCTCCCCGCACCTGAAGCTGTACACGCACCTAAGCCGAGACTCAACGTCCGTTCGGTAGTCACATACACCGCATCTCTCGTATTCGCGTGCACACCTGTCCTCGCCTCGACCAGTGCTGTCGCCGCAACACATCGCCCTATACGCGCACCACTAGCCGCACCCCTGATCGCACCCCTCTCCGCAACATCACCCAGCGCACCGCTCGCGCGCATGACCATTGCGCGACTCCAATACGACGGTGGTGGCGACTGGTACGCCAACCCTTCCAGTCTCCCGAATCTTCTCACTGCCATCTCACAGCGCACATCACTCCCCGTTGAACGCAGCGAAGCACGCATCCGGCTCACTGATTCCGCGCTCTTCGATTACCCGATGCTCCACATGACCGGGCATGGTGAGGTCCGCTTCACTGATATTGAAGTGGCCAGGTTGCGTGAATACATTCTGCGCGGTGGTTTCCTGCACGCCGACGACAACTACGGACTCGACGAAAGCTTCCGTCGCGAAATGGCGCGTGTCTTCCCGGACAGACCGCTCACCGAAGTGCCGCATGCGCACGCCATCTACCACATGGTTTATGATTTCCCCAAAGGGCCGCCCAAGATTCATGAACACGACGGCAAGCCACCCCAGGGATTCGGTATATTTGTAGGCAGCAGGCTCGCTGTCTATTACACCTACTCAACTGATCTCGGGAACGGCTGGGAAGACGTCGGCACATACCCGGATCCGCCCGAACTCCATGAACAGGCTATCCGGCTCGGCGTTAATCTCTTCACTTACGCTGTTACAAGCAGAGTCACGCAATGAGCTCAACACCCGCTGCAAAACATCCAGCCAGAGAACTGAACAAGCGGATCGCGCATGAAGCGCGTGCGCTTGAGCTCAGTCTTTGGCTGGCAGCGGGTCTCGCTGGCGCAGCAACAGCGATGCTGGTGTTCGCAATCGGCGTACTCCTCTTCGACGACGGGCGTTGGCTTCATCTCCCGCGTGCACTCCCCGTCATTGCATGGCTCTCCGGACTCGCATCGGCAGTTGCCGTAGCCCGACATCTTCATGTAAGCCGCAAACAGCAACTGACCGCAGTTCAGGTTACCTCCGCTGTTGAGCGCGAACAGAAGATGCGGCCCGGTTCGCTGCGTGGTGCAATCGAAGTCGGCGACTCAGGCGCGCTTGGCGCGTACGCTGCACAGGGGATCGCGGCAAAGCTCGCGCCAGTGCGCACACTCGCTCCCGATCTGACCCGCTCTTTCACAAAGCTTTCCGCGTGGGCCGGTGCAACTGCTCTTCTGGCTGGCGTCGTGCTCGCAATCTCATCGCTCAATGCCACCGATGGTTTTGCTGCACTCAGGCACCCGGTCAGCGCATGGCGCGGCCTCCTGCTTCCTGCACTGAGTATTGACAATCCGATCATCAATGTCCCGCGTGGTATGCCGTACACCCTTCAGATCAGGGCTGAAGGACGCACGCGCATAACTGTAACCATTGCATCGGCTGGAGCTGTTACCCGCGATACAGTCCTTGCAGTTAACCCGGCCTCAGGGAAGGCATCGCTGCCACTTGGCCCGGTTACTGTTCCTCTGTCACTCGTTTTTTCCGACGGGCGCTCGGTACCCCTTACAACACAAATAGAGGTGGCAGATCGCGGCTGGATAGGGGACGTCGTACTTCATGCTGCGTATCCCGCTTACCTGGATCGCACAGACGAACGGCTCGAAGCAATACCGCCGGTCCGCGTGCCACAGGGGACTCTGCTCCGCGTGCGCGCAATGCTCCGGGGCGGTGCAGCGGATGCGTTTCTCACCAACGGCACTGATACCATCGCTTTGAAAATCGACTCAATGGGTGGCGCAGCTGTGGCAGAGATCCGCGCCATGTCAGATGCACAGTGGAACTGGTCCGCATCACCCACCGCCAACGCTGCGACAGGTGACATGCTTCCCGTGGAAGTACCGGACCCTCTCGAGTTGCTTGTTACGACAGACGCTCCGCCGGCTGTCGCAATAGTTGCTCCATTTGCAGACAGTACAATCGGAGCTTCCGGAGCCGTTGCAGTGCATGTAAGAGCAACCGATGATCACGGTCTCTCGTCGGTGCAGCTGGAACTCTGGAAGAACAACAGCGCCACTCCCGGTGAACGCAAACGCATGCATCTCGCAGCGCCGGCAATCGCAATGTGGGAAGGTGGTGCCACCGTTGTACTCGACGAACTTGCCCTCGAGCCTGGTGACCAGTTGCACCTCGTGGCAACTGCCGTCGACGACTCGCCCTGGAAACAGCTGTCATACAGTGCAGAAACGGTACTGCGTGTTCCATCGCTCTCCGAGCAGCGGGGTCTGGCGCGCGACCTCGCGGATTCACTCGCATCACGTGCAAGGCAGATGGCCGCGGAAGAGCGACAGTTGCAGCAGCGCACGTCTGATGTTGCAGGAAGTCGCGATATGCAGGGCAATACCAACAGCTCAGGCAGCTCTGGTGATTCCCGCGCAGCTGCCCAGAAGAACGCCATGAGCTATGCGGCTGCTGAGCGCGCAAAGGAACTCGGCAGGCAACAGCAGGAGATGGGGTCCAGGGTTGATTCACTGCGTCGCCAGACTCAGGACCTGGAAGACAGGCTGCGCAACGCCGGCGCGCTCGACAGCGCGATGCAAAACCGCATGCGTGATATCCAGCGGATGCTGCGCGAAGCGATGACGCCTGAAATGCAGCAACAGTTGCAGGAGTTGCAGAAGTCTCTCGAACGGCTCAGCGGCAGTGAAGCTCAGAAGTCTCTCGAACAGCTTGCACAGCAACAGCAGCAGATGCGTGAACAGCTGGAGAAGAGCGCTGAGATGCTGCAGCGCGCCGCACTCGAGGGTGCCATGCAAACGCTGAGTGACGAAGCAAAGGATCTGGCTCGCGAGCAGAAAGATCTTGCATCCGGTCTCAAAGGTGAGCCGGCACAAGGCGCCAACAAGGGAGATCCGCGAACCGTTGCCGACCGTACACGCGCTCTTGAGCGCGATGTCGACAAGCTTGCCAAGCGTCTGGATGAAGCGGGTGCCAAACCCGGCGCAGACAAGACACGTGCAGCGCAGCCGGATGTGGGTCGTTCCGCCGACGAGATGCAACGTGCGGCAAACGAATCGAAAACCGCAGGGGATTCCTCTCGTACGGATGCAACTGACAGTCTGTCTAAATCACTGGCAGATGCCAAACGTCAGACAGACGACTCCAATACCGATGCTACAAAGGCTGGCGAGAAGACTCCGCCGGGTGCCTCCGGCGGTACGGGCAGCCAGGCGCAACAGCAGAAGAATGTTTCCGGCTCCGATGTCACAGGGAACCAGCGCAACGTGACGCGCGCAGGCCAGGACGCAACTCGTCAGGGTCAGCAGGGGAGCAGCCAACAGGGCGCTCAACAGCAAGGCTCTCAACAACAAGGCTCGCAGCAACAAGGTCAACAGGGCGGGCAACAACAGGGTTCTCAGCAATCAGCCGGTCAGCCGTCCGCACCTAACCCCGCCGCTGCGCAACATGCTGCCGATGCCGCATCCGCTATGAGCCGCGCTGCGCAGCAACTCGCCGACGCACGACAGGCCCAGGTCGATGCATGGAAGGACGATCTCTCGCAGCAACTCGATCGCTCCATCAATGAAACCCAGCAGTTGGCACGTCAGCAGGCAGAACTGGAGCAGCGGCTGAGACAGGAAGGCGCCTCCGCTGTTCGCGGCGATCAGGGCGCTGTTCAGCAGGGCGTGCAACAGGCCGCCGAACGGCTCGAACAAGCCGGACGCAGTTCGTCGCTCCTTTCGCAACGCTCACAAAAGGCAATGGGCGAAGCGCAACGCAAAGTGCAGGATGCCACGCAGTCGCTTTCCAATGCAATGCAGGGGACAGGGCAGGAAGGCGCGCAAAGCGCAATGCGCGATGCCACCGATGCACTCAATCAGGCGCTCAGTTCACTTGTGCGCGACCGCGAGCGGGTCAACAACGCACAGAGCGCTTCAGGCTTCAGTGAAATGATGGAGCAGATGCGACAGCTCGCACAGCAACAGGGCGCACTCAACGGACAGATGCAGGGGCTTTCAATGCTGCCTGGTGGTATGCAGGGGCAGCAGGCGCAGCAGCAATCACGGGTGCTCGCCCGGCAGCAGCGTGACGTTGCACGCACTCTGCAGGATGTCTCCGATGCAGACGCGAGTGGTCGCACAGATGCGCTCGCAAAGGAAGCTCAGCAGATCGCTCAGGTGATGGAACGTCAGGGGCTGGACCCGAGTGTTGCAGCGCGACAGGAGCAGTTGTATCGCCGGCTACTCGACGCTGGCCGCTTCCTGGAGCAGGATGAGCACGACAATCAGGGGCCGCGTGAAGCGCGTGCCGGCTCAGGTCAGGGTGCAGGCAATGTCACCGGGCCGGCCACAGGCAAAACCGCCAACCGCTTTGCGCCGCCCACATGGAACGATTTGCGTGGACTCGGCGCTGAAGAACGACGCATTGTGATCGAGTACTTCCGCAGAATCAACAGCGGCAACCCTTGACTCCGCTCAGGCGCATCCGCGCAATACGCCGCTGCTTCACCGTTTCATATTGCGCCACAGTTGCACTCGCTGCACGCATTGCACTCACTGCACGCATTGCACTCACCGCACTCACCGCTGTCATTGCACCCGCGATACTATGCACCGCACAAGAGCTACACGCCCAGGGTGTTACTGCCACCAGCGGTGATCCACTTGGTCGCGCCATAGTCGCCGAAGAAAAGGGCGATCGGTCTGTCGCGATTGAAGCCTACCGGGAAGTTCTGCGCATTGCACTCTCGCCGGACTCCACAGACGGCGATCGCATCGCGTTGGCGCTCCTCGGGCTCGAACGACTCTGGGCCGAAATCGGAACACCGGATTCAGTACTCCCCATCGTGAAGGAAGTCCTCAGAAGTCGTCGCACCGATCCGGTAGCACGCACAATCCAGTTGCGGCAACTCACCGCCGTCGATCGCAATTCCGAAGCAATGGAGGCCTTCCTCGATTGGCGACGTGCCGCACCAGGCGACGCTGCACCTTTCCGCGAATACGCGCGGCTCCTGCTGTCGCAGAACCGCACCGCAGCTGCAGACTCGGTGCTGCGCGACGCTACCCATTACATAGGCGGCGGAGCTGTTGCAGGTGAACTCGCGCAGTTGCACGTCGCGCTCGGCCGGTGGCAGGCCGCAGCAGTCGCGTACCGACAGGCACTCGACGCCCAGCCCTGGCTTGAGACTGCAGCCATGTTTGCACTTTCGCGTGCACCCACTGTCGCCCGCGACAGTATCAGAGACGTGCTCCATGCAGAACCAGTGGTGCTGTCGCCGCGTCGATTGCTTTCAGGACTTGAACTCGCATGGGGTGAACCAAGACGCGCGTGGGTTGCACTCGCTGCCGTTCGCGCAGACGATTCCACTGCTGCGTCATGGCGGGCCTTCGCTGAACGCGCTGAATTCGCCAGTTCCTGGAGTGTCGCACGCGATGCATGGCTCGCTGTGTTCAGTCGCGTCGGTGACCTGTCGGCGCAGGAACGAGCAGCAGCAGCAGCTCTGGCAGCAGCAGACCCGGAAACTGCACTCGAAATCGTACGCTACCCCACACGCAACTCAGACGCGGCAACCCGTGAGCGCACTCTTCTGCCGCTCGAAGTCGAAGCACTCGGCGAACTCGGGCGCGCCCGTGAAGCTGAGAAACTCGTCGAGGAGAAAGGCTCCATCCTCGACGAGCACGAACGGTTGAATCTCGCCAGACCTCTTGTCAGGGCATGGCTCCGCAGCGGAGACTTGGAACGCGCACGCAAGGCCGCGGCCAATGCAGATCTTACCGACGATGATGAAATCGCAGGCTGGCTTGCACTCTATGAAGGAGACCTCACAGCGGCACGCAAGCGCCTGGTTCGCGCCGAAACAAAGAACCCTGCACTTAACGACGCGCTTGGCCTCCTGGCCCGTACACGCGCTGCTCAAAGCAGGCCACTCGGCGCTGCATTCATGCTGCTGGCAAAGGACGACAGCACCAAAGCCGCTAAGGCTTTTGCCTCCGTGGCTGACTCCGTCCCCGACGCATCTCCAGCAGTGCTTGCAGTCGCTGCCCGCATATATACCGCGCAGAACACTCCGTCATCCCGGAGCGACGCATCCGCACTCTGGCACCGGATTGCAGTAGATTACACAAAGAGCCCCGAAGCGCCTGAAGCGTTGCTCGCGTGGGCCCGTATCTTGAGGTATGAAGGAAAGACAGCCGAAGCACTGAAGCAGATTGAAGCACTGCTCACAGGCTATCCGGACAGTGCTCTCCTTCCACAGGCCAGACGTGAATACGATCAACTTCGCGGTCAGGTACCGCCATCATGACCGCCACAGATACTGTTGCACAAGGTAGCTCCGGCTATAAAGCAGCACTCAACGGAATCACTCATATTCTGCACTCTGTTACAGCAGCACTTAGCAGCAAGCTGACATTCGCAGCAGTACTGTTGCTGGCATCCGCAGCACTTTCACTGCCTGCTGCGGCGCAACACCTGCTATTGCCGATGGACGATGTCCAGCGCAACCACCTCAAGGCATACGGTGTCACTTTTGAGGCGCTCAAGACAGGGAATAAAGCCGAGTGGTTGCTCAACTATCGTGGCGGCTCGTTCCTGTTGCCCGATGTGCAGCAGCTGCGCAGACGCGCTGCGCTCGACGGTGTTTCAGTGGAACCTCTCACCGACGCGCAGGTGGCATCAATACGTTCTGAGATTGCCACAGAGAATATGGATGTGGTTGTGCTCGAACGGACACCACGGATTGCCATTTACCGGCCAATAGACCAACCACCCTGGGATGATGCCGTTACGCTGGCATTGACCTACGCCGGCATCGACTTCACATCCATCTGGGACGACAACATCCTGGACGGTGAGCTTTCCAAATACGACTGGGTGCACTTGCATCATGAGGATTTCACCGGTCAGTACAACAAGCTTTATCTGACATATCGCGACGCTGCATGGTTCATCGCGCAGCGCGACCGGGATCTGGCAACCGCGCGGAAATACCGGCAGCCCAATGTTCCGGCGCTCAAGAAGGCAGTAGCCGATGGTATCCGGCGCTTCGTTGAGAATGGCGGTTTCCTTTTTGCAATGTGCGGCGCCACCGAATCACTGGATCTGAGCATTGCAGCTTTCGCTGTCGATATAGCTGGCCCTTATTCAGACGGTACCCCTCCGGCACGCGATGCAGACGCAAAGCTGGATTGGAACCGTTCGTTCGCGTTCCGCGGGGCGCATATAGAAACATCACCGTACGTAAACGCGCTCTCCGATATCGATGGACACCAGGTGAACGTCGCATCCAGAAGGCAGCCACTTGGCACCTTTGCGCTCTTCGGTTTTTCTGCCAAGCTCGACCCAGTGGCTGCAATGCTCGTGCAGAATCACCGCACAGTCATCAGGGATTTTTACGGCGTTACAACCAGCTTCAACAAGGCAGTGCTCAAGTCTTCTGTTACAGTGCTCGCCTCCGAAGAAAGAGCACCGTGGGTGAAATATCTGCACGGTGACTACGGCAAAGGATCGTGGACGTTTTTGGGAGGGCACGATCCGGAAGACCCGGAGCATGCGATCGGCAGCCCGCCAACCGATCTTTCACTGCATCCGGATTCACCGGGCTACAGACTCATCCTCAACAACGTGCTTTTCCCTGCAGCAAAGAAGAAGCCGCGCAAGACCTGATGGGTGCGCAACGTGATATCCCTGGTGAAGCCCGAATAGCACGCAACGCTGCAAGCGCAATACGGGCAGCTATTACCTTGGCAGGTGGGAACGAAGTCTGCTTCACTGCCACCGTCGGTGACGATGGCGTTATCACCCACGTGAAGCCGATATCCCGTGGTAACGTGGAAAGCGTGCTGGCTCTACCGGGCTTCGCATCGCCCGGTGATATGCTGCTTCACAACCACCCATCGGGGCTCCTGGAACCAAGCGATGCCGATATGGAAATCGCGTTCCGGATGCATGAATCAGGGATAGGGTTCGGCATCGTCGATAACAGTGGTGAACGGTTGTACGTCGTGGCCGAAGTGCCACCGCAAAAGGCGGAGACGTTCCTTGAGAGCGCCGCAGTGGACGCCATGTTCGGGCCCAATGGCGGTATCGCAACGGCCATGCACAACCGGGGCGGGCTTCGTCGCTACGAGGACCGGCCGGCACAGCGGCAGATGGCCGCAGCGGTAGCCGATGCATTCAATTCCGGTGGCATTGCTGTTCTTGAAGCCGGTACTGGTGTCGGTAAATCACTCGGCTATCTCGTACCGGCGCTCAAGTGGGCAGCGCTCAACGGCGAGCGCACTGTCGTGTCAACCAATACCATCACCCTTCAGGAACAGCTTGTTCGCAAGGATCTGCCTTTTCTGTGCGAAGCCATGCCCGATCAGTCGGTGCGGTTCGCACTTCTTAAAGGCTGGCGTAACTACCTCTGTCTCTCACGTCTGGAACAGGCGCGGAATCAGGGTGCGCTGCTATTCGACGAAAGTGCTGCTGCCGACCTCAGGATGATCGAAGAGTGGGCGGCAAAAACAACCGATGGATCACTTTCCGATCTGCCCGTTGCACCCAGGCCGGAGGTGTGGGATGAAGTGGCCGCCGAGCCTGATTTATGCAACCGGATGAACTGTCCGCATTACGAGAAGTGTTTTGTTTTCCGTGCGAGGCGCGAGGCTGCGCAGGCTGATATTGTTGTGGTGAATCACCATTTGCTTCTTTCAGATGTAAGTGTTCGTCGTGCCGCGCAGAACTGGGGTGAATCAGCTGTATTGCCGGCGTACAGGCGTCTTGTAATAGACGAAGGTCATAACCTGGAGGACGCGGCTTACTCGCACCTTGGTATGTCAGCCACGTGGCGAGGGTTGCAGCGACTCTTTTCGCGCCTTGAACGGCGTGGCCGCGGCCTGCTTCCCGCTCTTGCTGCAAGGCTCAGCATGTCAGATGATCTGCTGAGTGCTGCGAGCATGGACATAGTGCAGGAGCAACTGAACCCATCGCTCGCTGCGTCACGTGATCGCGCGTCACAGCTTTTTGAGTTGCTGCGCGCAGTGCTGGACGACAATGGCGGCGGAGTCGTACGGCTCACGGAAGCGTTCAGCGATCACTATCTGTGGAGCGACGGCATCGAAGAGAATCTGGATGCGCTTATAAATGAGATGAAACTGATGAACAGTCATCTGGCGCTTATCCGTGAACGCTTCGAAGCCGAGTCCGTCCGGAACGAGGACGTCATGCGGCTGATCAATGAGCTGCGTGCCGTGGGCCGCCGTCTCGATAATGCAGGAGACGCGCTTGTGAGTGCACTGCGTACACCACGCAAAGACAGCGACTTCATAAGATGGATGGAGTACAGCGGTCGGATGGGGAGGGGGAGCGAACGCAACGTGGCGCTCCACTGTGTGCCGCTGGATCTGGCACCAGTGTTAAGGGAAGACCTGTTTGACCGTGTGGGCAGTGCTGTTGTTACAAGCGCAACTCTCGCTGCCGGCAACGGGTTTGAATATGTGGAACGACGGCTGGGGCTGGAGAATGGAGAGCATGAAGTATTCTCTGCACGCTATCCATCGCCTTTTGATTTCCGGAATCAGGCGCTTCTGGTACTTCCGCGCGATCTGCCGGCACCAAACCGGGACCCTGCGGCGCATTTCGATGCTGTAGCCAGGCAACTCCGTGATCTTGTTGCGGCGAGCGATGGCGGCGCATTTGCTCTATTCACGAGTCATCGGGATGTACGGCAGATGGCGGACCGGTGGAGGCGTGAACGACTTGATGCGCGCTGGCCACTGCTGGTGCATGGTGAATCACCGCGTGAGCAATTGCTGCATCAGTTCAGGGAATCAGGGCGCGCAGTACTTGTTGGTACCGCAACGTTCTGGGAAGGCGTTGATATACCAGGGGACACACTTCGCGCGCTTCTTATTGCGAAGATCCCCTTCCGTGTGCCGACCGAACCAATTGTGGCAGCGCAGTGTGAGGCCATCGAGGCCAGCGGCGGCAGTGCATTTCGTGAATACATGCTTCCGAATGCAGCGCTCCGGCTCAAGCAGGGCTTCGGACGTCTGATAAGATCCACGGAAGACAGGGGAGTGGTTGTGATTTCAGATCCACGCGTCCTTACTCACTCCTACGGGGAAGTGCTGCTCAGGGATCTGCCGCCGGCGCGGCGAATCAGTGGCAACTGGGAAGAACTGCGGGGCGCCATCGATGACTTCTACGCGGCAGGCTGATGTGTGTGGTGCGGAGCTCATGGGTGTCACGACAGGGTAAAGCACTTAGGTACCACGGCAGTCGCAGCGTTCGCGATTCAGCCTGGATTTGGGTACATTTAAGGGATAGACCCGGCACGACAGCTGTGGCCACTTCAGTCTCACCGCCGCGGCACCGGTCTCCGTCTCGCGGGTACCTCCAGTAATGGCAGATTCCAGAACGCAGAGCCCCGATTCAGGGCGTGATAGAGAAGAGAGCAAAGCGAGGCGTCTGCCGCGTCGCAGGCTCGCGCTGCGTCTGGACCCGGGGCGCGCTGCGCCGCGCAATAAAGCACGTGGCTGGGCAGCTGCGATTGCGGTTCATATCGTGGTTGGTGTGGTCCTCTTCCGTGCGCTGACCTTCGGACACGGAATAGACGGCTTTTTCAATTTCGGTGAACGCGAGTCTGCAACTGAGCGGGTGACGTATGTCGCTGCACCAGCTGAGCAACACACTGCGGTTACGAAGGTTGCAGAAGTACCACAGGAAGCAACGACACCGGTTGAGCCCAAGCCGCCTGTTGTTCCGCCAACTACTCCGCCTGTTGAGCCACCCGTAGCCCCACCTGTATCACCGCCTGTAACACCGCCCGCGGGTGCTGCCGCCGCGCCGCCTGCTACTGGCGCCGCAGGTGCAACAGGTGGTGCAACAGGCGCCGCCGCAGACACCGGCAGTGGTTACGCCGCTACCAGGCCTGCTGTGGGCGATGTGCCGGTTGAACTCCGCGGAGTGCGTCCGTCCTTTACCGACGCCCGGCTCTGGGGGATGGCAGGACCGGGCGCGCCTCAGTACCGCACGGGCGCCGAGCGTCTCGACAGCATTATCTCATACGCCATTGTCGCAGCGGCCGACTCGCTGGATGCCATAGCCCGTGCACGTGGCGAGGGTGGCAGGCGGCCCGGCGACTGGACCACCACGGACAAAAACGGCGACAAATGGGGGTGGGACGAAGGCGGAATCAGGCTCGGCAAAGTCACGATCCCCAACGCACTCCTCGGCCTGCTGCCAATGAACGCTCAGATGGCGATGTCAGGGAACCCGACAGCCGTGGATAGGGAGCGCCGTCTCTCGCTCGCAAGACGCGATATCATGGCCAACTCGCAGCGCAGCGTTGGGGAAGTCGAGTTCAAGAAGCTTGTAAAAGAGCTGAGTGAACGTAAGGAGCGCGAGTATCAGGAGCGGCAGAAAGCCAAGAAAGAGGTCGGCCGGATAATCACGAATAATCAGGACGCCAGATAAGCAAGCGCGTTTTTGAGACGTGCGAGTGACCGCTCGCGCCCGACATATTCCAGCACTTCAAATATCCCAGGGCTTACCGCGGACCCGGTAAGTGCAACGCGGAGTGGTTGAAAGATATTCCCCGCTGCCACACCACGCTCATCGGAGAGAGCGCGTAAAGACTCCTCCATTGCTGCGGGTTCCCATGCGGTCAGAGCTTCAAGCCGGTTATACACAGCGTTGAGCAGCGAGTGCGTAGCCTCGCGGTCACGCCATTGCTTAGCAACCGCACCGGCATCGAACTCCACCAGCTCCCCGAAGAACGGTCTTGCCTGCACTGCGAGCTCCTGCGTAGTGCGTGCGCGCGACTGAAGGAGCGCGACAACACCATGGTACCAGTCACTGTTTGCTTTCAGTTCCTCTTCTGAAGCCAGCCCTGCGGCCACAATGAATGGTGTGACGTATGTGGCGAGTGCATCTGCAGGCATTGCAGCCATATGCTGGCCGTTCATCCACTCCAGTTTCTTTGTATCGAAGATCGCGGCCTTCTTCTGCAGGTGATTTGTATCGAAGCGCGAAATGAGTTCATTCAGCGACATGATCTCAGTATCGTCGCCTGTGGACCAGCCGAGCAGCGCCAGGAAGTTAAGCATCGCCTGCGGCAGAAGACCTTCGTGTTGATAGTCGCCTACAGCAGTGGCTCCGTGACGTTTGGAAAGCTTCTTGCCATCGGCACCGTGTATCATCGGCACATGCGCAAACTGCGGCACCGGGTGACCAAGTGCGCGGTAAAGCAGTATCTGCTTGGGTGTATTGGATATGTGATCATCGCCGCGCATAACGAGAGTGATCCCCATCGCTATATCGTCTGACACGACAGCCATGTTGTACACAGGCGTGTTGTCGGAGCGGAGAATGACGAAATCTTCGATGTCCTTGTTGGGGAACGCGATTGTGCCGTGCACGAGGTCGTCCCACTCGGTGGTACCATGCGGTACGCGGAACCGGATAGCGTACGGATCGCCGCGTTCAAGCCGGAGTTTAAGTTCCTCTTCGCTGAGCAGAGCGAGCTCCCTGTTGAAAGAAAAGACTTCGCCTCTGGCAGTTGCTTCCGCCCGCAGCCGGTTCAGCTCATCCGGAGTTGTGAAGTCCCGGTATGCAGCACCAGAGACAAGGAGTCGTTCAGCATCCAACTGATGTCTTCCAAGATTAGCTCCCTGATACACGACCTCTTCATCCCAGTCCAGCCCCAGCCATTCGAGCCCTTCGAAGATGGCGCGGGTGCTTTCATCGGTACTGCGCTGGCGGTCAGTGTCTTCGATGCGAAGCAGGAAGTCGCCGCCATTCTTGCGGGCGTAGAGCCAGTTGAAGAGCGCAGTCCGGGCACCACCGACGTGCAGGAACCCAGTCGGAGACGGGGCGAATCGCACGCGTGGGCGGGGGTTGGGAGTGGAAGCGGCGGCGGCGGGGTCGGTCAACGTTGTCACGGTCTGGATATTGAATAAACACGAGCGGGCCCGCCGACCGTAGTCAACGGACCCGCGAGCGGAGAGAGCGGGATTCGAACCCGCGATAGAGGTTACCCCCTATGCCGGTTTAGCAAACCGGTGCCTTCAGCCTCTCGGCCATCTCTCCGGGGCGCAGACAGCGAACCGATCCCCGTGGGGAAGAGCGCCGTTTGCAGGGTTGAGAAAAAAACAGCCCAGAAGGGCTGTCGGTCACTTGATGCCTAATCCGGAAAGATAGATAAACCAGCGCCGGCCGGCAAGCGGTAAGACTACTACTTGGACTGGCGAATCAGGATGACGCACAGACTGCCAGACAGTTGGCGTGGCTGAAATAGACGTCACTACGACTATTGCTCTGGAAGGTTCCGTGGTATACTGGCAACAAGAACCATCCAACGCTTGATTTCTTCTTCCATCATCATGTCCATGGGTGATTCCGCGCAAGAGCAACACCTGGGCAGCTTTTCAGTGGGTCAGTAAAGGGCGAACCAATGCGTACTCTGATTTCCTTGATACTGCTGCTTCTTTCAGCTCAGTTCAGCCATGCGCAGCCGCCGCTAACAAAGAGCGACATGGTGGTCCTTAGCGGACTGATCTCTGCTCACCGCCTGACAGTGCTGCAGGACCGGACACCGGTATCATACTGCCGTATCAATGAATTCTGGGACAGCAGTGGGACCCTTCTATTGCAGAATGAAGCTGCATTCCTGAGCCGCTACCGGAATCGGGATGAGTGTCCGCAGGAACAGGGATCGCCGGACAATTCAGCTGGCCCACGCGTGATATTCCATGACTTCAAAGTGTACCCCGATTCGATAGTGATCGGCGCGGAGACTATCCGTGCCTCCGGCGCTTTCACCGAGCGGTATTTCATCCGGCGTATCGGTCGCAATCTCATGGATTCTGAGTACTCGCTGTCATTGGGGGGAAACGTCAGCTCAGGGGGTGATTCCATACAGGCTATTGGGAACCTTGTTACTCAAATCCGCCTGACGGTGCTCCAGGATCGGACACCAGTATCATACTGCTCAGTGGACGAGTTGTGGGACAACCGTGGAGCGTTACTGCTTCAGGGCGAAGCGGCGTCACTAAGCAAGTACCAAAACCGTACTGACTGCCCTGATGTGTCTGAATATCAGGATTACTCACCAGGGACGCGTGTTACGATCGGCAGTGCCCGTGTTTACCCGGATTCAATTGTGGTAAGTGGTCTGACCAGACGCGGCGCCCGGTATTTCCCCGAGCGCTATTTCATCCGGCGCGCTGGCAACACGCTCATGGCGCCGGAGTATCTGGTCTTGTTCATCGGTATCGACGATTACAGTCGAGGAACAGAGCGGTAAGCTACATTTCTCTCCGTTCATCTCTTTACAGGGATTGTATTCCCAGGCCATGCATTCGAAGATCAGCCAGTCTGCAGGCGTAGTCACCGGGATCTGTATTGCAGCCCTGACCGCTCTGCTGATAAGACAAGCGTTCTTTGCCGGCAACGACGAGCTATCGGGTACGTACGCCGATTGTTCAGGCTGCATTGGGACACAGTATGCTGTCAACGTAGAGCGCATCATAATTGATCCCGAAATATCCGCTGGCTGGGAACTGGAGTGGGTCACACCACTGTTTGCAGGCGACAGCATCATCACGGCCATCGATGTCGGTCAGGCTGCGGTACATACGTACAATTTCCACACCGGTGAGGCAATACAGTCGGGGCGGCGAGGAGCTGGCCCGGGAGAGTTTCAGCGTATAGGTGGTCTCGTAAGAGGCGGCGGCGATTCAATCACAGTGTCCGATCGCGTCAACAACCACATACTCACGTTCTTTCACGGCAAAGTTGCGGTGTACCGGAAGTTACCAGAGACCCTCCCGCACTCGATTGAAAAGCTCGCTGGAGTTGCATCAGGAAATATTCCTGTATTCCTGAATGCAGACTGGAACGATTTGGCTGTCGGTAGACATGGAGTAGTCACGGCATCGGTTCATGCTGTTACTGACTCGGGCAACACAGGCGACGCGGGTGATTCAGCAGTGCTGCTCGCTCAGTTGTCTTCAACTCGTTATCAATCGGTGGGCGCAGCTCCGCAAGGACGAACAGCTGTGCCACGTCCGGTTCCCGTCCGGCTCTCGGGCCGAGCGATGGCAGCTGTTGCGTACAGCATGGTTCTTCTCGCTTCTGCACCCGGAGATTTCCTGCAACTCCGCACTGTAAGGGGAAGACTGATTGCTGTGACTCCAGTGCGTATTTCACGCAGACCGGTGACCGCCGCGATGCAGCGCATGCTGCGTGCACGCGAGTTGGATGACCTTGCTGCCAGGACTGAGCGGCCACTCAACGAAAGAGAAGCCAGGTTACTCATTGAACAGGCACCATTTGCTGATTCATTGCCACTGATAGACAGGATCATCGCCTCACCGTCCGATTCTCTGTTCTGGATTGTTGAGTTCATTGCACCGGGCGATACTGGTTGGCGTGCGCACGCTGTCTCGCTCACCGGTGAAGTGGTAGCTGGCGTCGCGTCACATTTCGCCGGTGAACCACTCGATTTTCGCGGCAACCGGGTATTGATCCGTACACTTGACAGTCAGGGCATGTATCAGCTTGAGGTGCGGGAGTTCGAAGTTGTTCGGTGAGTGCGGTCCAACTGCCCATGCTATGGCTTGGCGCTGGCCCTGAATGTCTTGGACTGGCCTCATCCCGCGGCCGATTCGATACATCATCTGATTGTGAGCACAGTGCGTTTTTCCGCTTTGCCTGTGCCTCCGCGGATTGCCATGCCACTGACTGCAACCGCAACTTCATACTCACCCTTGGGGAGCCCTGCTAAATCCAGGCGCAGTGAGCGCCCGATTACCGGCACCGGCCCCTCGATCACCATGCGCGCGCCACCGCTGCTGCCGCTCTCTGCCCAGGAGATCTCTACTGGCGTGTTCTGATCGCTCGCCATCCTGAGCGCCATCGCGACGCGGCGTGCAGCACTGGGTGGTGTGTACCGCCGGACACGCACCGAGAGCTGTACCGAGTCGTTTGGCTCAAAACCGTACGTCTCCCAATAAATGCCTATTGCACTCCCCTGCGGCGCCGAGGCTGTTGCATTCATGAGCGACAGTGCTTTGTCGGTCTCCACCGGCGGCGCTTCGTCTATGCCGTCCAGATCCAATATCACAGGCGCGGAGATATCCCGCATAGCGGCAGTCATCGCGGACAACGCCTCCGGTGGGGTGATCCCCAAACGCGTGCGTGCAGCCGGAGCGTTATCGGTAGCAGCAAGTTCAACGCCAAGCAGTGCAGGGCGGGGCGCGACGTTGGCCTGGAAGCGGAGTGGCGTACCAACGGTGCCATTTACACGCAAAGGCACGAGTATGGAATCCGGGTGCGTGGTGACAACCAGCGCGACGTTGCTGAGTGATGCACCGTGTGGTCTCTTTACAGACGCACTGTCGGGGAGCAATGCCACGGCTGCAATAGCAGAGTCCTGCCTGCGGAGCCATGCAACCTGCGGCTCACTGAACTGCACCAGTCCGAGTGGCGATGCGTAATGCTCCACCGGCCACCAGAGCGTGTTGCGTACGTATTGCGGGTGTTCGACCCCGTAGTAGGCATGGTATTGCTGGTAACTTGCCGCGACTTCTGGAGCTATTTCGCCGAGCTCGAATCCTCGTGGGAAGGCATGAACAACTTTCATTGCAGCGGCCGTATCGCCACCTGGTGGCGCGGATAACTGCCAGTGGTTTAACGTGGCTGCCAGAGCATCTTCGAACACAGATCTGTTTGGAAGTGTATGCGTTCGGCCAGCACCATACTCATACGAGACATAAGGTGCGTTTCCCGGGCTTGATTTCACAGACTTGTCTTCCGGCGAGACAAGGATCTGGGTATAGATCGAGTCCCATGTCGGCCCTCTCCAGTACGTGTACGCTGGCCACCCATACCTGATCACCATTTCAGCGCGTGCGTCGTTTCCCTGCGCTACGATCCACGAGAAACGCTCGTCTTCTTCAATTGCACTCCGGAGTTGCAACAACATACGGCGCGTCATATGCTCAACAAACCGGTCATTGCTTCCGTCAGACCAGAGTGGTGCCGATAGCCACCACAGTCGGTTGTTTATCGAATCCCGCTCGCTGCAATTGAGCTTGTTGTAGCGCATGCGGACTTCCGGCTCAAGGAGTTCGGCGACTCCCGACAACGCACACCGGTGAACGGCCGGTGCTGCCGACAGCCCGCTACGGTAGTTGAATTCTGCATCCCTAAGGAGGTCAGCTATCCGGCGCGCGTTCCTGCCCTGCTGGTTCTCGCGCACGGCTGCTTCAGTGTTGGCGTGTGAAGCAAGCACATAACCACGCAGCATGGCGCACCACCAGGCAGCCCCCGCGCATTCCTCTGCGGCAGTAAGTGCATCGCTGAATTCATTCTGATCCACGAGTACACGGACAAGTTGCCCGTTAAGCCAATCGTTGGATGGGAAGCGCTCCACTCCTCTGCGGAGCGACGTAATCAGTTCAGCACGCTTCTCCCGCACAATCGGGCGGAATTCCTCTTCAATGGAAAAGTCGATTCCGAGCCGTTCATCCCATGGCGGCATTCGCCCTGGCCCCAGGTACCAGGTTGGGCAGACACCGAAGAGGCTGACCTGGCTTCTGATCGACCACCCCGAGCCGACTGCGGCCGATGGAAAATCACCACTTCTGGATGGAGTTTCCCTATCAACAGATGCGCGGCACTGGGTCTGCCTCCTACGCCGTATTGGGAAACCTTCAATGAAGTCCAGCGTGTCTGTGAAGGGTCGAACATAAATGTTCCATGTAAATACAACAGTGCCGTCCTTGCGTGTACCACGATCCCAACGCCGTACTACCCACACATGCTCGCGATCATTTTCACTCCGCACCCATGCGCTGCGCCAGAGCGCGAGATACCCCTGGTAGCTGGCTACAACACTACGGAAGACCGTGGCGCTGTCCGGAGCATCCTGCGCCTGCGCCCTGTCATGTGGCGTGAGTACCATTAGCAACGAGCAGCCGAGGTAAAGCACAACCCGCTCAACGTGCCAGGAGCACGATGTCAATGCACGAATCAGCGCGCCAGGCGCTCCGGGTACCCTCAACGACACGTCAGGCATAAGCCCAGCCTCTTCAAGGTGTGAATCGCTAATATCTGACCGGCGGGCGGGTCGTGCAAGAGCGGAGATGCGCAGAACTTCTGGTTCGGCCAGTGAAGGGTATCTGCCCAATGTGGGTTACGGTTGGTGCCGTCGCGGTGCTTGAAATCTCTGCTCTCTAAGGGTCAATAAATCGTCAGAAGTACGCGTTTTCCCGCCTTGCCCGTGCCCTCGCGCTCAACTTTGCAGTCACTGCAACTGGCAACTTCGTACTCCCCCTTGGGGTGCCCTGCGAGATCCAACCGTATTGAGCGCCCGATCACGGGCACCGGCCCATCGATTGCAATGCGTCTGCCACTGTTGCCGCCGCTATCAGCCCAGGAGATCTCCAGCGGTGTGTTCTGATTGCTTGCCATCCCGAGCACCGTGGCGTTCAACGCCGGCCTCTCCAACTCCGCATACAGTGAGTCGGGCTGGACCAGGTTTGAGGCCTAGACCACCGACGATCTCTGCCCTTGATCGCCCATGG
>CAZDMG010000043.1:0-18750 GCA_964506655.1 uncultured Gemmatimonadaceae bacterium
GGAATCTCCCTGGATTGCAACGTCGGTGTTCATGCCTGTGGTTTCGATGTTGCCCTGGCTGAACATTTGGTCGATGGAACCGACCTGCATTCCGAGTCCGATCTGAACCGGGTTGATACCACCCTGGTCACCGGGCGGTCTGCTTGCGCCCTGCAGCAGCTGCGCAAAGCCTTCCTTGAAGGTCACACGGCTGCCTTTGTACGCAACTGTGTTGACGTTGGCGATGTTGTTGCCGATGACATCCATTCGGGTCTGGTTGTTACGCAGACCGGAGACACCGGCGTAAAGTGAACGAAGCATATTAGGATGGTCCTCGTGTTGTGCGGCTCAGCCGCGGATCTGTGTTAACTGCGACATCGGTATGCTGAGTGAATCACCGATGATGAGAATTGGATTCCCCTGTTCATACCTGAGACCGGTAATCCGTCCGGTCGTGTATGTCTTCACCTGCTGGTAATCGGCGCCATCCTTTGCGACCTCGAACTTGTAAGTGTATTTGCCGTGCTCCAGTGGAGGATCGAACTCGAACTGGCGGAGATCCATCCCCTGAATGCCAGTGCCGGTTACATCGATCCCACCTGTTGCCACGGTATCGCCATTTTCATTCAATACAGTCAGACGTCCATAGCCCTTCACAGTTCCAGTATCAATTACAATACTTCCACTGCCATCGCGGTCGACGAACAGGCTGTTGCCTGGTGTAACGCCGACCTTTCCGACAGTGGACACAGCCATTTGCCCTTCCACCAGGCGTGCGAGTTCATCCGCACGTTGTTCCTGATTGTACTGCAGTGCTTCCAGCATATCCGCCATGTTGGCCTGGGCGGCCTCCTGGTTTGCTGCACTCTCATTGAGTGCGATCAGTTGCTCAACGGATGAGAACTGCGCGAGCTGGGCCACCATATCCTTGCCATCCATCGGATTAAGCGGATCCTGGTGTTTCATCTGTGTAACGAGCAGTTTGAGGAAGTCATCCCTGCCCATGCCTGCGCTGTTCATCGGCAGCGTGCGCGGCTCCGATGGCTCCAGCGGCCCTACCGGAGGCGCGGCGTAGCCGTCGTCGGTTGTGTTATAGAGTGCAGAAATCATGTTGGACCTCAGTTGAATGGACCGCGGCGCGGGTTGTCCTGCCCGCCCTGACGGTTGTTCTCACGCCCGCGGCGTGCTTCCTGCTCATCCTGCCAGTCGTGTGTGCTGGCGGATCTGTCGCGCTGGTTCTGCCCGGATGCGCTGTCGCCCTGCTGGGATTGCTGCGCAACTCCGACGCGTGCCGCATCTCTGTCTGCAACAGCTGACCATATCTTGCCGACATCATTGTTTTCCGGCCGGGCAGTACCTGTGATACGAACGCTTTCTGCTTCAAGGCCGTGCTTGCTCAGTGCGTCTTGCAGTTCACCGGCCTTCATACGGAGGCGACCTGCGTTTTCATTGTCAGTGACAATGGATGTATCAACGCTCTTGCCCCGCATGCCAATGGTGATCTGGTCGCGTCCGCCATCAGGCGCATCGACTTCAAGTTTGAGTTGCGAGACCGGACGCGCCGGCCCGCCGTCGCGGAGACGCTGAGCCTCCATCGCGCGGTCGAATGTATCAGGGCCGATTGTACGGGCTTCGGTGGGAGCCTGTGCATCGCCGGAGGTACCGCCACCCGTGCGCGCACCAAGTACCGCGGCCGCGTTAGCGTCGGAAGAACTTCCGCGTTCACCCTCGCCGGACTCGCGTTGGCTTGATTTACCGTGTGACGCAGAGCCGCCGTCACTCTGCGAAACAGACTGCGCAGCGAGCGCCGCCTGTGACAGGTTCGCGCCCTGCTGTGCGGTATTGGTCTGCACCGACCCGGCCTGTGCTATCTGTGCCGTAGTTGCCACCTGCGCGATCGCTGCCACCGACGCAATGCCGCTCGCAGTTGCAGTTCCTGCACCAATCTGCATTGCGGATGTTGCGGCAGACGACATAGTCGACGACACATTCGACGATGCGCCTTCACGCGCCATTTCAAGGTGCCCTGGGTCGCGCATGCCAAGTGTGCGCAAACCTTCCTCACGCGCAATGCGCTGCAGGTTTGCGTACCCTGTTTCGTTATTCCAGCTGCCATCGACCTGTACGTCAACGGCGTTGCCGCTTGTGTGTGCGGAGTTGCGCGTCCATGTCACAACCGGGCCACTCCGCGTGCGCCCCTGCGCGTAGAGGTGGTCCTGGCGTTCCTGTGAGCGCGATGTCTCAACGATATCGACAGTGTGTCCATGCTCAGACTTCATGCGCTCAATGACTCTGCCGAGCCGCTGCCTGAAATCCGGAGCAAGCGACTCCATGTTGCGGTCCGGCGTAGTTACATCGCCGGTGGAGTGCGCGCGCGCAGCTGCAAGCGCCTGCTCGAGTGCAGGTATTCCGGTGTTCGACAGTGAGCCGGCAGATGCAGCGCTGCCGTCGGCGATCCCGGCGCGATCCAGCAGTGCATCAAGTGCACGCTTGAGTTCTGCGCCGTCGGTATCACCGCGTGCCAGCAGCTCTTCCACGCCGGTGCTCCGTTTGCTTGATGCGCGCATAAGCAGTGCGGACTTTGCATCGATTTCTGATGTCGTGCCGCCCATGGAGCTACCTGCCGCGGCGGACTGGGTGCCGTCGCTGCCATTGAGGGCAGCAAGCATACTGTAACGTAAGGTGGATGCCGGATCCGACGATGCATTACTGCCACTAATCCCCGGCTCACCTTCGTTCAACAGCTGGTCCAGTATTGATACATCCCCATCGGGGAGCCGGCGCAACAGTTCCGATCGCACAGACTGGTTGGATGAAGAAAGCAGCGCCAGCAGCGCCGCGAACTTTTCGCGGTTCTGTCGCGACACTTCCTTCTGCTCATCCGTCTCTTTCGCGGACTGACTTCTGGTTGTGGGTCGGGGATCCCTGACCGGCGCTTTACGTGCGGACGAGGTCACGCCGAGTACATCAAGTGCATTCATTTGTCAGTTTCCACTTCGGGTTTGTTTACACGGACAACAGCAGCCGCACGCTCCGCCGGGAGCGCAGCGAGAATGGCTGCAACCTGCCTGTCGTTCATCAGAGAAAGCACCTTCCGGATATCCCTGTCTTCCATCTGACCGAGCACCCGTGCTGCGTCCTTGGCTTGCATTGCCGTAAAAATCTTTGCGAGGCGCTCTTCAGGAAGCACCGTGCTGCGTGCGTCATTCTGTGCGGCTTTCACAGCAGCGAGCGCTTCGTCTACGGTCCGGGATTGTGCGCCGGTGCCCCGGGGTTCACTCTGGGCTTTGGTCGACGCTGTCGACTGTTTGTCAGCAGATACGGAAGCAGCGGGTGCCGCCGCCAGTCGTGTTTCCGCTGTATTTGACTTGGTAGCCTTCGCCGTTGACGTTTTACCTGCAGCTACAGCACGCAGGCTCTCTGCCGGAGTAACAATATCCTTATGCGCAGCACTGTCTTCTGTGCTGCTGTCGTTGGCAATGCCGGGATCCTGAGCGTCAGCCAGCCGTGAAACTGAGTCTTCCACTGCTGCACTGATGCTGTCCGCACGCATGCGCGCCACCACGGCATCCGCATCTGCCTTTCTGGACGCCTGAATTACTGTAAATGCCGTACCTGAACCAATTCCGCTCAGGAGTGCGATAGCGAGAGGTACAATCAGTTTTTTCATCTCAGCTCCCTTTCGCCTTGTTTCGCGGAACCGGGTGCCTGACTGTGCGACTGGGAGTCAACATGGCCGTTGCGCTCACCCTTGCGCGCGAAGCGCGAAATCGCGACTTCATCCATTTCAACCCGGTCGCGATGACGTTCAGTCAGCCGAAATTCGGTTTCATGTCTGTCTTTGAGTCTGTCCAGCATCTGACGATCACGGGCTGCCAGTTCCAGTTCACACCGGGCAGCATGCACACCTTCTTCGGCCTCGGATACTTTCTGATCAGCCAGATCCAGGCGTTCCTCGAGTGAGGAGAGCACCATGCCGAGCTGCTGCAGATGACCGACACGCGGCTGCACATCGTGCGCAGCCGAGATCTCCGCACGCGAAGTATTCTTGAGCTCTCTCAGTGAATCCCTGGTATCACGGGCCTGCGTCGCCACTTCCTCAGCAGCAACCAGCCCACGCGCCTTCTCCTGCTCAAGACGCTCCCGGAGATCCAGTACTTTCTGTAAACGAAAACGAAACATCAGATGGGCGACCTCGTCAGCGATCCGTTGATGGAGTCATTCAACTGAGTGAGTTCATTGAGTGTGTCGCCGTAAAGCGAAGTCTCCTCCGGCAGCTGTCGAAGGAATGCAAGTGCGCGCTGGCGGTGCGTTATCGCTGCGTCCACCCACGCATCACTCCCTTTCTGGTATGCGCCTACCATGATCAGGTCTTCCTTTTCGCGATAGGCAGCTTCAAGTCGCAACAGCGAACTGCCGGCGGCTCGTTGTGAAGCCGATACAATGCTGTCGCGTACCCGGCTCTTTGAGTCCAGCACATCAATGGACGGGAAGTGGTTCTGTGCCGCGAGCTTCCTGGTAAGAACTATGTGCCCATCCAATATCGATCGGGCAGCGTCCGCGACCGGCTCGTTGAAGTCGTCGCCGTCAACAAGCACGGTATAGATCCCGGTTATCCCGCCACGTGCGCCGTTACCAGCGCGCTCCAGGAGCCGCGGCAGCGATGCGAAAACTGACGGTGGATAGCCCTTCGTAGTAGGTGGCTCACCGGTGGCGAGTCCGATCTCGCGCCAGGCCATTGCCACACGAGTCACTGAATCGACCATAAGCAGCACCTGCTTCCCCTGGTCGCGGAAGTACTCGGCAATTGCGGTCGCTACAAGTGCACCACGCGCGCGTACCAGCGCTGCCTGATCACCTGTGGCAACGATTACCACAGAGCGTGCCAGCCCTTCTTCACCGAGAGAGTTATCCAGAAAATCCCGTACTTCACGTCCGCGTTCACCCAGCAGTGCGATGACGTTGATATCAGCCTGCGCATGTCTGGCTATCATGCCGAGCAGTGTACTCTTGCCAACTCCTGAGCCGGAAAAAATACCTATTCGTTGTCCCCGCCCGACCGTGAGTAGTCCATCAATAGCGCGGACTCCGGTTTCAAGTGGACGGTCTATTGTCTTGCGTTCAAGCGGATTCGGTGGCTCGGCAGCAAGTGGCACCCGTTCGACAACGTCCAGTTTGCCCTTGCCATCAATCGGATGGCCAAGTCCATTAAGCACGCGCCCAAGAAGCCCCGGGCCCACATCAACGCCAAAGGAGCGTCCAAGTGGCTGCACGATGGAACCCTGGTGCAACCCGTCGAGCTCGCCGAGTGGCATCAACAACACGCTGCGTTCATGGAATCCAACGACTTCGGCCAGCACGGAACTGTCTCCGGAACGGCTTGTGATCCGGCACAGCGCACCGAGTCCGACGTCGATACCTGTTGCTTCGAGCACCAGACCGACGATGCGAGTCACCCGACCGTAAGCGGCGTAGCGGTCTTCCGCATCGACGCCGGCAAGGACTGATTCCAGAGTGTCGTAGTTTACTGAGTTCTCAGTTGCGATCATCATGAGTGGATCTGTCCGATTGTGCGATAGAGGCGCTCAAGAGCCGTATCCACGCGTCCATCAATAATCCGTTCCCGCCCTTCCACCAGGCAGCCGCCACGCTGGATGCTCTGATCGGATGTGAAACGCAACTTGTGCACACCTCCACCGTCGAGCGATGCGCAAACAGAGTGATCGTCCGGGTGGAGGCGAATCTCGAGAGTCTGCTCCAGAGGGAAAAGGGCAACAGCGCGTTGTACCAGTTGCTGGATTGTGGCTGCGTCGGCCGTTATTTCATGCTGCACGATGTTGCGTGCTATTCCGACTGCGAGCGCTGCAACATTCTCCTGTGCATTGGAGATCCAGCGGGCTTCGTGGAGCCGTACAGATTCCAGTGCGTCATGAAGTGCTGCTATAAGTGACACAATCTTTTCGTCTGCCTCTTTGGATGCCTGGCTGTACGCAGCGCGCTCACCGTCGGCAACTCCCCGGGCGTATGCAGCTGCGATTGCGGCATCGATATCAAAGGCTCCGCTGGTTTCCGTGCCCCCTTGTTCGCCGTCACCAGGATGTCCGTAACTGTCGGCCGCATCATTTGACATCCCGCCAAATGAAAACGACGGGAAAATCTCGTTCGATGCAAATTCATCAAGCGCCCAGGGTAGAGGCTGCACCCTGGTGTTGAGCACAGGCTGGTTCTGGTCAGATAATGACATCGTCCGTCCCTGCACTCAGTACAATTTCCCCTGATTCCTCGAGTGCGCGTACCTTCGATACGATGTCCGACTGTGCGGCCTCAACATCGCGCATCCTGACAGGTCCAAGGAATTCGATTTCTTCCTTGAGTCCGACGACCGCGCGTTGTGACATCGTGCCCATGATTTTGTCCCGCAGCCCCTGGCTTGCAGCCTTGAGTGCAAGAGCGAGCTGCTTGACATCGATCTCGCGCAGCAGTCGCTGCAGCGACTTGTCGTCGATTGAAATGAGATCCTCGAAGACAAACATCAGGTTCTTGATTACATCACTCAGCTGCTGGTCCTTTTCAGCCACGCGTTCGAGAACTTCCTTCTCAAGAGAGGAGTTCACCAGGTTGAGTACAGCAGCAACGGCCGACGGACCACCGACGGAACTCATTCCCTGAGAAAGCGCAAACTCAGCTTCGCTGCCGATAGCGCGCTCCACGAGTGCCACCATCTCGGGCGAGATCTTCTCCATCCGTGCTATGCGGTACATGACCTCAGCACCGGTGGCGGGTTCCAGTTCGCGGATAATACCGGCCACCTGGTTGGCTTCCAGGTGCGCAAGGATCAGCGCAATCGTCTGCGGGTGTTCGCCACGGAGTGTTGTGCTCAGCTGCTGTGCGTCTGCGCGCCGGAGTTTTCCAAACCGATCGGTGTCAGCGAGCTGGCCATGGATGCGCTTGAGAATCTGTTGCGCCCGGGCCGGTCCAAAAGCCTTCTCCAGTACTTCAGTTGCGAACTCGACACCACCGGTGGTCAGTGAGTCCATGCCAACAGTCAGTTCGAGCCATTCGGCGAGTACACCGTTTACCGTATCGGTCGGTACACTGTCGAGTGACGCCATTTCAAGCGCGATGATTTCAGCGTCCTCAGGGCTCAGCGCGGATGTGATTTTAGCCGCGTACTCAGCACCGATGGCGGAGCACACGATCGCCAGTTTCGTCCGACCGGTAATGCGGTCGAGAGCATACTTCTCAGCGAGGCGGGGCATAGCTACCATTGCTTCGTTCAGCCTCAGGACTTAAGCCAGCCGCGGGCCACGCGAATCGCGGCATCGGGACGCTGTTCAACGGTGGCAATAGCCTGCTCACGTTCAGGTGATACCTGAATCGGTGGAAGCATAACCGGCGCGCGTTCTTCTATCACCGGTTCCGGTTCACGGGTGTATTGTGGTGCCTGCGACGCAGGCGGCAGCTCCGGATACGCTGTTGCAGCGGCGAGCTGTGCCGGCTGTTGCGTTTGCACCGATGCTTTGAGAGCACGCAGGACCATCACACCAAAAATCAGTAGCGCAACGATGGCAACAATCGAAATCACCGGTTTCGGGTTTGCTGTAAGCCGCGAAACCAGAGTTGGTGTCGGCAGTGTATCCACCTTTGCCACTACCGGTGCCGGCAGGTCGAAGGGAGCACTGACGACACTGATCACATCACCGCGCAGCGAGTCCACGCCGAGTGCGTTGCGTACGAGTGTTTCGATACGGGCAAGTTCGTCGGGGGTTCTGGCAGTAAACACAGGTGGGATGGATGCGATACTGTCTGCTCCATTCCGTTCGATTCTATCGGCGACCAGGACCGCCACAGTAAGGCGCCGCAACCCGCCGATCGCTCCCTTGAATGTTTCAACTGAGCGTGTGTTCTCGAATGAAGTTGCAGTAGTGGCGTAACCTGCGCCCTGCTGCGGCGTGCCTGGAGTAACCTCAGCGCGCTGCTCAGTAACCAGCGCCTGACGTTCCGGGTCTATGGCCTGCGTTGTGCGGGCGACTTCATCGAAGTTGATAGCGGCTGAAACCTGCACCCGTGCATTGCCGTTACCGACGAGGCTTGTCAGAAGTGTAGCTGCCTTCTGTTCGAGGTGCGTTTCAATTTCGCGCTGTATAAGGAGCTGACGGCTTGTCAGCCCAGTGAGGGTACCGTCGCCGTCCAGTGTCAGCGCCTGCCCGCGCTCATCGACAATGGTAACGTGCTCCGGTTGCAACCCGCCCACACTTCCTGCTACGAGACTGGCGATTCCACGCACCGTTTCAGGACGCGGAGTATCTCCACCCTTCATTGTAAGCGTCACGGAGGCCTTGGAAGGGCGATCATCCTTGCGGAAGACCTGTTCCTCTTCGATTGCCAGGTGGACCTTGACGCGTTCCACATCGCGCATGTTCCCGATGGTGCGCTCAAGTTCACCCTCGAGTGCGCGACGGTAGAAGACCTTCTGTGTAAAGTCCGTCATCCCCCATGTGGGCTTGTCGAACAGCTCGAGACCCGGCCTGCCACCGCCTGCTATCTGATCGCGTGCGAGCGTGACGCGCGCGCGCGGGAGGTCGGTACTTGGTACGCGGATGGTATTGCCGGACCGGTCGAGTTCGAAGCGGATGCCGGCTTCGGTGAGTTTGTCGGTCATGGTGCCGACAGCTTCAATCGGTACGTCGGCGAAGAGCGGCACCATTTCTGGTGCGGTAGCCCACCTTGATACGCCAAAGACGAGCGCAGAAACGAGCACGCCGGCACCTATAATGAGTGCCTGACGCGCGCCGCCTACGCGGTCGAGTATACTGCCTGTGGAAGACGAACTGGTCGATGCCATAAATCAGGTCTGCATTGCTATGATGGTCCGATATGCTTCCACGGCTTTGTTGCGTAATTCGATCAGCATGTCGAGGGCTATACCTGCTTCTTCGGTAGCCGCCATGACTTCGTGCAGTTCGACGTTTTCGCCGGCTGCGAAGCGTCTGGTCAGGTCGGCGCTGTTATCACGTGCTTCGGAGACTTCGTTGAGTACACGGATCATCGTGTCGCCGAATGTGTTCGACTCTTCGTCGCCGATCGGGAGCTTGATGGCGCGTGAGTCCTGCCCGGAGAACTGCGGGAGCGATCTGGCAAGGAGGTCAAAGCGTGTCTGCATATTCTTGTCCGGTTCAGGCCCGCACGTCGAGGCGGACGCCACGAGGAGCAGCCGGTGCGGGTGCAGCCGCGGCTTTGATACGCCCGTATGTCAGCGGGCCAAGTGCTGCCGTTTTTGCAAAGAATGCGCGCTCTTCAGAAGTGAGCACACTCCAGAGTGCTTCGTCGGTGCCTGGAGGTGCCTCGGCGGGCACAGCGTGCTGTGTGGCAGCGTTTCCCGTAATGGGTTGCTGCTGCCGCAGTTGAGCAGGCGCACTGTTGTTTGCAACCTGCTTCTGCTGTTGGCCATAGCCGACTTTATCAGCACCGGGTTTGCCTGTTTCTCCGGGCCGGCTGATGGTGTTCAGCGTCGAAAGGATTGGGTTATTGATTCCGTTGATGCTCATGATGATCAGATATCCAGGGCTGCGCGCAGCATCGATTTAGCCATCTGAAAGACAGATGCATTGGCTTCATAGATGCGCTTTGCATCCAGCAGGTTTACGAGCTCCTGTGTGGTATCAATGTTGGGGTAGCGTACATAACCGTTTGCGTCTGCATCCGGGTGCCCGGGTTCGTACAGTAGTTTTCCTTCGCCCTGGTCTTCTGCGATGCCGGTAACGCGCACACCGTAGTTTCCCGTTCCCGGTGCAGGCGGGAGTACGGGTACCTGAATGGAGCGCGGGCCATCTGTGGTGGCCGGCACATCGAATGGTGCGGATCCGAATGGTGAAGCACCGCTGGCGGTGTTGACACCGATGCTCTGCAACGTTGAACCGGCTGCAGCATAGACAGCGTTTGAAGCGTTGGCCGCTTCCATAAGTACAACGCGCCGCTTGTATGGCTCACCATCTGCGCCGCGCGTGACATCAGCATTTGCGATGTTCTGCGCTATTGTTTCCATCCGCTGACGCTGTGCAGCGATACCGCTGGCAGCGATCCCCATCGAACGGAACATCGGACGCACACTCTGCTGACCGGGTACGGGCAACAGTGCCGGTGGGCGCGGACCATCAATACGTGTCATCAGGCACCACCATTGCCGCGTATCGCAGTCCGCAGACTGGCGTACGTCTTTTCAAGCAATCGTGAAGTAGCCAGGAAGCGCAGCTGTTCATCTGCAAGCGCAACCATTTCATCTTCCACGTTGACTGGGTTCTGGGTGGCGTTATTGGCTGTTCCGGCTTTGGCTTCGAGTGAGAAGCCATCTCCGTTGTTCAGCGAAGCTTGTGCGACACGGTCAGCAATCCCCCGTGTCCTGTCGACACTGCGATCCAGCGCCGCTTTGAGCGGCGAGGCTGTCGTTACTCGATCGATTAGTCCGAATAGCATCTGGTTTTCCGGATGACGGGGTGATTAGTGACACGAACTCACCGGCTGGAAACGCAATGCCCGGGCCAGAACGGTTTATAGCCCCGGATTTGAGCCCTAACCGCAGTGACAGCAACGGCTTACGAGCACAGCAGTGACTCCCGGCACGAGTGATTGCAAGCAAAACCAGGGCGGCTATTTCGTCCCTTCGGACGTATGGGAGGCAGAAGTTGCCGGGCCATTTAGCGTTGCACAGACAGCTCTACGGGCGGGCTCGAGGGTTCGCATCGGAGAGCTGCACTGGATTGGCGGGGCGCCGTCGTGATAGCTTCGCAGGCATGCCGCGACCACCCCAAAGCATTGATTGGCCCGACCGGGATGCGCTGCTCCTGGTACATGGAGTGGGGAACGCTGCGCCCGGGCACTACGAGCGGCTTGAGGGATCGATAAGGAGTCTGCTGGGGAACGACGCAGGCCGATTTGCCATCTACACCCTTTACTATGATGAACTGCACGATTGGATGCGCGCCAAGGTGCAGTTAGGCGAAGTTGTGGGTGCCCTGGCAAAAGCGCTGAGGGCAGAGATTGGTGATGAAGACGCCGTTGCTGTTGCCGAGCTGCTGGGCGACCTCGTGACTCCGGCGTTTCATGCGCCCTCACGTGTTGGCATACGTGAGGTATTGCTTGCGCAGATCAAGCAGATCGTTCGGGACGGACTCCGGGCCGGTGTAGGTATATGGAGCCAGCGGATATCAATAATCAGTCACAGTCTCGGATGTCTTCACAGCTACGAAGCACTTCAGGCGGCTGCAAGAGAGCCGCAGCATGCTCTCAGGCCGTTGTCCAATGGGGTAACGTTCAGGAATGCAATCTTTATTGCTTCCCCTATACAGCTGGTGCGAAGTGCAGCTGCCGGTATGCGTACACTCATTCCATATAAGGAAGACTTTGCAGCTCTTGCACGCGGCTCGCTTTCCATACCTGTGCAGACAAGTGTGACAGGTTACGGCGAACGATCCGTGCGGCGCTGGATTGCGCTGACCGGTGCGCTCGATCCGCTGGGCGGGTATCTCATGCGGCGGCGCATCGCAGGTGCCTTTATGGATATCCCCGGTCAGGAGACAGTGATTGATAAACAGGACGGGCTGGCTCAGGCAGGGTTCAGCGACCTGATGAGTGTTCTGAGTGAGATACTTGTTTCGGGAGACACCACCGGCATTACAGTCAGGAATCCTCACTCGTGGCAAGGGTACATCGACCGGAATGCGGAAATGCTTCGCTCATGGCTGACGCACACGTGAGTCGGTGGTACAGGGTGATAGCTTTGGCGCTCTCTGTTTCGATTGCTGCCACAGGTGGTGCGCAGCCGTCAGGGCCGCCCGCACTCGGCGATATAGTTGTCGCTGCGGAATATGCGCGGCTCATCACCGGTTTTTCACAACATGCGCCGCAGGCGGACGCGGTTCTTGTACGGAATCTCCGGAAGCTTATTGAAGCCCGTGTACTTGCACGTCCTCTGGCAGAGATCGAACGTGACGCAGCAGGTCGCGGGTTGCTTGCGCGCGCCAGGGAACAGCAGAGACGGTATGACTTCGGTATCCCAGACAATCTCACGGATATCATAGATACGATTGTGATGATTGTGAATGGCGAGATGCGTGAGCCGCTTACGCGCGCTGCATCAGAGGTTGAACTGGCACGGATCCGTGCTCCATTTGATCAGCTTGCAGATGTGCAGCTTGCAGCTTCAATGTCGAAGAGCGCACGTGTGCTGGACAGATACGAGCGCATGTATGGCCCGGGTTCGGTGCAGCTCAACCTGGTTGAAACAGGTCTCAACTATGCTGCGCAGTGGTTGCCGGGCTTTGGTGTGGACAGGGAGCATGGTCCGCTTCCTCTGGAGCTGGTGAGCTCCTGGTCACCGATGTATCTGACGTACGCTGCCGGACATGCAGAGGCGGTTTCGGTATTCGAGGCAGGGATAAGGAGCTATATATTCCGTTCTGACTGGGGGAAGGCCGGAGGGCTGCGGTCGATCCTTAAGCCAGGGCATGTAACAGCCGGTCTGGCTATAGCTCCAGAGGGCGATGCAGTCATGCGGAACCCGTTTACATCTGCTTCACGTATGGGCGTATTCTTTGCGTATGGTACCATCAAGGTAGCCTGGGTCGGCAGCGGGGACGACGCGCGCTTTTTGTTGTCGCGCGAGATGCGCATCATACCGTTCGTGTTTTGATGTTCATTCCAGGTATCTGCGTACCCTGATGTCATTGGCACAACCCGGTCCGGCAGAACGTCAGCGTGCACGTGAAATCATCGCAACTGCCGGATGGAATGCTACAGCCTACCAGATACTCAATCGTGGAATGCATCTCTGGTTCGCGCGTGCAGGGGATGCTGTCGCCGGGTATGTGACAGTCGGTAAAACGAGGGTAGTTGCTGGTGCGCCGGTGTGCAGCGAGTCGCGTCTTGAAGCTGTCGCGGATGAATTCGAAAGCGATACAGCGGCCGCGCGATGCACGGTTGTTTACTTTGGTGCCGGCTCGCGCCTTAAAGAAATCCGTGCCGCATCGCCGCATCACTCTTCCGTTCAGATCGGTGCGCAACCTGTGTGGGACCCCGGGCAATGGCATACAATAGTTGCTTCCAAGAGTTCATTGAGGGCGCAGTTCAACAGGGCACGAAATAAAGGAGTCGAAGTCACCGAATATCCGGCAGAAGAAGCGAGCCGTCTCGGTCTGGCCGAAGTACTCGAAGAATGGCTTTCGACACGTGGGTTGCCGCCCCTGACTTTCATGGTAGAGACTGACCTGCTGGGTGATCTTGCCGACCGCAGACTCTTTGTGGCGCAGAGGGACGGGCGTGTGGATGCATTTCTGATTGGGACACCGGTGCCATCGCGCAATGGATGGCTCGTGGAGATGTGGCCGCGTAGGAGCAGTGCCGTCAATGGTACGACACATCTTCTGGTGGATGCTGCAATGCGCGGCTTTGCAGACTCCGGGTCCAACTATGCAACGCTCGGGCTGGCTCCTCTTTCGGAAGCCGCCGGCCAGGTAGCCGATGGTCAGCCCGTCTGGCTTCGGGTAATGCTTACATGGCTCCGTGCGCATGGTGCCCGCTTCTATAACTTCAGCGGTCTTGAGGCATTCAAGACGTCCATGATGCCTCCGATCTGGGAGCCCATCCATATAATTGCACCTGGGCCGCACTTCTCGCCCTTTGTACTCCGCACGGTGGGCGGTGCGTTCAGCCATGGTTCACCGGAACTGCTGCTGATCAAAGGGCTTGCTGCCGCGGCTGGAAGTGAAATCGGGCGGGTATTGCACTGGCCACAGCGCGACACCTGATGTTTACGTAATAGCAGTACCTCCCCTTCAGTTCCTGTTTCGCGGGGCACAACCTATGCCTCCTTCCCGCCGGATCCTCCTACCCATGTCCAGGTCTTTCAGCTCAGCTCTTATCTACGCGACATCAGCGCTGGCCCTCTCTTCACTTCCAGCTCTGGCACAGTCTGCCGGCCAGTTGCCCGCGGCGATAACGGAAATACGCAGAACCGATCTGGAGCGCGATCTGTACTACTTCGCCAGTGATGCGATGCGCGGTCGCGAAAGCGGAACGCTGGACGAGATGCGTGCGTCAATGTGGATCGCAGACGAACTGCGACGTATCGGCGTTAAGCCCGCAGCGCCCGACGGCAGCTTCTTCCAGTGGTTCGATATACACCGTACGCGTCCGTCGCAGATATCCAGCTATGTACGTGTGGGTGGAGACGAGCTCGCGATATTTGGGGACATTGTACCGGCTGCCAATGCGCAGCTCATGGTAACAGCACCTACGGTTTTCGTTGAGAACCCACTCGACAGTACGTTTGACATACGTGGCAAGGTGGCTGTAGTACAGATGATGCCCCCTGTTACCACAGTGCCCACCAATGGTACCAACTCCTTTGAGTACCGCTATGCGACTTCGGCAGCAAACACGACAGCGAACCGGCTCCAGCGTCGCGGTGCAGCTGCGATAATCGTTGTAGCGGACTCCATCGGTGATATCGGATTCGCCGGTCTTACAGCTATCCGGCCCCGCGGTTCATACAATGTGGACGGCATGCCCTGGTTCACAGCAGGGCGTGGTCGGGGTGCGGGTGCAGGTGCGGGTGCGCGCGGTGGTGGCGCTGGTGCAGCAGGTGTTGCAGCTGGTGCAGCCGGTGCACGGATGGGCGCCGCCGGACAGGTGGCAAACTCACCGGTTCTTATTGCAAGAAAAGCCATGCTCCCGCTGCTGCGGACAGGCGCAGATGCCGAATTGCGGATCACCGGCGAAGCCTTTGATGCACCGTCCGTCAACATTGTGGGGGTGATTCAGGGGACGGACCCTGTACTTCGCGATGAGTACGTGCTCTACAGTTCGCATCAGGATCACGATGGCGTGCGCTATCTGGTGAACGGTGATTCGGTTTGGGCAGGAGCGGATGACAACGGCAGTGGCAGCGTTGCGCTGCTCGCCATCGCACGCGCCTTTGCAAAGGAACCGCCCCGTCGGTCGATCCTCTTCGTCTATCACGGTGCAGAGGAGCGCGGACTGTTGGGCTCGAGGTACCATGCAACAACGCCGGTTGTACCGATCGAACAGATTGTTGCTGTTCTGAATGCGGAGATGATCGGGCGTAATCACCCGGATTCAGTTTCTCTCTTTGGTATCCAGCCGCCGCATCGCAATTCGACGGAGCTCGTCGATATGATACTCAAAGCGAATCAGCTCACAGGCAATTTCATCATTGATTCACTTTGGGACAGACCGACGCACCCCGAAGGTTTCTACTTCCGCAGCGATCACCTCCCTTATGCGCGTCGAAACGTGCCTGCTGTGATGTTCAGTACCGTGCTGCATCCGGACTATCACACGGTGCGTGATACACCCGACCGCATTAATTACGCGAAACTCACAAGGATTACGAACTGGATGTACGTCTCCGGCTGGCTTGTTGCCAACGCAGCCAGGCGACCGGGTGTGGACCCGGGGTTCCAGCTCGAGCGCTAGAGCAGCGGCTAACCCCGGGCTGCCATTTCTTTGAGCGCCCGGGCTAACTGGTCTACATCATTGCTGCTGTTGTAAAGCGAAGGGGTGACGCGCACACAGTCGCCTTTGGCGAGACCGGTGCGTGTCGTTGTGAAGATGCTGTATTCATCCAGCAGTGTGTCTGCCGCCTTCTTATTTGATGCAGCGTCGCCGCGACCTGCCATACGGAAGCTTGTTATTGCGCCGGTAAGACGTGGGTCGTCGCCGGTAAGGATCTGCACGCCGCCCGATTCACGTACTGCCTTCACCCATCGGTTCCTCAGGTAGCGCAGACGGGCGGCCTTGTTCTCCAGGCCGATCTCCCTCTGGAATGCCAGAGCATCAGGGACTGTCATGATCGTGGCAAAGTTCGCAGTACCGGTGTGGATCCTGCTTTCAATACTGGTTGCCGGCGCGCTTTCATCTGCATGTGCACGGTCGATGCGGTTCAGCTTGTCGGGGCGTATGTACATGACGCCTGCGCCAATTGGAGTGCCGATCCACTTGTGCAGATTGAGCCCGACGAATTCAGCGTCAAGGTCGGCGATTGACAGCGGCACCTGCCCAAAGGAGTGAGCGGCGTCAACGACTGTATCAACGCCACGCTCCCTGGCGATTGCAACTATCTCGCGCACAGGCAGCAGCGTACCGGACTTGTTGTTGCAATGCGTGAGGAGCAGCAAGCGTGTACGCGGATTTGCATCCAGTGCGCGGGTGTACGTTTGCAGGATGGAGTCAAACGTTGCAGGCTCCGGGATATCCAGTACGACGCGCTTTGCCCCTGTTGCCGCTGCCAGGCCGTTCATCGCATACTGCATCGCATTGTAGTCGATGTCCGCGTACATGATGGTGTCGCCCGGCCCCACCCTGTTGTATTGCGAGATCAGAGCCTGCAGCGCCTCAGTCGCATTCCTTGTAAACACGATCTCTTCCGGCGCAGCACCTATAAACCGTGCAACGTCTCTCCTTGCACTTTCCTGAATAGCAGGGAATTCCCGTCTCGCGAAATAGGAGCTGTCCCGGTTCGCACGCTCTGAATGTTTCCTGAACGCTTCCAGAACAGGGAGCGACATCAGGCCAAAGTAACCGGCCTCAAGGTTGATTACTCCGGGAGTAACCTGGTACTGGCTTGCGACCTTCTGCCAGTAAGCTTCGTCCTGCGCCAGTAAATCGGCTGGCGTATCAGATGGGGGAACCGGGATTTTCGACACAGCCGACATAGGGATAGCACGGGTCAGTGCTGGCAGTGCATTGAGTGCAGACGCTGTACCCAGCGATGCAGCCCCCAATGTTGCAGCGGTGGTCATGAATTCGCGTCTGGTAGTCACTTCTTTACGTTACAACTTTATGGCCCTGCAGGCAATCAGTCGTCGCCCTCGGCGCCGCGTCCCGGACTGTTGAGCTTGTTACGCAGCGTCCGCACGCTGATTCCCAGCAACTCCGCTGCCTTGGTACGGTTGTTCCCGGAGGCTGTAAGTGCATGCTCGATCAGCACAGCCTCGGCGTCGTTTACGTTGAGCGACGTCAGCACGATATCGTTTCCTGACGAACCGCCGCCGGCTGCTGTACCACCTGCAGGTGTGTGGATAGCACGTGGCCTGACAGCCACTGAGCCCAGTGAGTGAGCAAGACCGAACCTCGTACCCTCCAGACAGTGCGGCTGAATAAGAGGGTCCGGTGTCAGGATCACTGCGCGCTCAATCACATGCTGCAGCTCGCGCACATTCCCGGGCCACGGGTATTGCTGCAGTGCATCCAGCGAATCCTGCGTCAGCCCGTCGATCTTCTTCCCGATCTCAGCAGCAACACGCATTGCGAATCGCAACGCCAGTACAGGGATGTCCTCCTTACGCTCCCGCAGAGGCGGGATCATTACAGGGATTGTTGAAAGACGATAGTAAAGATCCTGGCGGAAATGCCCCTTGTCGGCTTCAGCGGCCAGATCACGGTTAGTCGTTGCGATGATGCGCACATCTACCTTGATTGCCGATGTACCACCTACACGCTCAAACTCCTGCTCCTGCAGAACGCGCAACAGCTTGGCCTGCAGGTCGAGCCGCATCTCCGAGATTTCGTCCAACAGGAGCGTTCCGCGATTGGCCCGCTCGAACGCACCTTCAACGCGCTTGATTGCACCTGTAAATGCACCCTTCTCATGGCCGAACAGCGCACTCTCGACAAGCCCTTCGGGAAGAGCCGCACAGTTGAGCTTGATGAACGGCCGGTCACGTCTGTCACTCTGATCATGTATAGCACGCGCGAAGAGTTCCTTACCGGTCCCCGATTCGCCCTGCAGAAGTACCGTCGCACGGGTGGGTGCAGCCATCGCTACAGTCTGCAGGATTCGTCTGATCGGCGGAGAATCCCCGATGATCTGCTTCTCGTTGCGAAACTGCATCACCTCCTTGCGGAGCGTTTCATTCTCGCGACGAAGCCGCACGAACTCCAGCGCCTGATCGACCGCCAGCTCCAGCTGCTGCGGCCGGATAGGCTTGGTGATGTAGTCGACAGCACCCGCTTTAATGGAGGCCACAGCGTGCTCAATGCTTGCGTAACCAGTGAGCATGATAAGCGGCACGTCGTAGCCCTCGCGCGCCAGCAGCTGCAGAAACTCCAGCCCTGTCAGCCCGGGCATACGATAGTCGCTGATGATCAGATCGATCTGCGAACGCTCCAGAACCTGGAGAGCTTCGGGGACACTCCTTGAGCCGATCGCTGTATGCCCGGCACGCTCAAGTGTGTCTTCCAGTATCAGGCCAACCGATTGCTCGTCGTCGACATAAAGGATCGTTGCCATCGCAGGGGAGTCGCTGTCGGGTTGAAGAAGAAGCGGCCAAAGTTACCCAGTAGGTGGGTACGCGTCCTTTGAATGAGCGTAAACCGGCAAAACCCGCCGATTAAGAACCGTCCAGTTCACTCCGATAATTCAAAGGTGCCTCCTAAATAAGAGGTCCCCGTGCCGGATAGGCAACCCTTTCCGGGTGAGTTGGAAGCCAGACAACGCCAAAGATGCGTGTAACGAACCAGACTATGTTGCGAACGTCGGTCAGCCGACTGCAGCTCAACCTGCAGGCGATGGACCGTGCCCGCGAGGAGGTTTCCAGCGGACGACGCATCAACCGGATGTCGGACGACCCAGCCGGCGCGAGTGAGGTAGTGCGCGTCGGATCGTCGGTGCGGGCAATCGAACAATTTCGGCGGAACATCAGGATCGCCGCCGGACGCGCGTCAGCTGAAGAGAACGCGTTGAATTCGCTTGGC
>CAZDMG010000044.1:0-18167 GCA_964506655.1 uncultured Gemmatimonadaceae bacterium
AGCCAGTAAGCCCAGTATTGAGAATGCCAATGCCCCCGCTGCCATGCCTAATTCAAATGGCGGCGCGACTACATATAGCGAGGCAACAACGGAGATCGCTGCAACCAAGACGGAGATTACGTAGACGACGATTCGGACTGGCATGATTATAAGGTCCCCCGACCTCAACGATTACTTCCAAACCAGATCTTCAGCCATAACGGCCGAGATTATTGCACTCACGAGCTGGGCCACGAATGCCATATGCGTCACCTCCCAAAAGGTCAGTCACGTGCATCGCGCTCGCGATTCACACGTGCTATAGCCAGGGTTGGCTCCGCTCCTGCTGCTCTGGGCCTGCCCGCTCAGCTTCGCTCAAGCCGAAGACGGGGGACGTTTCCTGTTGTTCTGTAAGCTGTAACGTTTGGATGGGTTGCAACCGATGTACGGCTTCGTACATCCGGCTGTCCTGCCATACTGCTCTTGCTAATCCAGATTTATCCAGCGGTTCGTCGCATCAAGGATCGCCAGTACGGCGCTCGTCTCGCTGCTGTCACGAACCTCACAACTGCCTGTAAGTACCATCGCATCACGACCCGCACGCGCGGCCAGACTCACGAAGACGTAGTCCCGGTCAAATGCCGTGATCAGCTTCGCTCCCTCCAGTGCAAGCGTACGCCTCCCAGACGATACATGAGACGACTGCAACAGAGCACTCACTGCCGCCCGCGCTGCCACCTCTATTCGCGAACGCTGAGAATCATGACCCTCAGCCTCGCCGATGTACTGCTGTCCATCACGCCTCAACGTCACCCGGCACATCACACCGGTCGTCCGCGAACGTCGCACTTCCACGTCCTCAAACAGAATCGTACGACGCGCATACGGCGCTGCCGCTCCAACGTCTGAAGAACGACCTCGCGATGGCACGTCACCCAACGAAACTGACGAACGATCCGCCGAATCGGTTGCGGTGTCGCCCGCCCCACGCTGTGGATGGGATGTGGATAACCTCCCCGCTGGCTGATCTCCACGATCCGCCAACGGTACCGTCTCGCGACCGCCTGAAGAGGCACCGCGAGGCACGGAAGCGGTGGACGGTGAGCCGTAGAGCTGCTGGACCCGGGCTGACGATGCCTCCGGAGAACCTACAGCATGTTCAGAACGCTCTGGCGCAGCGTCACCGGATCGAGGCGGAATGTCCGCTGCCCGCTCAGGATCCAGCGTCGTCGCAATCGAGATCTTCCGGTGATTCACCCGCCAACCCAGTTGCGCCATCAGTGCGCTCTCTATGTTCCGCACCGCCTGCTTCGGAAGCACCTCGCTCGTCGTCAGCACATGGATCTCGTCGATCGATCCGTAATCGTTCGGAACGATCCGTACCGACAGTACACCCTGAAGAGTGGCAATCAACTCCTCAGCGCGCCTGATCGGGAGCACACTTCCAGCAATTGAGCCGGACGGCGTCTCGGAAGGGTTCATACCGAGATTAGCGGGAATCGACAGAGGAAACTCCGGGAGGGTGTGACGGGGGCGAATAGGACTGGGAACCGCTCGATCCACCGGGCCAGACGCGCCAGAACAGGCCCAAATGGACCCACTTTCCAGCGCCTGGCTGCCCCGGAACGAACGAGGTAAAACCTGGCTGCGGCCCCAATATCGGTCCTGATTCGCATTTTAGCAAGCGTCAACCCGAGATAAGTCGTGAAATGCCATGGACGTACGCCGTCACAGTTAAACCATATTCCCATGTGTGCCTCCCACACTGAACAGCTGGGTACGTCTCTGGAGGGTCCCAGATGCGTGTAAAACACGAAAAAACCCCCGGCGGTACAAGGTCCCACGACTCCTCTGCTGATAACGCGACGATGCTACACGCTTGATCGTAACCCCCCCAGCAGCTGAACTACCGTGACTTACCGCACACCCCTGGCGATCCCAGCCCTCACTCGGCGTCATCCGACGAACCCATCTCGCCGTCATCTGCTGAATCCAGGTCGGCATCATATTCACGCAGCTTCCGATAAAGCGTGCGCTCCCCGATTCCCAGCATGTCAGCAGCTTTGCGCCGGTTACCCCCGGTAGAACGGAGAGCGGCTTCAATTGCACGCCGCTCAATGTCCGCCATCGTGACACCCGGCCCAAGCGTGATAACAACCGGCAACGGAGCAGCATCGCGCGGTTCGATGCCACGGCCAGAATCACTCAACGGCAAATTCGTAGCCGGATCATGCGCAGCCGTAGCAGTTGTGTCCCTGCCGGAATAACCGTTCCGCTCATAGTACCGCTCCCGACCGCGACCCCTGCCTCCGGCGCCCTGGTGAACGTCATTGGCGTCATCACCGACACCCACCGCGCCGTCATAGCCACCCGACAGATGATGCACCCCGCCGCCGGCTACCTCGGCTACCACACCGCCGCCCCAATGCCTGTCATCCACGCCGACCGCGCCCTGAGTATCCAGACGACGCCGCAGCTCTTCCACCTGAAGCTTGAGGTCCACAAGCGTCCGTACTATGAACTCGAACTCCCGGCCACCACTTACCGCACGTTCGCTTTCATGCACAACACTCTTCACATGCACCGGCAACAAACGCGCACTTCCCTGCTCGCGAATTGCCGGCGGAATGTCCTCGGCGGTGACCTCACGACCATGAGCCAGCACGACCATGCTCTCAACCAGGTTACGGAGCTCGCGCACGTTGCCCGGCCACGAATACTCCTCCAGCAACTGCATGGCATCCGCGCTTATGCCGTTGAACGGACGGTCGTGCTGCTTCGAGAACTCAGTGACAAAGCGCCGTACCAGCAACGGGATGTCCTCGCGACGTTCCCTGAGAGGCGGCAGATACATACTGAGTACGTTCAGGCGATAGAAGAGATCAGCACGGAACTCTCCATTCTCCACATGCTCGCGAAGAGGACGGTTGGTGGCAGCAATCACACGGACGTCCACAGGGATGCTCGTAGTGCCACCAACACGCGTGAACTCGCGTTCTTCCAATACCCGCAACAGCCGCACCTGTGTTGACTGCGGTATCTCACCTATTTCATCCAGAAACAGAGTCCCGGTATCGGCGAGTTCAAAGCGACCAAGTCGTCGTTCAGCAGCACCGGTAAACGCACCCTTCTCGTGTCCGAAGAGTTCGCTTTCAAGCAATGTCTCAGGCAACGCACCAACATTCACAGCAATGAACGGACGCGCACGCCGCGGACTCATCCGGTGAATCGCGCGCGCGACAAGCTCCTTACCTGTACCACTCTCACCTTCGACAAGAACAGTGCTTGATACAGGCGCAATCTGTTCGATCTTGACAAGTACCTCGCGTATCCGGTCGGACTCGCCGATAAGGCCGGTAAGCTGAGCAAGTTTGCGGCGCTCCAGCCGGCGGCGTACCGAATCCACAATATCCGCAACCACCGCCGGCTTCGGAAACAACTCAGCATATCCGATATCATAAAGCTTTCGCTCTATCGCGGGATCAGAGACATCTGTAAGACCAAAAACCGCCACACCGTCCCATAGCTGCTGCCGGACCAGAGCAACGTTGTTGGAATCCAGCAGCGCGCCCGTAAGGATCAGGATATCAGGCTTTCCTCTCCGCAACTCACCACGGACATCATCCATTGGTGAGATAACAACTGTTGTATAACCGGCTGCTTCCAGAGCTGCATTGATTCTTACCGCAGGCTCAACATCGGTCATGAGTATGACCGCAGTGCCCGCGCTTTTCAAATCAGTGCTGCCGCGCTGCATTCCTGAAGTACCGGTTATCCCATTCACTTCGCTTTGCCGGCCCTTTTGTAGAACGGCAACTTCACAACACGCGCGGGTATACGCTTGCCTCTTATGTCGATCTCAAAGTGCGTACCAGGCACCGCTGCAGCTGTCGGGAGATAGCAGGTGCCGATAGGCACGCCGAGTGTCGGGCTCATTGTGCCGCTGCAAATGACGCCGACTTCCACGTCACCATAGCAGACTTGATACCCATGACGCGGGATTGCGCGCTCGTCGAGTGTGAATCCCACCAGCTTGCGATCGGTGCCTTCAGTGTGCTGACGGGCAAGGACATCACGACCCAGAAAGTCGCCTTCCTTATCCAGCTTGACCAGCCATCCAAGCCCGGCTTCGAGAGGAGTGGTCTCGTCGTTCAGTTCATGACCGTAGAGACACAGTCCTGCTTCCAGACGCAGCGTATCGCGGCAGCCGAGTCCACATGGATTCATTCCACCTGTAGCCATGAAAGCTTCCCATACTTTGGGAGCAGCCGGAGCATCGAAGTAAAACTCGAACCCTTCTTCGCCTGTATAACCTGTGCGCGACACCGTACATGGAACACCTGCGACTGTACCTTCAGCGAACCGATAGAAGCGAATGGACTGAAGATCAACAGAAACCAGCGACTGCAGCAACGCCTGTGCGTTGGGGCCCTGGACTGCCAGCAATCCGGTTTCAGCAGAAACATCGGTGAGAGTGCAATCAAAGTCGCCAATGTATTTCCGGAAATGCTCAAGATCCTTGTCCTTGTTGCTGGCATTCACAACCAGCATCAGGTGATCCTCATAACGGTACACAAGCAGGTCGTCCACGATTGTACCATCGTCGCGCAGCAGAACCGAGTAGTGCACCTGTCCGACAGCGAGCGCTGCAACATCATTGCTGGTCATGAACGACACATAGCGGATTGCGTCCGGGCCGCGCACAATCAGTTCACCCATGTGACTGACATCGAACAAGCCGCAGGCTTCACGTACTGATTTGTGCTCAGCGGAAATACCGGCGGGGTATTGGACTGGCATTGAAAAACCGCCGAATGGTACTATGCGGGCACCAAGGGCCACATGGATGTCGTAAAGCGGAGTCCGCTGGAGCTCGGCTGATCCTGATGCAGTCATGACAGAAACTGGTTCGGGGGAATCCGGTGTCCGCTGGAGGTCACAGACCCGGCAACTGAGATTTCCGGGTGCCAGCCAGCGGAATGCTGTTGGCCCCCGGAACAGATCCTCAAAAACTAAGCGAAACTCAGGCTCCCTGCTGGAGCTGGCGGAGTCTGTCCAGGACCGCGTAAGCGTGTCCCCTTACGGTCACTTTCGGGAATGCGCCGGCGATGCGTCCGACTGGGTCGATGATGAACGTCGTACGCTCCATACCCATGTACTTACGCCCGAAGCGGGATTTCTCCTTCCATACTCCGTAAAGTTGCGCAACTGTGGCATCGGGATCCGACAGCAGCATAAACGGCAGGCTGTGATTGTCCCTGAACTTCCTGTGCGACGCAAGACTGTCTTTGGACACGCCGAGTATCACGGCATCTGCGCCGATGAACTCACTGTGCAGATCACGCATATCACATGCTTCGGCAGTACACCCGGGCGTATTGTCGCGCGGGTAGAAATAAAGGACAACCCACTTGCCAGCGAACTGGTGGAGTGACACCGGTTCGCCTGAATCAGATGCGAGAGTGAACTGCGGTGCTGCATCTCCCACTCCTGGGATTTCCATAGCCTTCTTCTCCATGTTTACATGAAACCGGGATTCGGTCTTTACTCCGGGCGGACCCGCCCCATGAGTACAGCCATAATCGCTTTCTGAATATGCAACCTGTTCTCTGCTTCGTCCCACACCACACTCTGCGGACCGTCAATCACATTGGCAGCGACCTCTTCGCCGCGATGTGCCGGAAGACAGTGCAGAAAGATCGCGTGTTGGCTCGCGTGTGACATAAGCTCACTGTTTACCTGGAAAGCTGCAAATGCCTTTACTCTTGCTGCCTGCTCCTCTTCCTGTCCCATGGATGCCCACACGTCGGTGGTAACGACATCCGCTCCGGCTACTGCTTCAACCGGGTCGCGCACCACCTGAACGTCTGCACCCGCTGCTGTTGCCGATGCGAGAAACTTCTGCGACGGATCATAGCCTTCAGGACATGCGAGCCTGAGAGTGAAGCCCAGGTGTACCGCAGCATCAATCCATGAATTGGCCATGTTGTTGCCATCACCGATCCACGCAACACGCTTGCCTTTGTAACTGCCGAGGTGCTGGTTGACTGTAAGGATATCAGCGAGAACCTGACACGGGTGCGAAGCGTCCGTGAGCCCGTTGATAACAGGAACCGATGCATACTCAGCGAGTCGCAACACATCTGCGTGCGCGAATGTGCGGATCATAATCCCGCGTGCGTATCGCGACAGAACACGCGCGGTGTCTTCGATGGGTTCACCGCGTCCGATCTGGACATCCCTTGGTGACAGAAAGTGTGCCGTGCCACCCAGCTGCGATGCTCCCACCTCGAATGACATGCGGGTCCTGGTGCTTGCTTTCATGAAGATCATTGCGAGCGCCATCCCGGCCAGCGGCCGGTCAGTGTAGCTGCCGGTGCGCATGCGTTCTGCGAGCGCAAGCAGTCCGTCAGTTTCCTGCGGAGTGAAATCACTGATATCAAGAAAATCCCGATGGGTTGCTGAGTCGTTCATCGACAGAAACCGGACAGAGCCGGGGTTCAGGGTAAGTCGCCGCAGGCACAGTCGGGCCGCAGCACTATGGCATGTACTAAAGCATGTATTTGCGGAGGTCTTCATCCTCCAGAACGGAATTCAGTTTTGAGCGCACCATCTCTCCATCCACACGTATCAGCTGTGGACTCTCCGCAGGAAGATCAAACATAACATCTTCGAGGAGAGTGGAAAGAACCGTATGCAGACGCCTTGCACCGATGTTCTCGAGTTGCTCGTTCACGCGCGCTGCAACATGAGCAACACCGGCGACGCCGTCGTCGGTGAATTCCAGGGTGGAGTTTTCGGCTTCAACCAGCGCTGCATACTGCCGTGTAAGTGCATTCTCGGGCTCTGTCATGATGCGGACAAAGTCCTGCTCGGTCAGTGATTCGAGCTCCACCCTGATGGGGAACCGTCCCTGCAGCTCAGGGATCAGGTCGCCCGGCTTCGACACGTGAAATGCACCGGCGGCAATGAAGAGCATGTGATCAGTCCGGACCATTCCGTACTTGGTCTTGACAGTTGAACCTTCGACAATCGGCAGGAGGTCCCGCTGTACACCTTCACGGGAGACATCCGGGCCGCCGGCCTTGCTGCGCTCACCTGCGATCTTGTCGATCTCATCGAGAAAGATTATCCCAAGTTTTTCAGCACGCGCGACTGCATCCGCGGTCAACTCTTCCTGGTCGATGAGCTGATCCACCCGCTCTTCCGCCAGAATTCGCCTGGCCTCACTTACTGTGACCTTCCGCGCCTTCGTCTGCTTTGGCATGAAGCGGGTTAGCCAATCGCCGAGTCCGGACATCTCTTCGGCTCCGGACTCAACCGTCATGCCAGGGAACTGGGGTGGCGCCTGACTTACACGGACCTCCACCTCACGGTCTTCGAGCTGACCATCCTTAAGCAGCTTCCTGAGCTTTTCCCGTGTACGCTGATAGCGCTCTTCAGCTTCACTCGCTGGAGGTGCCCCACGGGTTACCGCCCCGGTTGCCGAGACCTCGAAAACGCCTGGAGTTGCGTCGGTATCACCGGTGGTTCCCTTATCAGCAGCCGGCGCGGTATGCAGCTCCGCCGTCGGGGGGAGCAAAATGTCCAGAAGTGCATTCTCAACAAGTTCATCGGCCTGAGCGCGTACGACTGCCTCACGCTCCGAGCGCACCAAGCGGATCGCGTTCTCAACCAGGTCGCGCACCATGGACTCCACATCGCGTCCTACGTAGCCGACTTCCGTGAACTTGGAAGCTTCAACTTTTACGAAAGGCGCTCCTGTGAGTTTGGACAGGCGCCTTGCTATCTCTGTCTTACCGACGCCAGTGGGTCCGATGAGGATGATGTTATTGGGCGCGATCTCTTCGCGAAGTTCCTCCGGAGCCCTCTGGCGCCGCCAGCGGTTCCTGAGCGCAATCGCGACTGCGCGCTTGGCCTTGTGTTGGCCGACAATGAAGCGATCGAGTTCGGCGACGATCTGTCTTGGGGTCAGATCGGCGAGACGAGCGACTGCCTGTTCTGTTCCGTTTAGGGGCATCCCGAAAGTTAAACAATCAACGGCAAGTAAGTCGGAGACGCCAATTGTATCCCGGTGGGGTGATATGGCCCCTTGTCATGCTAGTTTACGTGCCATGCTCAACCTGATTGGACTTCTACTGACAGCGCAGGTGGCGACCCAGGTGGCGCCAGCCCCAACGGATCCTCCTGACCGCGTGCATAACGCATTGATGGGGCAAACCACCGTCCGCATGCCGCAGAGCAGAACTGCGGACGTGGAAATAGACGGAATGCTGAACGAAGAAGTCTGGCAGACGGCTATGCTCCTTACCGGCTTTTCCCAGTATGCACCCGCGGACGGACGCCCGGCCCCGGATTCGACTGAAGTCCTTGTATGGTACTCACCAACAGCCATCTATTTCGGCATAAGAGCATTCGAACCACACGGTGAAGTGCGCGCTACCATGGCCGACCGCGACCGCATCGACAGCGACGACAGGATCGAGCTGCACCTCGACACCTTCCTCGAGAAGCGCAAGGCTTTTGTTTTCATCGTGAACCCATTCGGCGTACAGGCAGACGGGACAAAGAGCGAAGGAGGCGGCTACATCCCGGGCGCCAACATCATGCCGGGGCAGAACGACCTCAGTGCCGACTTTCAGTGGCAATCACGGGGAAGACTGACAGATGACGGCTACGAGGTGGAAGTTCGCATCCCATTCAACAGTCTGAGATTCCCGGCAGCGCGCGTCCAGCAGTGGGGGATCCAGATTGTCAGACACGTGCAGCATTCCGGATACGAACATACGTGGACACCTGCTAAACGTGCGTCAGCATCCTTTATTGCACAGGAAGGGATACTCGACGGGCTTACCGACCTGCATCACGGTTTCAACATAGCTCTCAATCCGGAGCTCACCAACACCATACTCGGCGCACCACAGAACGGCGACAGCAACGACTGGAGTTATACATCAACTCCCAGAGCAGGGGGCAATATCCGGGCTGCGCTTGGCAGCAACTTCGTACTCAACGGTACTATCAGGCCCGATTTCTCACAGGTGGAAGCGGACGCTACGCAGGTTGCAGCTGATCAGCGTTTTGCACTCTTCTACCCGGAGCGACGGCCGTTTTTCGTTGAGGGGTCAGATCAGTTCAATGTTCCAAACACACTGGTTTACACACGACGGATAGTACGTCCTGACGCTGCGCTCAAGTTGACCGGACGCGTCGGGCGCACGAACGTTGCCCTGATGTCTGCACTCGATGCGCCGCTGCAAGGAGTCGACCCCGCGACCAGGGACACCAGACCGCTTGTTGACATACTGAGGCTGAGCCGGGACTTCGCGCAGCAGAGCACAGCTGGTTTTCTGTACAGCGAGCGGGTCTCGCGTGAGAGGCAGAACCGCACTGCAGCTGCAGACCTGCGGCATGTATTCGGTCTTCACTTCGTTGAATTCCAGGTTGCAGGAAGCAAAACCAGTGGTAATGCAGGAGCAGCAAGCGATGGCGTGCTCTGGAGCGGCGCCATAGACCGGACAGGTCGGGCGTATGGTTTCAACTACAACCTTCTGGGGATATCGCCCGGTTTTTCGAGTGACAACGGATTTGTGGCGCGCACAGGCTTTGTGCGTACCGGCATCTCCAACCGGATAACACTCTTCGGAAGCGAAGGCGGATTCTTTGAGAAATACAATGTGTTCTTCAGTGGCAACAGCGTGTGGGGGTACAATGACTTCTTCGATGCAAAGAGCGGCCTCGAAGCGAACCTGAGTATGAACAACTCCTTTACTTTCAGGGGCGGCTGGTCGTTGTCACTGTCGCCGGAATTTGGAACGTGGTCTTTTGACCCGGCTGCGTTCAGTGGATTAAGACTGAGTGACGGTGAAGGTGGCGAGACAGCATTTGTACCTGCTCCACGCGTGAGCTCCGCTGCTGTCAATTTCGGTGCATCAACACCGCGCTACCGTCGTTTCAATGCATCAGCAAATGCAGGGACGGGTTACGGTGTTGATTTCCTTGAGACGAACAAAGTGCGGCGCACTACCTGGAGTGCGAGTGTTGATCTCCGACCAACCGAACGGCTCCGTATCGGAGCGACATACGCAAGCGACGAATTGACCAGGCGAATAGACGGACTCTCATCATTCTCCACGTCTGTGCCCCGAGTCCGGCTGGAGTATCAGGTGGCCAGACCATTCTTTATCCGCCTTGTATCACAGTATGAGGCTTCCAGGCGTGAACCTTTCGTAGACTGGGCTACAGGGCAAGTGCTGCTCAGGAAAAACGCAGACGGGAATTGGGTGCCGGCGGTGCGGAGCGTTTCAAATGTACTCCGGTCTGACGTGTTGTTCTCGTACCGGCCGCGTCCGGGCACTGTATTCTTTGCTGGCTACGGCAGCGGGATGACTGAAGAGAAAGCGCTTGCATTCCGCGGCCTTGAGCGGGCCACAGACAGCTTCTTCATAAAGGCAAGCTACTTCTGGGAGTCGCACGCAGGTCAACGATGAGCTGAATGGTTCGCGCCATGGTACGCCACTGCCAGAGTGCCACCGCCAGAGCGCGACCGCCAGAGCGCGACCGCGGCTTTGATTCAGCCAGCCGGTTCCAGCACCGTAATGTTGGTGTTCGTGTAAATGCAGATCTCACCCGCGATGCGCAGTGCCTTCTCCACTATGTCACGCGGTGAAAGATCTGTTTCGTTGACGAGTGCACGCGCTGCAGCGAGCGCGTATGGTCCGCCGGATCCGATTGCAATAATACCGTCGTCGGGTTCAATAATTTCGCCGTTGCCAGAGATGGTAAAGCCATTGTTGGCATCGGTTACGATGAGAAGCGCTTCGAGTCGACGCAGTACGCGGTCGGAACGCCACTCCTTGCCCAGTTCAACGGCAGCGCGCGGGAGATTGCCGGGATAGCGCTCGAGCTTCTCTTCGAATTTCTCAAAGAGTGTGAGTGCGTCGGCGGCTGTGCCTGCAAAGCCGGCAAGTACCCGCCCGCCTTTGAGTGAGCGCACTTTGACCGCTGTTGATTTGGCTACGGTGTTTCCCATGGAAACCTGTCCGTCTCCGCCAATCGCGACCCGGCCGTTGCGGCGGACAGCAAGAATGGTAGTAGCCCTGAATCTGGGGAATGTCATGTGTCGTCTGTGTGATAGGTGTGCGTCGCGGATGTCAGGCGCGTGGATGGGCCTGTCTGTACACTTTCCGCAGTCGCTCAACACTGGTATGCGTGTATATCTGTGTGGTGCTGATGCTGGAGTGCCCAAGCAGCTCCTGCACTGCCCGGAGATCCGCTCCACCGTCCACCATGTGCGTTGCAAAGGTATGGCGCAACGAGTGTACTGTGAGACCAGAGCCTTCCGAAACAGCATCAAGCAGTTGCGTAACTGCCAGCTGGATTGTTCTTGCGCTCATTCGCGTGCCCCGGTTGCTCAGGAACACAGCGCCATGTGATTTGCGCGCACGCTGCGGATCGGAGTCCCGCAGGCGGCTTAGCAGTTCGTCCCTTTTCAGCAGGTAGTTGCGAAGGGCCCGCTGCGCATGGTCACCCAGTGGTACAATTCGCTCCTTTCTTCCCTTCCCGCGCACTTTGACTTGCTGAGTAACAAGATCGAGGTCCGGGAGGTCAATGCCGCGCAGTTCAGACAATCGCAGTCCGCTCGAATAGAAAAGTTCGAGTACAGCGAGGTTACGAACATCAGTGAAATCGCCGGAGCGCGCGCGCGTTTCAGCGTGCGCCATGAGTGTATCTGTCTGCGTGTTATCCAGATAGTGCGGAAGCGTACGTGGCAGACGTGGAGAACCGGTGGTACGTGCGGGGTTTGTTTCAATACGTTCATCGCGGTGCATCCACCGATAGAAGCTCCGCAAAGCTGAAAGACTCCGTGCGATGGATCGCTTCGCAAGCCCATTGCGTGTCATGTGCGCCAGCCAGCCACGCATCTCAGTACGTCCGGGGGTACTCCAGTCCCATGCAGCTCCACCCGAGGAGAGTGACATGTATTCGACGAACGCGGTCAGGTCCCTGCGGTACGCACTGATTGTATTGGGCGAGAGGTCCCGCTCACGGGCGAGGTGCGTGAGAAACTCCTGTACTTCCACGGGAAGCGGAGCATGCTCCACACCATCCAAGCTCATGCAGGCACACCGAGCAGATCGTTTGCATCGCGCCATTCAGTGAAGTCGGCAAGAGCACGCGAAGCGTATCGCTGCCGTTTAAGCTGCTTGTCCCGCTGCTCTTCCCGACTGAGCCCTGTGATCTCGTCGAGTAAGCCGAAGTTGGCGTTCATGGGCTGGAAGTACCGCGGATCCGACTCCCTTAAATAACGGTACAGTGCCCCGATCATTGTCGTTGCGGGCGGGATCACGGGCTCAAGACCGGCAAGCATTCTGGAGATGTTGATCCCGGCCAGAAGCCCGGTGGCACTGCTTTCGGTATAACCTTCCACGCCTGTAATCTGGCCGGCAAAAAGAGTCGTCGATGAGTCACGCAGCGAGAGGTGCGGCGAGAGAGCCGCCGGCGCGTTCACGTATGAGTTCCGGTGAATGGACCCATATCGGAGAAACTCAGCGTTCTCCAGCCCCGGAATCATGCGGAATACCCTGCTCTGTTCCGGGATGCGCAGGCGCGTCTGGAAACCAACAAGACTCCACATCCGTGCACCACGATCCTCCTGCCTGAGTTGCACCACTGCCCAGGGCTTGTTCCCCGTCTGAGGATCCCTGAGCCCTATCGGTTTCATCGGGCCGAAGCGCAATGTCTCACTCCCACGCGCCGCCATCTCTTCAATCGGCATGCACCCTTCGAAATACGGAACTTTGTCGAAGTCATGTGCCGAGAACTGATCGGCTTCGCTTAAGGCTGCGATAAATGCGTCGTACTGATCGCGCGAGAAGGGACAGTTGAGGTACGCACCCTCGCTTCCCGCTTCGGCCATGGTTTCCTTGTCCCAGCGTGAAGCACGGAATACAACCGACATATCTATGCTTTCTGCAGAGACTACCGGCGCGATCGCGTCGTAGAAGGCGAGCGATTCGATGCCCAGCCTGCTGCGGATTTCCTCTGCGAGCTTATCCGATGTAAGTGGACCTGTGGCAATAACACCAACAGCTGGGAGAGACGTGACTTCGCCACGCTCGATGGAAATACGCGGGTGCGCATGCAATCTGTCGTGCACACCCTGCGAGAAAATATCACGATCCACTGCAAGAGCACTGCCGCCCGGCACACGGGCTTCATCGGCGCAATCAAGGATCAACGAACCCAGCAAACGCATTTCGGCTTTAAGAAGGCCGTGCGCATTTGAAGTCTCGGTGCTCTTGAATGTGTTGGAGCAAACGAGCTCACCCAGACGTTCCGTTTTGTGTGCGGCTGTACCAACGACCGGGCGCATCTCATGCACCACAACGTCGTGACCGCGCTCCGCGAGCTGCCATGCAGCCTCCGATCCTGCAAGGCCACCACCGATGATATGAACAGGTTCCGACATAAGATCGATCTCCTTTATGCCACGTCTGCCTGTTCAGGTGTGGCAACATCCCACTCATTGCCACACTTGAGGCATTTGCGCCAGTTGCCGCGGGCCTTGCTGTACTTGGCCTCAGCACCCATGTAACCGCACTCTGGACACTTCTCCAACACCGGTTTATCCCATATCACGAAGTCGCACTCCGGGTAGTTCTCGCAACCATAGAACGCTTTGCCCCGCTTCTTGCTGCGACGGATCGCAATATCACCGCCGTCCTTCGGACACTTGACGCCCGTGGGCATGCTTCGCGTACCCCGGCATTTCGGGAACCGGCTGCACCCCAGGAAGTCTCCGGATCGACCGTGTCTTATCACCATCGGTGCGCCACATTCCTGACAGAGGTATGAAGTGAGTTCGGCAGCCTGCTTCTCGCCCTTGATAGGACGGGTGTACTTGCAGGTCTTTGGGTGGTTTTCGCACGCCACAAACGGCCCGAAGAATCCGCCCTTCGCAACGAGCTTGCCTCCGCACTCCGGACAACGCTCAGTCTCGAGTGCGCTCAGGTCGTATGCTTCGGCGATAAGAAGATCCAGATCGTTGTCATTCAACGTACGGTTGAATGGTTTCCAGAAGTCACTCAGTGCACTCTGCCATTTCACATCGCCGTCTGCGATGCGGTCGAGTTCTGCTTCCATCTGCGCAGTGAATCCCACGTTGAACACAGCCGGAAATTTCTTTACCATCACCTTTTCGACTGTTTCACCGAGCTGTGTCGGGAAGAACCTACGCTGTTCCAGCTGGACATAGCGACGGTCTGCAAGAACAGAGATGATGGATGCGTAAGTGGAAGGACGTCCGATGCCGAGTCGCTCGAGCTCCTTGACCAATGAGGCTTCAGAGAAACGCGGTGGCGGTTCCGTAAAGTGCTGTGCAGCCTTGATGCCGTTAACAGGTATCTGCTCTCCGGTTTCGAGCACAGGAAGTGCCTGTTCGTCTTCAAGTGCTTTCCCTTCACCTTCCTCGCGAGCTTCCTTGTAGAGCGCAAGGAAACCTTCGAACTTCACAATGGAGCCGGTAACGCGGAACAGATAAGACCGGCTTTGTACCGCGGCTGAGGCAGCGGCGCCCGCGCCTTTCTTATCGGATTTCGCCGGCGTGATCAGTTCAAAGTCGACAGTTGTGGTATCGAACACAGCGGGCGCCATCTGCGACGCCATGAAGCGCTGCCAGATGAGCTGATAGAGCCTGAACTGATCGTTGGTGAGATACCTGTGCAGGCTTTCCGGTGTGCGCGAAGGATCAGTCGGGCGAATGGCTTCGTGGGCGTCCTGTGCATTGGAGCGGGCGCTCGGATAGAGCTGTGGAGTATTCGCCAGATAGCGATCGGCGTCGCGTTCGGAGTTGCCGCGTCGGGCGAGCTCAGTGCGGATTGCAGCGCGTGCATGCAGCGCGGAATCTTCGGATACGCGCGTGGAGTCGGTACGCATGTAGGTGATAAGACCCGATGCGCCGTCCTCTCCGATATCAAGACCTTCGTACAGATCCTGAGCCAGACGCATAGTGCGTTTGGAACCAAAGCCCAGCTTTTTTGCAGCTTCCTGCTGGAGTGTGGAGGTAGTGAAGGGCGCAGACGGATTTTTCCTGCGTTCCCGACGTTTGATGTCGGTGACGGTGAACTTGCGGAAGGGGCTCAGGTCGGCGAGGATGCGATCGGCAGATTCCTTGTCGCCGATTTCAGCCTTGCGGCCGTCTATATGGTGCAGTCTGGCTACGAACTTCTGCTCACCCTTCTGAAGATCCGCTGCGACCGTCCAGTACTCTACTGGCTTGAATGCGCGGATGTCCCTTTCGCGTTCCACAATGAGACGCAGTGCAACGGTCTGCACGCGTCCGGCGGAAAGGCCTTTCTTTACGGTCTTCCAGAGAACAGGGCTGGCTTTGTAGCCGACGAGTCTGTCGAGGACACGGCGTGCCTGCTGCGCCTCAACCTTGCGATTATCGATTTCCTGGGGCTCGGCCATGGACTTCTGCACTGCGTCCCTGGTGATCTCATGGAACATCACTCTGCGGATAGGCGCGGTGACCGCGGTCCGTGGAGGTGAAGTGAAGAACTGCTCCACATGCCAACCGATAGCTTCACCTTCGCGATCGGGGTCAGTGGCGATGTAAACCTCGCGGGCTTTCTTAGCGATTTTCTTGAGATCACCCAGCATGTCCTCTTTGCCTTCGATTGTGACGTATTCGGGCTCGAAGCCGTTGTCGACGTCAATGCCGAGTTTCTTGGCGGGGAGGTCGCGGACGTGTCCGACGGTAGCGCGGACGGTGTAGTCGGGGCCCAGGTACTTGCCGATGGTTTTGGCTTTGGCTGGTGACTCGACGATGACCAGTGCTGTCCCGTCCGGAGGCATGGGGAGCGGCGCCCATGAGCCGCGAGTGGTCTTACGCGCGGTTTTCGGAGCGGACTTGCGGGCGGTTTTGGTTGCGGCCTTGGTTGCGGTTTTGGTTGCGGCTTTGCGGGCGGTTTTCGCTGGCGCTCTGGAGGCGGTTTTGGCCGGGGACTTAGCAGCAGACTTGCGAGGCGCGGCTGACTTTGCCGGTGATTTCGCGGCTGACTTCCTGGCAGCCGGCTTGGCAGCCGTTTGGGTAGCCACCTTGGCAGCCGCTTTCGAGGCTGCTTTGGTGGTTGCTGCTTTCGTAGCCGTTCTGGAGGCCACCTTGGTGGTTGCCGTCTTTCTGGCAGATTTTTTTACAGTTGACTTCCTGACTGGCATCTTTATTCAGTAAACAGTGAGCGGCGGGAGCGTCGTACATCTATCTATAGACGGTAGCCCTCCTGCAATGGCCTGACTGGCTTTTGTCGCTTGAATTGTACTAACTGCTGGTTCAGCTCTCACCCGAGTTCGCCCCGTAGTCCAGGGAACCGGCGGCGACCGGAACCGATTCATAGCCTAACCTATTGGGGAAGGCCTGCTGTCGGCAAGTTCGACGATTCGATCGGTAACTCCTTTAACATCAAGGCCTTCCGCGTCCACGATCAGATCTGCAGTAGCAAAGAGGGGCCCTCGCTGCGCGAAAAGCCGCTGCATTCCAGCCTCTACAGCCACCCCATCGAAGAGCGGTCGTTCCCGGGGAGAGCGCCTTACCCTGTCGGCAGCGAAGTCCGGCGAGACTCTCAAATACACGAGAGACGACGGCGGCCGCAACAGTCCAACGGCACCATAAACGGCTATCCATCCACCGCCCGGAGCGAGAACCAACGGTCTTACACCAGCCAGTTCCCTGGTGAGAGAAATTTCATGTTCCCGGAATGCGGCTTCGCCGTCGCTGGCGAAGATTTCTGGGATGGTTTTTCCAGCGCGCCTTTCAATCTCGATATCAAAGTCCAGGAACCCCCATCGGAGGCGATGTGAAAGGGCGGCTCCGACAGTGGACTTTCCAGCACCTGGGAGTCCCACGAGGATGAAGTGCGCTCCTGGGGGTGCGGCGAACCTCCTCACCCCAGTCTCTCGTCGATCTGCTCCAGATATGCGTTGAGATTCCGTTTGAGCTCAGCGAGCGAATCGCTTCCGAACTTCTCTACGAGCACATCCGCGAGGACGAAGGCTGCCATGGCCTCAGCGATTACACCCATGGCGGGTACAGCGGTCACATCGCTCCGTTCCGCCACAGCAGCGGCGGTTTCACCGGTACTGAAGTCCACGGTATTGAGTGGTTTCATCAGTGGGGAGATGGGTTTCATGGCAACATGCAGAACCAACGGTTCCCCGGTTGTCATACCGCCTTCGGTGCCACCGGCGTTGTTTGTATCGCGTTTGACATGTCCGGCGCGTGTGCGGCCAGGTGCCGGGAGGATTTCGTCATGCACCCGTGATCCTGGTCGTTTGGCGGTTTCGAAACCAAGGCCGATGTCGACGCCTTTTACAGCGGGTATGGACATCATGGCCTGAGCGAGCCGGCCATCGAGTCTCCGTTCCCAGGAGACGTGCGACCCCAGTCCAATAGGGAGGTTGGTTATGACGATTTCGCAGATCCCACCCAGAGTGTCTCTGGCTTTTTGTGTGGCATCGATGAGTTCGATCATTCTCTGATCGGCGAGTGGATCGAGGGTACGGAGCGGCGACAGGTCTGCCACGGCGTTGATATCGTCCGGCAGTGGAGTGGGTGTAGCTGTATCAATGCCACCCAGGTTTATGACATGTGAGCCGATCGTGATGTTGCACTGTGCGAGGAGCACTTTGCAGATGGCACCGGCAGCGACGCGCGCGGTGGTTTCGCGTGCTGAGGCGCGTTCCAGGATGTCCCGTGCGTCCGTACGGTTGTACTTGACGATACCGGTGAAATCCGCGTGTCCTGGCCGTACGCGAGTAACGGCGCGTTTCCTGGGTGCTTCGAGATCTTCGGGTCGTGGTGCCGGATCCATAATCTCAGACCAGCGGACCCAGTCGCGGTTGGGGATGAGCATGGCTATGGGTGAGCCGATGGTTTCCCCGGCGCGGACTCCTGACAGAAACTCGATGTGATCGGACTCGATTTTCATGCGCCGTCCGCGGCCGTAGCCTTGTTGTCTGCGGACGAGTTCCGTGTCCACGTCGCTGGCGAGCAGCGGCAGGCCGGCTGGGATATTCTCAAGAATCGCTATAAGGGCCTGGCCGTGCGATTCACCGGCAGTTGTGAAGCTGAGCATGCGTTGAGCCTAACACATGAGTACCGGTAGCAGAAGCGGGGCCCCCTTGGGTCC
>CAZDMG010000045.1:0-17443 GCA_964506655.1 uncultured Gemmatimonadaceae bacterium
CGAAAGATGCCGGCAAGATCGCAGGTTTGGAAGTGCTGCGCATCATCAACGAGCCCACCGCCGCGGCGCTCGCCTATGGACTCGACAAGAACAAGAGCAAGGACGAGAAAGTCGCCGTGTTCGACCTTGGTGGCGGCACCTACGACATCTCAGTCCTGGAACTGTACGACGTCGATGGTACCAAGCAGTTCGAAGTCAAGTCAACCAACGGTGATACTCACCTCGGTGGTGATGACTTCGACCAGCGGGTAATGGACTGGCTGGTGGCAGAGTTCAAGCGCGATCAGGCGATTGACCTGTCGAAAGACCCAATGGCCCTGCAACGCCTCAAGGAAGCTGCAGAAAAGGCCAAGATGGAGCTTTCCGGCACCAACAGCACTGATATCAACCTGCCATTCATCACGGCAGATCAGTCCGGCCCGAAGCACCTCAACTACACGCTGACACGCGCAAAGTTTGAGCAGCTGGTGGACGATCTTGTGCAACGCACACTCGAGCCGATGAAGAAGGCGCTCGCGGATGCGCAGATCAAACCCAACGAGATTGACGAGGTTATTCTCGTTGGTGGATCCACGCGTATTCCGCGAATCCAGCAGGTCGTAAAGGACTTCTTTGGCAAGGAACCCAATAAGGGTGTGAACCCTGATGAAGTGGTTGCAGTAGGTGCCGCAATCCAGGGCGCTGTACTCACGGGCGAGCAGAAAGATGTTCTGCTCCTGGACGTAACACCGCTTTCGCTGGGTATCGAAACACTGGGCGGTGTGATGACGGTGCTTATACCGCGCAACACAACTATCCCGACGAAGAAGACTGAAACCTTCTCAACTGCTGACGACAATCAGACAACGGTTGAGATCCATGTCCTTCAGGGTGAGCGTGAGCTCGCGACCTACAACCGTACGATCGGCAAGTTCCAGCTTACCGGTATCCCACCGGCTCCCCGTGGCATGCCTCAGGTCGAAGTGACATTCGATATCGATGCCAACGGCATCCTTCACGTCGGTGCGCGCGACAAGGCAACGGGCAAGGAGCAGAAGATCCGTATCGAGTCTTCAAGCGGGTTGTCTGACAAGGAAATTGATCGGATGGTCCTGGACGCTGAGAAGAACGCAGAGGAGGACAAAAAGCGTCGCGAAGAGATCGATTTACGCAACCGTCTGGACTCGCAGACCTATGAAGTCGAAAAGAACGTCAAGGAGTGGGGCGATAAGGTTCCATCAGAACTGCGCGGGAAGATCGACAGTTCTATAGAACGCGCGCGCAAGGCGCTCCGTGGCGATGATCTTGCTGAAATCCAGGCAGCACAGGAGGAGCTGAGCAAGGCGTACAGCGAGGCCGGTCAGGCCTTCTATCAGCAGCAGGCCGCACAGGAGGGGGCCGGGGCTGGCGAAGGCGCCACCGAAGCGGGCGCTCCGGACTCCGGCGGCGGCGGCGGCGCGGAAGAAGTCGTCGAAGCCGACTACGAGATCGTCGACGAAGACAAGAAGGAAGACAAGAAGTAGGTACTGATACCCGGGAGCCCGCCGCTGCCCGCCGCTGATGAAACAGTGGCGGGCTCTCAGGTGTTTGATACGTCTGCGTCAATCCAACGTCATTCTGGTCGGAGGGCCACTGACGCAAAACCCGTAACAAACGAAGGAAGAATGTCTGTAAAATCGCGATTCCGCATCTACGCAGTAGCAGCAGTAGCGTTCGGCGTCGGCGTATTCTTTGCGTCGGGGCTCGATTTGACGCGCTGGAGCTGGGCCCAGCCTGGTTCACGTACCATGATCCCTGCCAGCAATACGCTGGCCAATGTTTCGGAAGTGCCTGGCAGTTTTGCTGACATAGCAGAGCGCGTCACGCCCGCTGTTGTCTCGGTGAGGACCACCCGACGGGCAAGGGCCAGAACCCAGATCCGCGGCCAGATCCCGCAGGGGATGGAGGATCTGCTCGATCAGCTGGGAGTCCCTCAGCAGAGAGGTCAGGCGCCTCGCCAGGAAGGTGAAGGCTCGGGTTTCATTATCCGCCCCGACGGATACATCATCACCAATAACCACGTTGTGGCTGATGCCGATCAGGTGATGGTGGTTCTGAGTGACAAGCGCAGTATTCGCGCAAAAATTGTTGGTACCGACAGCACAACTGACGTCGCAGTTCTCAAAATAGATGGCAGCGACTACCCGACTATCCCGCTGGGAGACGACGAAACCGCACGCATCGGCGACTGGGTGATCGCAGTAGGCAATCCGCTTGGTCTCGACTTTACAGTGACCGCAGGCATCGTGTCCGCAAAAGGACGTGGCGAAGAGATCCGGCTCCCCAATTCAAGCCGGCTTTCCATATCTGATTTCATTCAGACAGATGCAGCCATCAACCCCGGCAACTCCGGTGGGCCGCTTATCAACATGCGCGGTGAAGTCATCGGTCTGAACAGTGCCATTGCAAGCGCCACCGGCTACTACTCGGGTTACGGTTTCGCTATACCGGTTACACTCGTACGTGAGGTCGCAGAAGACCTTATCCGCGACGGACGCGTACGGCTCCCTGCACTTGGCGTGCTTGTCGGTGCTGTGACACCTGACGACGCAGGAGTTAACGGTATGAGTTCCATAACCGGTGTCAAAGTCGGTGGTTTCAATCCGCCAAACGGGAGTCCGGCGCAGGTGGCAGGGCTTGAGATCGGTGATATCATCATCGCCATCGGCGACAAGCCGGTCGAACGTGTAAGCTCTCTGCAGCGCATTGTTCGCACGCATTCCGTGGGTGAGACCGTCAAGATCGATGTCCTGCGGTTCGGTGCGAAGAAATCGTTCAAGGTGAAGCTGACTGAGGCTGAAACAATTCTCGCCAGCAATGACGACGCCAACCCGGTGCGCCAACCACGTCCCGCACGCGAAGCCAATCCGGAGCCAACACGTGAAAGCAAGCTGGGTGTTACTGTAGCACCAATCACCACGGACGTGGCGCGTCAGCTGCAATTGGAAGGCGTGAAAGGTGTCCGTGTCGTTGATGTCTCCGATGATGGGCCGGCTTATGGCAAGCTCGTCCCAAACGATGTCATCGTGGAGGTGCTCTATCCTCAGCCCCGTCGTCCTGTAACAGGGACCGATGAGCTGCAAAAGGCACTTTCGGGGCTCAGAGATGGCGACTACGTGAGCTTCATGGTAAAGAACCGGCAGACTGATGACCGCGTGGTGAACCTGCGTATCGGCGAGTAATCGCTGAGATGCAGCGGCGTTGCGGCTACTGTCCGTGACCAGGGGCCTCCGGCAAGGACTACCGGCGGCCCCTCGCTTTTCAGTCACCTTTCAGGCACTTAAAGCCAGATGCAGCAACCTGACAGCTTGTACAACCCGCTTCGGTGCATCGGCAGCCATACCCGACACCACGCGGCAGTGTAAATTGCCTCCTCGCAGCGGACGTGGCGGAATTGGTAGACGCGCCAGCCTTAGGAGCTGGTCCTTAACGGGGTCCCGGTTCGATTCCGGGCGTTCGCATCAGGTTGCCATGTGGCACCGGAAGTACGCTGATTAAACCTTTGATACACCCCCGATTCACCCTGGCTGCACCCTCGATACACCCTCGAAACACCTATTCTGTTTAGATTTACGCCCCATGGATATCAATATTACCCCTACCGAAGCATCGGGCATTACGCGCCGGCTTCAGGTTTCTGTACCGGTTGAAATTGTAGCTGAATACGAAGAAAAAGCGGCCCGCAAGTATGCGAGTCAGGCACGCGTCCCGGGCTTCCGGCCCGGTAAGGCACCAGCCGCCATGGTCCGAAAGAGATTCGCTGATGCCATACGGCAGGAAGCAATCGACGTAATAGTCAACGATGCGTTTCGCGAGGCTGTCGAACGCGAAAAACTGGACTTGGCGGCTCAGCCGCACCTGCACGACCTGAAAGCCGACCCGGGGCAGCCAATTGAGTTCGAACTGCACTGCGAAGTCCGCCCGGAGCTGCAACTCGAACGGCTCAGTGGCTTCGCCATTACCAGGCATGAAGCCGAAGTCACCCCTCTGCTGATCGACGAACAGATCGAAAAGCTCCGTGAACAAAAGGGAGACTGGGTGCCCGCAGAAGGCAAGCCCGCACCGGGCGATATGGTAACAGTGCTCCTTGCAACAGCTGACGACAGCGGTGAGCTCCCCGAAGGGCGCGAATACCGCATCGTACTCGGCAGCGGCCAGGCTATTGCCGGAATCGAGGAAGTCATCATGGAAGCCACTGAGGGCGAAACCATCGAACGCAACGTCCGGTGGCCCGACGATTTCCCGGATGAATCCCAGCGTGGCGTTTCGAAGATGGTCCGCGTTACACTGACCGAAGTCAAGCGTAAGTCCATGCCCGCGCTCGACGACTCATTCGCTCGTGAAGTCGGCGACTTCGATACACTGGATGCGTTGCGCGAAGCAGTGCGTACGGACATGAAGGAACACGCCTCACGCGAAGCAGATTCCGATGTACGAAACCAGCTCATCGAAAACATCATCGCAGCCAACCCGTTTGAAGTTCCACGGGCATGGGTGTTCCAGATGATCAACGGTTATGCGCAGATGTACGGTGTTCCCGATGAAGAGAAAGAACGCTTTGCCACTGAGTTCCAGACAGTTGCAGAACGCCAGGTCCGACGGGACTTCCTTCTCGAGACGATTGCTTCGCGCGAATCACTGACTGCAACCGAAGCCGACGTCGATGAAAGAGTTGAGAAGATCGCTGAGGCGCGGAACGAATCGCCCTCGCAGATCTACTCACAGCTCCAGAAGAGCGGACGACTGCAGGAGCTGGAGCGGGAAATCACGGAAGAGCGCGTTTTTACATGGTTGCTTGAGAAGAACACGGTTTCGCCAGCCTGAAACTCACGCAACCCTTACAACCAGGAGTGACATAATGGCCAATATCTACATGCCGTACATCATCGAGCGGTCCAGCCGAGGTGAACGCACATACGATATTTTCTCGCGGCTTCTGATGGACCGCATCATCTTCCTCGGTTCGCCGATCAACGATGATGTTGCAAACATTATCATTGCGCAGCTGTTGTTCCTTGACGCTGACAATCCGGAAAAGCCGATCCATCTTTACATCAACTCTCCGGGCGGCAGTGTATCTGCCGGTCTCGCGATGTACGACACAATGCAGTTCATCAAGGCACCTGTTTACACCACATGCATGGGGATGGCTGCAAGCATGGGTGCTTTCCTGCTGTGTGCAGGAGAGGCAGGACATCGCAGTGCTCTTCAGCATTCGCGCATCATGATCCACCAGCCATCGCAGAGTGGTGGCGGCGGCTCCGCTTCGGATATCGAGATCCAGGCGAAGGAGATCCTGTACCTCCGGAGCACCATGAACGAGCTGATGTCTCATCACACCGGTCGTCCAATCGATCAGGTGGAGAAGGACACGGACCGTGACCGTTTCATGTCGGCAGCAGAGGCGAAGGAGTACGGTCTTGTGGACAACGTCATCACACATCAGGCAGAGCTGGTACCCAAATGACGTCCTTGTGACGGTCGGCACGCTCCGCTCCATCACAGGGCCGCGCCGACTGTCACATCACGGGTATTTAATCCGCCGGCAGTTCAGCATCGTGGTTGTTGCTGCCGAACCTTAATTGAACGCAGCAGGTACCCGGGGATACCCTGAGATACCTTGACCTGTCGCCGGCAGTGGGCTTACGTAGATTCAACATGGATTCAACGTAGGTATAGCGTGGAATTCATGTGGATTCGACGTACATTTGTAGTACCGCTGCCACGGGCCAGGTCGCTCTGCAGTGGCACAGAGTATCCCCTCATGGGGTATCTGTATACGTTCCTCATAACACTCCTGTGAGCCCACCGGCACAGGACGACTGATTCCCAAAAGTCCGTTAATCCGATCAAACCGACATGTCCCACGACAAGCACCTCCGCTGCTCCTTTTGCGGCAAGTCCAAGGATTCAGTCCGGAAGTTTATCTCCGGGCCGTCGGTGTACATCTGCAATGAGTGCATCGCGCTCTGCAACGAGATCCTCGCCGAGGACGAAGAGCGGGAAGTAGCAGAGGTTATAACGCAGGTTCCAACGCCTCGTGAAATCAAGGGCATCCTGGATCAGTACGTCATCGGTCAGGAACAGGCCAAGAAAGCGCTGTCTGTAGCGGTATACAACCACTACAAGCGCATCAACGCCACCGGCATTGCAAAGGAAGACGACGTCGAACTCGACAAGTCCAATATCCTTCTTATCGGCCCAACGGGTGTTGGCAAGACTCTTCTTGCGCAGACTCTTGCACGTATCCTTGATGTACCGTTTACCATCGCCGACGCTACAACTCTGACGGAAGCCGGCTACGTCGGTGAAGATGTCGAGAATATTCTTGTGCGTCTGCTGCAGGCGGGCGATTTCAATGTGGCGGAGTGTGAACGCGGTATCGTCTACATCGACGAGATAGACAAGATCGCGCGCAAGTCCGAAAACCCGAGCATTACGCGCGACGTATCAGGCGAAGGTGTTCAGCAGGCGTTGCTCAAGATCCTGGAAGGTACGGTTGCCTCTGTACCGCCGCAGGGCGGACGCAAGCATCCGCAGCAGGAATACATCCAGATCAATACCAAGGACATCCTTTTTATCTGCGGCGGCGCTTTCGACGGGCTTGAGAAGATCATTGAAGCCCGGACAGGGCGGCGACAGATCGGTTTTGGCGATGAAGCCGGTTCGCGCAACGGTGCGGACCGTAGCTCACTGACACCGTTTGCCGATGCCGAACCGGACGACCTGCTGCGTTTCGGGATCATTCCTGAGCTTGTAGGCCGTCTGCCTGTGTGCGTCCCACTGGAAGCCCTTGATGAAGACGCTCTTGTGCAGATCCTTAAAGAACCGAAGAACGCCCTCACCAAGCAGTACATACGGCTCTTCGATCTCGAAGAGGTCAAGATCACCTTCGAAGAAAGTGCTCTGCGGGCGGTTGCACAGAAGGCACTGAAACGTGGAACCGGTGCGCGTGGCCTGCGGGCTATCCTTGAGGAGACGCTGCTCGACACCATGTTCGAACTGCCGACACGCGAGGATGTGATAGAGGTGAAGGTCACCGAGGCAGCAGTGGCGACCGGTGGTTCCCCACTGCTCGAAATCGCTCCGAAGCGACACAAGAAAGAAGCCTGAAGGCAGAGCCCGCATGGAGAAACGGCGGTCAATGCCGCGCGCATTGCTGAACCGGATGTCTCCTGTTGAGAAGCTCCGTGCCATCCTGGACGCCAGCCACACCCGCGTCGACGGCGTAATAGACAGGCTACTGGATCTCACCAGTGCACTCGCGAACGGAGAACGCGGGCCATACCAGGCCTTTTGCCTTCTGGCGCCTCCGGGGCACGGGAAAAGCAGCCTCAGCCGCTCAATCGCCGATGGCCTCAAGCGGCCTTTCGCCCGGATCCCGCTTGGCGGGATCCGCGATGCTGCCGCAATACACGGCGACCGGCGTTCGACACCTGGGGGCTCTCCCGGGGCAATTATGAACGCAGTGCGACGTGCAGGTGACGCCAATCCAGTTGTACTGCTGGATGGAATTGACAAGCTGGACGTAAGGTCGCCGGCCGCAATGTATGCACTTCTGGAAGCCCTTGACCCCGATTCCAGGGGCGCTTTCCACGACCACTACCTTGGCGCGGACTCCGACCTCTCGCAGGTGCTCTTTATCGCTACCGCGACATCTCTTCGGGCAATACCAGAGCCCCTACGGAACAGGCTGGAAGTAGTTCGCTATGCGCCGTATTCAGAAGCCGACAAGGTGGAAATCGGGCACCGCCATCTGGTCCCCGAGGCGCTTAAGACAAGTGGATTCGAGGCCGGGAGCGTGACATTTTCAGACGACGCACTGTTGGCGCTGATCCGGGGTTGGACACGCGAAGCAGGAGTGCATGAGCTGTCGGTGCAAATCGGCAGGGTTGTGCGCAGAATTGATCACAATCGTTTTGCCTCTCCTGACCTTAACGCGCGAAAATCCGTTCGAGCGGCTGGACGGGTCGGCAGCTCCGGAAGAAAAAGCGACGCGCAGCCAGTCAATGTCAGCCCGATGGAACTCGCCTCTTTGCTGGGGGCTCCCCGCTTCGTGGACGAGGAAATCAACTGGGCAAACCTCGTAGGCGCGGCAAAGAGCCTTGCGTACTCACCCGCTGGCGGTTCGGTGGTCGAAGTCGAGGTGAATGCGCTTCCCGGAACAGGGAATGTGCAGTTCTCCGGAGGCCTGGGTGAGATCGTACGGGAATCTGCGTACGCAGTAATAGGTTGCCTGCGAGCACAAGCCAGAGAGCTACGCCTGCCAGCCACATTTCCTCACTCGCTGGATATGCACATTCATATGCCGGGAGCCTCGTCACCCAAGAACGGACCGTCCGCAGGCGCCGCAATAGCAGCTGCTCTTGCCAGTGCGTTGCGAAGCGAGCCAGTACGCGGTGAAGTCGCAATAACAGGTGAGGTTACATTGCATGGCCGCATACTGCCCGTCGGCGGATTTCGCGAAAAAGCGTTTACAGCCTACAGAACCGGTGTACCAACGGTGATCATTCCGCAGGGAAATGTGAAAGAAGTTGAAGCGTTACCCGATGATGTGCGCGAAGGGATCAGCTGGCGGCCGGTACAAACAATCAAGGAGCTACTGCAGGAAGTGCTTACTGACGGAGTTGCATAATGGATGAAGCGCCCGCGCCGGACCCGACACTGTCACAGGTGGCACCGGTTAAGGAACCCGACCCACTGATTATCCGCCACTTGGAATTCATCGGACCGATGGCGGAAGCTGGCGGCTGGCGTCCGCCTCAGGAGCTCCCGGAAATTGCATTCGCTGGACGTTCCAACGTCGGCAAGTCTTCGCTCCTCAACACACTTCTTCGCCGCAAGTCATTTGCGCGCGTAAGCGCCACACCCGGTCGGACCCGCGAAATCAACTTCTTCAGGGTCAACAACGAATTTGTCCTCGCAGACCTCCCTGGCTACGGTTACGCCCGGATCTCCAAAGAGCGAAAGGCTGCATGGCGCCCTCTTATCGAAGGCTACCTCTCAGGCTGTACCATGTTGCATGGAGTCGTGCTGCTGCTGGATTCACGCCATGACCCCACAGCCGATGATCTCAGAATGCTGGACTTTCTCGGCGACATCGGTGTACCTGCCATAATAGTACTGACCAAGCTTGATAAACTGAGGGGAGCCGCGAAGCAGGAACGGATTGCACATCTGACCGGATCCCTCGACCTCGAGCCTGACCAGGTGGTACCATTCAGTGCGCGCACCGGCGAAGGCCGCGACGAGCTCGCTCGCGCACTCACAGCGCTTCTCGCTCAACCGAACTGGAGAAACAACCAATGATGGTACGCATAGTTTTCGCCCCGCTGGTGGCAGCGCTCGTTGCCTGCACAAGTGCCGTCACGATTGATGCGCAGAATCCACCTGTCACTGGTCAGTCTGATGTTGAAGATCCAATGCTGATTCCAGCCGGTTTCGGAACACTGCGGCAGGACGACATCGCCCTCCGGATAGCGCCCACCAGCGGTCTTCAAGTCCGCGCGATTCCGCTGGACGAGCACTTTATCCGGCTGCTCTCTCCGGACTCATACAAGACGCTGCATGATCTCAAGCGCGACAAGGCACGGGAAATTGAAGATGCCAAGCGCCAGCAGCCTGCTCTGTCGTACTCGCTGTGGTACGTGAGTTTCTTTACCGTTGAACAGGGTGAGACGCGATTCAGTCCGCAGGAGCTCATCATGCAAAACACGGGTCGCGACTTCCGCCCGATCGATATCATCCCGCTTACAACAGGCTTCGGCGAGTATCGCCTGCGTCAGCGTGAAGTGCAGTCGGCGATATACGTCTTTGATGGCCAGTTGGACCCGAATCAGGAGATCACGGCCCACATGGAGTCGGTGCCGAGCACAACGCGATGGCAGTCGGTACTGCAGCGTGTGGAGCGGGAAAGAGCGATGGTTCGTTCGCGGGCGAATTCGGGAGAGCGGCCTGGGCTATAACGCCCTACCTGATTCTGAGTACATCCTCGCGCGGACCGGCGTGCCCACCTTCCAGTATCCTTAGAGCTATATCAAGCGACGCCACCGAGTGAGGCCATGCCAACTGTTCGCGGGCTTGAGCCGGAGTACGCCACTCCCACGCATCGTGCTCCTCGTGGATTTGAACCGGGCGGTCATCGTTTACAACTGCAGCGAATACAACTGCCAGTTCAATTGCACTCCGCTTTGCGATATAGAACGGGTTTACGGAGATGCTGTACAGCCGTTCCACATTAAGCCCGGTTTCCTCCATTACCTCCCGGACGGCAGCATCTTCCGGGAGTTCACCAGGTTCGATATTGCCATGAACTATCTCCCATGCGCCCGTGCATCGCGTACCTGGGCCGCGCCTCAGTGTCAGCACCTGCCAGTAATCCGCTACCTGCCGGCTTTCACGGGATACATTTGTTGAAGCTCCGGACGGAGCAAGAACGAGGACATCAACGGCGCCCGCTTCCACATAGGCCAGTGGCGCTTTTCTGAATTCTGCAGACATTCTTTATCATAACAGATGATTGATTTCAGCACCTTCACAAAGCTTGCGGAGAGCGTTTCGCATGAGGGCGGGCTTGTTCCGGTCTGGCGCGACTGCCTACTCGACCTAAGCACCCCGGTTGCGGCGTTTGCGCGCCTCAGGCGCGAACCGTTCGCGTTCCTGCTGGAGTCGGCACCAGCAGGCGGGGAAGCCTGGGCCCGCTATACCTACCTCGGCACGGAACCCCGAAGTGCCTGGCGGCTTACCGATGGCATCGTTGAAGACTGGACTGCTGAGCGTGGCTGGCACGGTGCACGCGCAGTCGAAGATCCAATCGCTGATCTCAAACGGCTGGTGCAGGAGATGCGCCCCGCCGCGGCCGACGACGTAGCGCCCTTCTGGAGCGGTGCAGTTGGTTACTTCGGCTACGATGTAGTAAGGCACATCGAGAATCTCCCGGACGCGCCACCGGCGGGTATCCGTCAACCCGATGCCATCTTTCTGTTCACCAGTTCGCTCGTGGTAATCGACAACTGGCGCGGACAGGCAAGAGTGATTCACTCGGTGGTCGTACCTGCACAGGCCGACGGCAGCGAACTCCGCAAGCTCTACGACAGCGCTCTTGCAGCACTCGACGATGTAGTCGCACGTCTCCATGGCACTGATGTACTTGAGCCTCTGGATCTGGACGACAGCGCAACAGACGCTGACGTTGAGTCCACCGTAGAAAGCACCTTTGAACATGGTGCATTTCTTGAAGCCGTGGAACAGATCCGTGAATACATCCTTGCAGGCGACGTATTTCAGGTATTACTGGCGCGTCGCATGATGACGGCGCACGACTTCGACAGCTCTACACTGTACCGTGCGCTGAGAGCGCTGAATCCGTCGCCCTACATGTACCACCTGGTACTGGACGGTGTGGAGCTTGTGGGCTCGTCTCCTGAACTGTTGTTGCGGGTTGCAGACAATAACATCACGGTGCGTCCAATCGCCGGAACCCGGCCGCGTGGCAAGAGTGCAGCAGAGGATCAGCAGCTGGTCACCGAACTCCTGAACGATGAAAAGGAACGTGCCGAACATATCATGCTTGTGGACCTCGGCCGCAATGATGTCGGCAGGCTTGCACAGTACGGCACAGTGCGGGTGACAGACCTTATGACGGTGGAGAGATACTCGCACGTCTTTCACATTGTCAGTCAGGTTGAAGGGCGCCTTAATGATGGGCACAGCGCGCTCGATGCATTCAAAGCTGTTTTCCCGGCAGGTACCATGACCGGTGCACCCAAGGTGCGCGCCATGGAGATCATCGATGAACTTGAGCCGGAGCGCCGCGGTGCATACGCCGGTGCAATCGGTATTATCGGTGCCGGCGACACCCGTATGGATCTGGCAATCACAATCCGCACCTGCGTTATAGCAGACGGTGTAGCATCAGTGCAGGCAGGTGCCGGGATTGTGCACGACTCGGTGGCAGAGAACGAATGGCTCGAGACCAGGAATAAGGCACGGGCGCTCCTCACCGCCATTGCAAAGGCCCGTAAGGCCAGATGACGTTCGTACTGGTTTCGGTATCGGGTGACAGGCGATTCAGATTGCCTGTCGGTGAGGTGCTTACCGTTGGCCGTGACCCAGCGGCCGACCTGCCCATTCCGGAACCCTCTGTTTCACGCAGACACGCCGAAGTGCGCGCACAAAGCGATAAAGGCGTTGAGTTGCGCGACCTCGGCTCGCGAAACGGCACCTGGCTTAATGGGAAGAGAGTCCAGACAGCACGCGTCGCTGAAGGCGATATCGTTGCGTTCGGAACCATCGAACTGTATCTGCGGGAGGAAGGAAACGCACCACGACCGGAGTCGGTTGCTGTTGCACAGAGTGCGGGCCAGACTCTGATACTTGAGCGGCGTGTTTCTCTTTCAGAGAGGGTACCGGAAGGGCTTGCTGCGCGGCGACTCGCTCAGCTGCTGGAGGTGGCTCAGCGACTCAACAGCGTTGCCACGATGGAGATTCTCCTGGCGAAGATGGTGTCTGATCTTTTCGAAACGCTGAATGCCGATCGGGCTACGGTCATGCTCGCCGATGACAACGACACTCTTATGCGGCAGATAGCGCGCACCCGCAACGGTGGTGAAGTGGATTCAGATCCGCCACGCGCAATCGTGGATGAAGTCGTCTCCCGGAAAGCAGCGCTGCTCACGCGCGATGCCGCAGAAGATCAGCGTACAACCGGCGCATCTGTTATCCGGCAGGCCGTCAGATCCGCAATGGCCACTCCCTTGCTCGCCGCCGACGGCAGTGTGCTTGGAGTGCTTTACATCGATAACCTGCGCGATACGGACAGTTTCACGGAAAGTGATCTGGATTTCCTTGTTGCCTATGCCGGTATCGCATCGGCTGGAGTGGAACGCGAAAGAGCAATGCTTGAGCTCAACCGGGCGAACCGTGTCAGAGAGAATTTTGAACGCTACTTTGCGCCTCAGATTGCATCCCGGATTGCCGGTTCAGATCCCGATATTACGCTCGGCGGCAACAGGTACAATGTAGTCGTGCTGTTCTGCGATATCCGTGGCTTCACATCCATTGCGGAGTCGCTTTCACCGGATGATCTGGCGAACCAGTTGAACGAATACTTTGGTGCAATGGTGGAGTGTGTCTTCCGGCACGATGGTGCTCTGGACAAGTTCATCGGAGATGCACTTCTGGCCTACTGGGGAGCTTTGAATCCGGGTGCAGATCACCCATTACAGGCAGCCCGTGCGGCTATTGATATGCAACAGGCAATGGCGTCGCTTAATGCAAAGTGGGTGACGGAAGGAAAGCCCGTGCTTCGTATCGGAGTAGGGTTGCACAGCGGCGATGCATTCGTCGGCAACATAGGTTCTCCGCGCAGGCTTGAGTTCGCGCTTGTGGGAGACACGGTAAATCTTGCGAATCGCGTCTGCGGTTTCGCTCCGGGCGAAGAGATTATTGTAAGCGAGCCTGTAGCGTTGTCACTAAAGAGCAGCGGGCTTGGCGAGGCACTGTCATTTTACCGCACTGCGCATCCGGACAAACGTTCGGACAGATCGGTGGAGCTCTGGAAACTGGACTGGCATCGGGCCTCAACGTCGGGTGAACCCAGCAAAGCCGAGTCGATAAATGACTGACTCGCTGCCAGCTGGATTTGAAAGTCGCACCATCGGCTCGGCAGTTGTTGTAGCACAAGCCGCCATTGTGGACGAGCTTGCGGATGCCGTACGCAGTGCAGGCACGCTGTATGAATGGGCATCGGAGCAACCACAGCGTCAGGCGCTGAGAGGGCGCGCACCGGTATACGTAGCAAGACTGGCCTCGGGCACCCGGGTGGCCGTCCGGCACGCATGGCACGGAGGCATGCTCGCACCCTTTACCGGTGATCGCTACCTGCGCCCTTCACGTGCTGCCGTCGAACTCGGCAAATCACTGCTGTTGCAGGAGTGTGGCATTCCCACGGCACCTGTTCTGGGATATGCGTTGTACAGGGTATTCCCGGGCGTCGTACGTGTTGATGTGGTATCCCGTTACATAGAGCGGGCTTCTGATTTTGATGCGGTCATGTCCGGGCTGGCAGCCGATGTCGATCTACCGGGCGCCGTAAGTGCGATTCAGAAACTGCTCGCGCAGCTGCAACAGAAGCACCTGGTGCACAGGGATCTCAACGTAAAGAATATCCTTATCTGTCCGGGTGCTGCGGATGCAGCTGCAGCGAACGTGTACGCCGGCGCAGCACGTCCGGCGACTCCGCTTGCATTGGTAATTGATGTCGATACGATGAAGCATTGCCCGGAGCTGAGCGATCAGGCGATCAACGATGCGAATGTCGCGCGGCTCACCCGGTCTATCAGAAAATGGCAACGACAGCGTGCAGATGAGATGGAAGAATCAGGCAATATCGCGGGCTTTGCAATCAGGGAAATCACTGGTACGGGGTTGAAAAGCGATACTCCCCGTTTTTGCATAGTGATGATGAGCGCAGTAGGCGATGCAGTACACGTAATGCCGATCGTGAACGCGATCAAGGCGTGGAACCCGCACTCACATATTACCTGGGTACTGCAACCGGGCCCTGCGTCCCTGGTACGGGGACATCCGCATGTCGACGAAATCATCATCTTCGACCGGGGCAAAGGCTGGCGCGCCTTTGCTCACGTCCGCAGTGAGCTCCGGAAAAGGAAGTTTGATGTGGTGCTCGCATTGCAGGTGTATCTCAAGGCGGGCATCATTACATCCTTTGCCCGTGCACCGATCAAACTGGGATTCGACCGGGCGCGCGCGCGTGACATGAACTGGTTGTTTACTACCCGCCGTATCGGTGCGCGCACAGGCCAGCATGTGCAGGATCAATATTTCGAATTCCTCGAAGACCTGAGAATCCCGTATGGCGAGCCTGAATGGGGGCTCGGGCCATGGAATCAGAGTGAGTGCCAATGGCAGCGCGCATTTGTGCAGCAGTTCGAGCGACCGGTTGCTGCAATAGTGGTCGCCACAAGCAAGGAGCAGAAAGACTGGCTTCCTGAGCGATGGGCGGAAGTGTGTGCGAGGCTCTACTATGACTATGGCCTTCAACCTGTTCTCACCGGTGGCACCAGTGAGCGTGAGCGCCGGGCCGAGGAAATTATTCGCTCCCGCACCCCAATCGTGCACTCGGAGCTGGGGAGCGGTCTCCGACGTCTGGCCGCAATCCTTGATGCCTCTGCGCTTGCACTCTCACCGGATACCGGCCCTCTTCACCTCGCCGTGGCACTGAGGACGCCTGTCATCTCGCTTATTGGTTATACAAACCCCAAGCGGGTTGGTCCGTACAACACATCGCGCGATCTCATGATAGATGCATACGGCGATCCGGGTGAGGACTACCCGCTTAACATGAAATACCGCCACAACCGCATGCCTCGTATCACGGTGCACGATGTAATGGAGCGGGTGGCTGTGTGGGAGCGTGAATACCGTGAAAAGCGGTTCGCCCTACTCCGTGATCGCGGCCTTCTGATTGAGTGATATAGGGCCAAAGTTGTAGCTGAGTCCATGCTTCGCCAGGAGCTCCACAAGCAAGCCAAGTGGAAGCCCCATAACGGCGAAGTAGTCACCGTCCACGCGTCGTACAATCGTGGCACCGTACCCCTGGATGCCGTAGGCACCGGCCTTATCCATTGGCTCGCCCGTGCGGATGTAGCTGGCAATGCGCTCTTTGGTAAGCTCACGGAAGGTTACACCCACAGTCTCGACAGCTGACAGGGTCTCACCACGGTAACTCACAGCTACAGCGGTGTGCACTGTGTGGCTTCGTCCGCTCAGCAGTGTCAGTGTCCGGAGTGCATCTTCCTCAGATGAGGGCTTATCGAGCAGCACACCATCCAGCACTACGATCGTGTCAGCCCCTATCACTACGGCATCAGGACGGACGGCAGCGATGGCCCGGGACTTTTCCGCAGCCAGCCTTTCAACGTGTTCCAGATGCGTCTCGCCATGATGTGGAGACTCATCGATATCGGCCGGGACTACTTCGTGTGCAATCCCAACAAGTGCCAACAGCTCACGCCTTCGCGGTGACTGGGAAGCCAGGACCACGACGGGACAGACCAATGTATTGCTGTTAGAGTCCATCCCTGAAATTACGTACCGGGCCGCTGTGCGCGCCACGCTGGCATATAACTGACATATAATTAGAACTGAGTACCAGTCTTCCAACCAATGCCTACAGATGCCTGACCATTTTTCCACCATCGCGATCCGCGAGCAAAGCGCCGCTACTCCGCAGCGCGAGCATTCAGTACCGCTTTACCTGACCTCCAGCTTCTGCTTCGACAGCGCTGAACATGCACGCGCTCTCTTCGCAGAAGAGGTTACGGGGAACGTTTACAGCCGCTATTCCAACCCCAACGTGGATGAGTTTGTCCGCAAGCTCGCCAGGCTTGAAGGTGGAGAAGACGGGCTTGCCACAGCGTCCGGCATGTCTGCTGTTTTTACAGCGATCGCAGCCCATGTAAGTCAGGGAGACCACATAGTTGCAGCGCGCGCAATCTTCGGCTCCACACATCAGTTACTCACTAAGTTCCTGCCACGCTGGGGAGTAACACACTCCTACGCCGATGGCAGCGACCGGGCTTCATTCGAGCGTCTGGTCACGCCTTCTACGAAGATGATTTTCATTGAAACACCGTCCAATCCCGGGCTTGAGATCATCGATATCCGGAGCCTTGGCGAACTGGCGCGTGAGCGTGGAATTGCGCTTATCGTTGACAACTGCTTTGCCACCCCATGGCTGCAGCGGCCTCTGGAGCTTGGAGCCTCTGTTGTGGTGCACAGTGCGACGAAATACATCGACGGCCAGGGGAGGGTTCTTGGCGGTGCAGTTATCGGTGACAGTTCGTACATCAAAGAATGCAGGTCATTCGCACGCAACACAGGACCGGCGATGAGTGCATTCAATGCATGGCTTCTCTCGAAGTCGCTCGAAACACTTGCAGTGCGGATGGACAGGCACTGCTCGAATGCACTCGCACTTGCCAGGCACTTTGAAGGCCACAGTGCAATCAGTTCGGTGAGCTACCCATTTCTTGAATCGCACCCTCAGTACAGCCTTGCCCGCTCCCAGATGTCTCAGGGTGGTGGAATAGTTGCGCTTGAGCTCGCCAGCGGGCTGGATGGCGGCCGGAAATTCCTCAACTCTGTCCGTATGTGCTCACATTCAGCCAATCTGGGTGATACGAGGACGATCGTCACGCATCCCGCATCGACAACACACAGTAAGCTTTCAGCTGAGGAGCGGGCTGCCGTGGGGATAACTGATGGCCTGGTACGGGTGAGCGTGGGGCTCGAGGATATCAACGATATCGTGGCAGATATCGAGCAGGCGCTTGAGGTGGCGGGAAACTGAGGCTGGAAACTGAGGCGGTGGGAGCGTGATCCGGTGGTCTCGCGGCAACGT
>CAZDMG010000046.1:0-4512 GCA_964506655.1 uncultured Gemmatimonadaceae bacterium
TCGCGCGATGTGGACGCGCTTTGCGATGCGCTGCTTGAGGTGAACCGGCTCTTCGACGCGGGGTAACGGCGGCGCTATGGCGCAGGTATTGACGCGAGCGCGTATATCAAAGCGTCAGTACCTGCCTGCTGCTGCCGAGGCCCCATCAAATCGCAGTCGCGCCTACCAGTCAGTTGTTTTGTAATCCTTGAGGAACTGGCCCCACACGTGGGTGCCGGTATTGAAACCTGAAATAATCGGGTCGACAATGCGTGCTGCGCCATCCACGATATCCAGTGGCGGATGGAAGCGATGTTCCGACACCTTACGCTCTGCGATCACGGCCGGATCTTCGTCGGTGACCCAACCTGTGTCGACGCTGTTCATGTGTATCCCGGTGCTGTAGTAGTCAGCAGCGCTGGTGCGGGTCATCATGTTGAGCGCGGCTTTGGCCATGTTGGTGTGCGGGTGACGGGTGGTCTTGAAGCGACGGTAGAACTGCCCTTCGACTGCCGAAACGTTGACGATGTGTTTGTCGCGCGATGGCGTCCGCGTCATAAGAGGCTTGAGGCGGGCGTTCAGGATGAACGGCGCTACAGCGTTCACAAGCTGTACTTCCAGGAGCTCGACTGTCGGGACTTCATCGAGCTCCATGCGCCACGAATTGTGTTCGCGGAGATCCACCTGCTGCAGGTCCTGATCCATGTGCCCGATGGGGAAGAGTTCCGCACGGGTTTCGAGTTCGTCAGGGAGCAACCGGATTTGCGACAACTCAGCGGCGTGCAGGAGGCCGGCGGGATTCACGTTTATTGCATTGGTGGTGCCTGCTGCATTGACGACATTGTCACCACCCTGACTTGTTTCCGGCAGCATGGGCGCACTACCGACTTCCGGGATCAACTTTGCGGCGCGGAGCCCCTGGTACGCCCCTACAAGACGGCGCGCTTCGGCAGGCAACGTGTCAACAGCAGCCTTTTCCTGCGACATCATATGCGCATAGAAGTCTGGCGGACGCCGCACCGTCTGGCAGGCGTTGCTGATGATGAAATCCAACCTGTCGAGTGTGCGGTTCAGTTCCTCGCAGAAGGCTTCCACCGAAGGTGTATGCCGCAGATCGAGCCCATAGATCTGGAGTCGATCCTGCCAGGCACTGAAGTCGCTCTCCGCAGTGAAGCGGAGCGCAGCATCGTTGGGGAAACGGGTGGTAACAATTACGCGTGCACCCGCACGCAGCAGTTTGATCACCGCCTGGTAACCGATTTTGACCCGCCCGCCCGTAACAAGCGCCACGCGCCCCGTCAGGTCGGCTGTTTCCGTGCGCTTGGCGTAATTGAAGGCCGCACATTCCGGACACAGTTGATCGTAAAAGAAGTGGATCTCAGTGTAATCGCGCTTGCAGATGTAGCAGTTCTGTACGATCGCTTTGGTAGCACTCGGCGCTTCATCTCTTTGCTCCGTGCCGGTCACGCCGCCCGCATCGCTCACGCTGTCCTCGTCGCTCAAAACACCCGCGTCGCTCCCGGCATCCACCGTGCCCGCCACCTCATCCCTCGGCGCGAACAGCTGCGGCGTCAGAAACACCGGCTCGCGGCGGAGCCTGCGGATTCCGGTCTCATGCAGCACACGTTCTTCCTGCTCGACACGGTCTGCTTTACGCTGTCGCTTTGTGGCTTTTACAAGCTGGCGCCGCTGCACGGCATCCGGGCGCGACACCCTGCCGGCGGCCGCCAACAGGCGCGCACGTTCTTCGGTGGAGAGCTCAGACAGCAGTGCATGATTGTGCACTACTTCCTCAAGGAACTCCACTGCGGCAAGGGCCCGTGAAACAAACATCGGCCCTCCGGACTGGGGGGCCGATGCGTCTTTGTCAGTATCGGGTGTATTCCGTGCCGACTGGCTGTGCGCCAGATCAGCCTCCGCCATAGACGATGTTGCGGTGCACCATGCGCCATACGCGCGTTGAGAGATTACGCTCGAGGAGGATGTACCCTTTGTGGTAGCAACCCGGGCCGCAGAGGTTGAAATAAGACACCAGGGCCACGTTGTACTCGGCATCGTAACCCGGCAGCGAGAAAGATGCAAAGTTGGTTGCATTCGGGTACTTGGCCTTCAGGATGCGCCAGGATGAGTCTGTCATATCGCTCGGCTCGAGCCCCATCTTATTCAGCGATTCAATCGACTCAAAGTCCATCTTGATCTGCGGGACATCAAGGAGCTGCTTCTGCAGCTTCATCGGCTTCTTTTCCTTCTCGAAGCTTGCAGCTGTCAGCGGAACGATCTGCACATGCTGGGGGAATTGCGTCTTTAAAAGCCGGCTGTCGCGATCGTACAGCTGCGAATCAACCAGCGCCGGCACAGTTGTCTGTGCCACGACAATTCCGCGCAAAGCGGCCTGACCCGTGTACATCGACCTGATGGCAGTGCCGATTACCTGCTGATCCAGCTGCTGTGTGCTCTGTGGCACCGGCGTGGCCGGAGGGCTGCGGAATGCAGCAAGCGTGGCTACACCAGCAGCCAGGATCACAATGGATCTTGTGACAACGGACTTATTCATGAGCGTTCTCCTTGCTTGCAAGCAGAAGTGGTGAGGAGAGTAAGAATGTCGAATTTAACCACAGATCGCCAGTCCGTGAACGACGGTTTTTCTGTGAGCTGCATCACGCACCTTAAGCACCCATGCCCGCTCACCATCGCTCATACACCACTTTCCCGCTTATGTGTTCCGGGTCCGGACCAACTGCGGCACATCCCGTATACTTCAGACGGATGGAACTCCTTCACATCGTGCAGGATCTCCTGTCCCGATTCCAACGCTGGTCTCCAGACAATCCAGCAAGCTCAGCCCTGAAATATCCTGAAATATCATGTACGCTATTGCACTTATCCGTTATCGCCGCCCCTTCGACGAGGTGGCACCCGTTGTGGACTCACACCGGGCCTACCTCCGCGAACTCCACGCGAGCGGCGTCCTCCTGGCTGCCGGCCCGCTGCACCCACGCTCCGGCGGTGCACTGCTGCTCCGGGTCCCTGACGACGGCACTATCGAAGCGCTCGACAAGGTGCGCGACAACGATCCGTACGTCAAGAACGGTGTCGCACAGTACGAGCTACAGCCGTGGGATCCGGTTATCGGAAGAGAACTGCTGGATGTAATCAAACTCTAGCAGCAGCTCAACCAGAGATCACACTCAACACTTCCTCTCTGGTCATGTTACCGAAGTAGTCGGTTACGTCGATATCGCCGAGTGCACGGGCAATCGAACCCCGGTCATAGGAAACGTTGAGCAGCCGCTTCTCCAGCTCGGCTACGTCCAGTCGACCCATATAGTCACCGAACAGACGGATCGAGGTGATCCGTCCGTCTTCAACTTCAATACGGGCATCTATCTCGCCGGCTGGGAAGCGGACGGCATGCTGAACGTTGGAACGCGGGTTCTCTCCGAAGTTCCAGTTCCAGTTGCCGTACTTATCTTCCACGAGCTTGTGGATCGCATCCCAGTCCTGCGCTGTGATTTCAATCGTCGGGATCGCCGATAGATCATGCGAACCGAAGATGCCATCAACGATATGAAGTCTCAGCTCTTCGACTGTCATCGGCTGCGACAGGAACTCGCTGATATTGGCGACGCGGCTCCGCACGGACTTGACCCCTTTGGATTCCACCTTGCCGGGCCGCGGACGCAGTGCGTCGGTTACATCATCAAGATTGGAATCGAAGAGCAGCGTGCCGTGGCTGAACATGCGTTTTGTCGTTGCGAACTGCGCATTCCCTGAGATTTTGCGCCCACCGGCAAGGATATCATTCCGGCCGCTCATCTCCGCGGGCACACCCAGCGACTTCAGTACATTGATCACGGGGAGGGTGAACTGGTCGTACCGGTTGAACCGCCCCACGACATTGGGAGTCATGAAACTGAAGTTGAGATTGCCCAGGTCGTGATAGACCGCGCCACCGCCGGAAACGCGCCGTACGACGCGGATGCCGCGCTCCTCAACCACACCCGGGTTGATCTCTTCGATGGTGTTCTGGTTGCGTCCGATAATGATCGCGGGTGCGTTTATGTAGAACAGCAGCACGTCGTCATCCACCGGCTTGTTGCGGAAAACGTATTCCTCAAGCGCAAGGTTGATCCGCGCGTCAGTGATCCCGTTGTTATCTACGAAATACATTGCTCAGGGCCCGGGCGGAGTCATCGCGGCAGCAGGGCATGGCGCCCGTCTCCTTCCTGCTGCCAAAAGAATGTCTCTCAAGATAGTTGGATACACCGGGTATCAGCCGCTATCATCCTGTATTCACACAACAGCACACACAGCCGCTTACAAAGCACACCCGAACCCTGTCTTCAACCCACGCTGCATGGCAGACGCCGCCATACACATACAGAACGTCGTAAAGAGGTACGAGCAGCACGTGGCCATCGGGGATCTTTCCCTGCATGTCCCACGTGGTACTGTTTACGGCCTCCTTGGCCCGAACGGTGCCGGCAAAACCACTACCATCCGGATGGCGCTCAACATCATTGCCCCGGACAG
>CAZDMG010000046.1:4612-17280 GCA_964506655.1 uncultured Gemmatimonadaceae bacterium
TCACCCGAATTGGTCATCCTGGACGAACCCTTCAGCGGGCTGGACCCGATCAATGCGCAGGCGCTCAAGGACACCGTGGTGGATCTCCGCAAACAGGGATCGACTGTGATTTTCAGTACGCACGTGATGGACAATGCAGAGCGGATGTGCGACTCAGTGTGCATCATCGCGCAGGGGCGCAAGGTGCTCGACGGCAGCATGACCGAAGTGCGGGAAGCACATGGTGCGAGGCTGGTGGCGCTGTCGCTGGACGGTGCACCGGATGCGGCCGTTGCTGCTGTCATCAACGACCGCGCACTGGTGCAGAGCGTGGACGACAACAACCGTACTCTTGAACTCGAACTTGCAGAGGGCGCCGAAAGTGGTGCGCTGCTGCGCGCTCTGATAACGGCCGGTGCGCGTATTGAGCGCTTTGAAGTTGTGCGTCCATCGCTACACCGGATTTTCCTTGAAAAAGTCGGCGCTGCGGGCGTCGAGGCGGGGCTCACGGGACATGGGTAAGCTTATTGCGGTGATCCGCCGCGAATACATGGAGCGGGTGCGCACGAAGTGGTTCATTTTTGCCACCATCTTCGGCCCGCTGTTCTTTGGTGCGCTGATGATCCTCCCGGGACTCCTTGCATCACGCGGAAAGGCCTCCGATAACGGCACCAACATCGTCATCCTGGATGCCACTCAGCAGAATCTTGGTGAACGGGTATCGCTGACCCTTGCAGGCGGCGAGACAGGGTCCGGCACAATGCCGCGTGTGGAGACCGTTGAACCGGCCAACATCGCAGACGCTGAATCACTGGCGACGGCCGGTGTAATGGCGGGGCGGAGTGTCGGCTATCTGGTACTCGACAGCAGCACGCTTGCAGCCGGTCAGGCGCGCTATGCCGGCCGGAATACGACTGCGCTCTTTGACATGCAGCGGCTTCAGCGTGCAGTGCGCTACGAAGTTGTGGCGCTCCGTATCGCTGAAACCGGTATCGATGCCGAAGCCGGCCGGCGGATCGCCAACGTAAACGTAAACATCGAAACGGAGCGGCTTACCAAACGCGGTCGCGGTGGCTCCGGGATGATCAACATCTTCGCAGGAATCGCGGTTGCGATGCTGCTCTACATGACGATTTTCATCTACGGGCTCAACGTACTGCGTGGCGTGCTGGAGGAAAAGCAGACGCGCGTCGCTGAAGTGGTGATATCGAGTGTGTCTGCGTCGAAGCTGCTCGCCGGCAAAGTGATCGGTGTTGGTGGGGTCGGGCTTACGCAGTTGGTGCTGTGGCTTGGCATGTCGTGGGGGATATACAAGATCCGCGAGCCGTTGTTTGCACGATTTGGCGTGGATTCCACGCCGTTCGTACTCCCCGATATCGGCATGCCCACAATAATTCTGCTGGTGGCGTTCTTCCTGCTTGGGTTCATGCTGTATGCCGGCTTGTTTGCCGCGGCCGGCGCAACGGTAAGCACTGAACAGGAAGCGCAGCAGGCACAGATGCCGGTGCTGCTGCTCCTCATATCCGCGATGATGTTCGTGCAGAACTTCATGATGCAGCCCGACGGTGGGTTTGCAGTGGTGATGTCGCTGCTCCCGTGGTCGGCGCCGATAGTAATGCCGCTCCGGATGACCGTCACCAGCGTACCGGTATTACAGATCGCGGTCGCTTTGCTTTCGGTTACTGTTGGAGCCGTGGCATCCGTGCTGCTGGCTGCGCGTATCTATCGGGTGGGGCTCCTGATGTACGGCAAGCGCGCAACTCTCAAAGAAGTTTTCCGCTGGGTGACTGCGCGCTGATGACGTAGCAGTCACTCGGTGCTATCGCTGGCTTTGAGCAGCAGCCGCGATACGAGCTCGTTGAGCTTTGTTACGCGCCTGGCAGTGCGCTTTATGTTGATCAGTCGCGTAGCCCAGAAGCTGGCACCGAACAACCCCAGGAACACCGGGATGGCAAGCACCGGATTCGGCGAATTGCCGGCAACAAGTGCGGCAATTATCCCACCCGCATAGCCGGAGCTTACGAGGCCGGCCACAAAGATATTCCTGCGCATTGGCGTGAGGTTTTCGACCGCTCGCACATTGGTCGTGCCATTCCGCGACGAAACAGTCACCTGCAGCAATCTGGAGCTGTTGCCGCGTGAACCTGAACTGCCCAGTGTTGTGATTGTGAGCGTGCGCCCAATGACCCCTGCCTGCACCATCTCACCAATTTGTCGGCTCGCTTCGTCTGCGAGCTGTTCGAAACCTTCCTGCGTCAGCTCGCCGTCTATCGTGCCTTCAAAATCAATGATTTTGTGCGCTCCAGCCAAAAGTGGTGGTTCGCCGGATGACGAGACACTCGGCACCACATTGACAGCGCGCTTCCTTGCATGCTCCACGATCGCCCGATCAACAAAATCCAGATCTATCCCGGCTTCACGCGCTGCGTCGCGCACAACCGCAACATCGTATCCAATCGTTTTCGCATCGGGAGCGGCGATGGTATCTGCCGGCAGTGAAGCCGGCGCGTTCTGAGTTGCACTGCTCCCGGCCTGCAGCTCTGCCGCGCGCGCCCAGACCACCTGCGCCGACTCCGACGACAACTTTTCCGGCAACGGCACAGGGGTCGCGGGTGCGCGCCCGGGCGAATGCGCTGCGACTGCTTTTTGTGCGCGCGCCACTGACCCGGAAGCCGGTGCAGCAATGCCACGCGGTTGCTCATCGCTTGCGCCCTGCTGAATCGCAGCACACAGCAGCTCAGCACTGGGAAAACGGGCGTTCGGTTGCTTCTGCAACAAGCGCGACACCACACGCTCGGCAAGCGGCGATACCTCGGGCGCATACCAGGAAACCCGCGGCGGTACATCATTCACCTGCGCCACCAGCACCGCGGTCGGTGTTGGCCGCTCAAACGGGAACCGGCCTGTAAGACAGTGAAAGCCAAGCACACCGAGAGCATAGAGATCGGCGCGCCCGTCGATGGTTTCACCCACGACCTGTTCGGGGCTCATGTACTGCACTGTACCCAGGATCGTGCCGGTAGCAGTATTCGTCTGCATCTCAATGACGCGTGCGATACCAAAGTCAGTAATCAGCACCTTTCCGGTTTTCCGTTCAATCAGCACGTTCTCCGCTTTGATATCGCGATGCACAATGCCGATCGCGTGCGCATAACCCAGTGCCGTTGCGAGCTCCGTCATCAGAGCAAGGACGTCGCCGGAAGGCATGGGTCCCTTTGCAGCGAGTTTATCGGCAAGGGATTCGCCGTCTATCCAGCGCATGACAAAGTACACAACGCCACTCTCTTCCGAGGCCGAGTAGATCGGCACAATCCCCGGATGAGTCAGCGCGGCGGCAGTGCGTGCTTCGTGCAGGAAGCGTTTCCGTACCGCTTCATCGGCTGCCAGGTGCGGTGGCAGCGTTTTGATCGCGACGCGTCGTTGCAGTCGTTCGTCGACCGCGAGAAACACCACACCCATGCCGCCGCGCCCGATCTCCCGCTCGATTGTATAACGGCCTTTTACAGCGCCAGCGAGCGCGTCGGCGGTAGCGTCGTTATAGTCGAGTGGCACGGCGCGCGGCTCGCGTGGCGGGTGCGCGAAGGGTCAGGCGCTTTGCGCTGAACCAGCACAGTGCGCGTCGAATGCGCGTGTCAGGTCTGCTGCGATCGCCTCGGCCGACCTGCCTTCGATTTGCCATCTCTCCAGCATGAAGACCACTTTCCCGTCCTGGAAGAGCGCGATGCTGGGCGAGCTGGGCGCATAGCCCTGAATGTATTCGCGCGCACGTTCCGTTGCCTCCAGATCGTGACCTGCGAAAACCGTGACTGAACGATCGGGGAGGACTGAATGCTTAAGTGCCGTCGCAACTGCCGGGCGCGCATTCCGCGCTGCACAGCCGCAGACGGAGTTCACTACAAGCAATGTTGTCCCCTCGGTGTTTTCCAGAACCGCGTCTACATCGTCCGCGGTGCGGAGTTCGGCTACACCAATCCGCGTCAGATCCTCACGCATGGGTGCAACGAGAAGGTTCGGGTATCTCATCATGTTCAAGCTCCTTGTGAAGCCCGGTTAAAAACCGGGTAAGTCATCGTGTGCGTCCTCGCGCACCAGCGCCAGAATTGCCTGTTGCGGCACAACCAGATATGTCTCACTCTCGAAAGTGATTTCAACGGCTGCCTTTCTGAAGAAGAGCGCGTAGTCACCTGCCTGCGCCTGCATGGGGAGGTAGCGTGCTTCGCGCATATTGCCTGTAAGGCGCCACGGTTCGTCTCCGCCGTCCGAGAGTTCAGGAAGCGCGAGCCCCGGGCCGGTGGCTATGATCTCACCCCCCTGCACTGCCTGGTTATCGACGGCCGTTGGCGGCAGGTACAATCCCACTTTGCTGCGCTGTTCACCGTCTTCTACGCGTACCAACACGCGGTCACCGACGACGAGCAGGCGTTTCCCTCTGTCTCTGGCGTTCATCCCTGAAAGATAGCCGGTCCGCGGGTGCAGGTACCAGCGTAGAGGCCAATGCTGAGTGATCGCGCTGCCTGGCACTTGCAGGACTCACCGGTCTGGTGCCGCGCTCGTGCAGCCCTATTCAGCCGGCGGCGTTCCTTCGCGTCTGGCAAGAGCACGTCTTACGAGCTTAACAGCCCCAGCCAGAGCCAGTGCATACACTGCAATGACAAACCCCCTGCCAAGGAGTGTATTGGTCGCGAGCGGCCACCAATCGGCCCAGGTGGCCAGCCGCGAACCATAGCGTTCCATCCCTGCAACGATGAGCAGTGTGCTCATGCCGAGTTCTGCAGCGATCTCTACGGCGGCAAAGCCGAGCGTGCGTGCGGGCCAGTGCCGTGGCGGAAAGTTGGCGAGGTGCCATGTGAGCGCGCCGCAGAGGAGCATTACCAGGAATGCGACACCCACAACGAGCAGCCATAGCCCGGAAGTGCCGAGCAGCAGTGCACGGAAAAGGCGAAGCAGTACCCCTGTAAGACCGGCCAGCTCAATTGTGCGGAGCGAAAACGCGCGCAGCGGATGCAGCTGTTTGTCAGCCCAGTCGACTACATCCAGGGGAAAGAAGCTGGCCACCGTTGTGAATCCTGGTCAGCGGATCACGGTGCCGATACGTTTCCAGCGGATATCCGTAAGAAACGGGAGCGCGCGATCGCTGTCGTCTGCGTTGTACGAGTAGTAAACGAAGATCGGGCGTCCGCGGACATTGTCACGCGGTACAAATCCCCTGTCACGGCTGTCCTTGGAGTCGTACCTGTTGTCACCGAGGAAGAAGAGGTGATTCTCAGGCACGACGAGTGGTCCCCAGTCGTCGAGCGTAGGGATAGCAGGCGGTTCACCGAAACGGGAACCGGCGAGCTCATAACTGTGCTGCCAGTTGAACAGCCCCATGGAAAAGCCGCCGTTCATGATCGGGTTGTTGTTCGGGACCGGCGGCTGCGCAACGCCATTCACATAGAACATTCCGCCACGCATGTAGACCGTGTCACCGCCGACTGCCACCAACCGCTTCACAAGCGTAGGTGTCATGTCTTCCGGCATATCCAGCTGCGGCGGCGACCGGAAGACGATAACATCGCCGCGCTTCGGCTCGTTGTAGCCCGGGAGGTTGTAGTCCGTACCCGGGACGTGCGGGCCATAGGCCAGCTTGTTCACAAAAAGCCAGTCGCCGATGAGGAGCGTGGGGATCATGCTCCCCGACGGTATCCGGTAGGCCTCAACAAGGAAGGTGCGGATCACCAGGAAGATCGCCAGCGTGATGACGATCGCCTTGATGTTTTCCCATGTGGTGGGCTTGGCAGCTTTGGATGCGCTTTTGCCGCGTCTCAGATCGGCTACGCTGTTTTGGGGTTCGGTCGGACTTTGCTTCTTGGCCACTTGGTGAGCTTAAGAACGGAAGTTGGATACAGAGCAGGCTGTAAGATACCAGCAAGGGGGCGTCTCCCGACAGGATACGCCCCCCTTCTGTACGAAAACCCTGCGTTCAGAGTTACGACAGGTGCTTCGAAACGAGCTTGGTCATATCAAACATGCTGACCTGGCTCTTTCCACCGAAGACCGGCTTGAGCTTGTCGTCGGCATTGATATTGCGCCGGTTCTTGGCATCCTGAAGATTGTTCTTCTTGATGTAAGCCCAGAGCTTCTTCACGACTTCCGTACGCGGGAGTGGCTTATCGCCTACAACAGCGGCGAGCTGTGCACTCGGCGTCAGCGCCTTCATGAAAGCCGGGTTCGGCTTGCGCTTTGCAGCCTTCTTGGGGGCGGCTTTCTTGGCTGCCTTTTTGGGGACGGCTTTTTTGGCTGCCTTCTTGGGGGCTGCCTTCTTCACTGCCTTCCTGGGGGCGGCTTTTTTGGCTGCCTTCCTGGGGGCTGCCTTCTTTACTGCCTTCTTCGGAGCCGCCTTCTTAGCTGCCTTCTTCGGGGCAGCCTTTTTGGCGGCTTTCTTTGCTGACTTCTTCGCAGCGGCCATACTTTCTCCGGATTAAGTGACCGTTTGGGTCGTCTCGGACAACTCTATGTCCGATATGCCGCGCACACACGCGGACGCGCCAAAAACTAAAGGCGCTGTGACTACGCGCAATAGGTAAAACACAACTTTGCGCATTAAGAGTGAAAATTGTTGCCTCAGAAGCGCATTTTTGCCTCAAAAACGCCCTCAGGGACACTTACCGGCTCCCATCAGCCGTCTTGCTGGAAGTTCCGGACGGTGCACTCTCACGAAGCCATGAGCGCAATACGAGCGCCGCTCTCGTGTCCAGCGTGCGTGTGTGGAGCAGTACGTAATGATCCGGATGACCATCTGTGTCGCTCAGGAAAAGGTGATTCATCCCTGGGATCTTTACCTCAGTTACCTGCACGCCCGCTGCCTTGAGCCCCTCTGACAGCTCATCAGCCTGGAGAACCGGCACCTGCATATCGCGCTCGCCGTGCACTATGAGTGCTCTGCCACGTTGTTTCGCAGCGTACTCCATGGGCTCCAAAGCAAACCACTCTCTGAGCCACGGGTCGTTTTGCGCCTGATACTCTGCAGCCGCTTCGGCGTTTTTAAGTGCCTCGTCTTTCAGTGCAGGCGGGTACAGCGTGCTGTTACCCGACGCGATGAGCTCCCTCTGTGCGCGCGCGATCTCGCGCCCGGGGCGGGACGGCGTACCCAGAAGTGCGAGAGCGTGCACCACACTGTCGGAGGCCGCCGCGATCATGGCGACAAGCCCTCCTTCGCTGTGCCCGATGACGGCAACTTCGCGATCCGGGAAGCGAGTATGCAGGTAACGCACGGCCGTTGCAACGTCGGCGGCGGTGCGAGTGGTGACAGCACCCGGAGTACCTCCGGATTCCCCTGCGCCACGTTCATCGAAGCGAAGTGAGTAGACACCCGCTTCGGCAGCGACAACGGCAACATCGCGAAGGAGCTGATAGCCAGGGAGATCAGGGCGGGAACCGTTTCTGTCCTGAACGCCGGTTCCACCGACAATGACGGCGGCGCCTATGGCGTGTGTGGCGTGCTGCGGTGTATGAGGGATGAGGAGTTCGCCGCGAAGCCACACGCCGTCGTCTGTGGTGATGTCTATTGGTTCAGTGGAGTAAGCGGCGGGGTCGCGAGGCGCGCTGTCGTTACTGCAGGCGGAGAGGAGTGCTGCCACGAGGAGTGCCGATGCGAGCATCGCCGACACAAGCCGTGCCGATGCAACGCGTGGTTCAACACCGGCGCCGCGCAACGACGTCAGCGGCTCCAGCCTGCGAGTGCCTTGAGCCGCTCCATGCACAGGAGATCGTTGCTGTCGGGCGAGTCGTCGTCGTCCGCGATATCCGGGTTGGCCTGTGGCGTTTCCAGAATGAGCGGAACGTTCTTTGAGCGGTGATCGCTCAGCAGCCAGTCGAAGGCTTCGATCCCGATCTGGCCTTCCCCGATCAGTGCATGCCGGTCGCGGTTGGAGCCGAGTGCGCCTTCGCTGTCATTGAGATGGAAAAAGGCGGGCGGTTCGCCGATATCATTCTCGAATTCGTCCAGGATGGCGACGAGTTCTGTGTGCGATGTCGCGATATCGAACCCCGATGCAAGCATGTGGCAGGTATCGAGTCCGTAGCCCGCGCGTTCCCGCAGCTCCGCCGGAATTGCGGCCAGGATTGCTGCGATTTCTTCTGCAGTGCGTCCAACGGTGGTGCCTGCACCTGCGGTGTTTTCGATCAGGAGACGAGTGTGGCTGTCGGGCACGGCTTCGAGTGCGCGCTGCATGGCGAGTGCCACGCGCCTGATCCCGCTTTCGCGGTCACCGTCCGTGGCTGCGCCTGGGTGAAAGCAGACACCGCCTGCTCCGAACGCAGTGGAGCGTTCGTATTCTTTGGCAAGTCCGGCAGCAGCGCGCTCCCATTTGGTTACGTCGGGGGTGGCGCAGTTGAGCACATATGCCGCGTGTACCAGCACATGTCGCGGCTCGATCGCGGTCTCTGCCAGAGCTTCGCGGAAACGTGCGACGCGTTCCGGTTTGGCTGACATTTTGTCGTTGTAGAATTTCGGGATCGCGGTGCACACCTGGAGCGCTGTCATCCCTGCGCGCCCGGCACGTTTCGCAGCCATGTGTATGCCGCCGTTGTCGAGGCAGTGAGAACCGAGGAAGTGCATCAGTGAATGCGTGCGTGGAAGAAGCGGGTGACGGTAGCGGTCATTTTTTGAACTGTGCGCGGCGGACTTTGAATACCGGAGTGGCAGTGGCGTTCGGGATTTCGCTCCAACCGACGACGATGTGATCGCCTCTGATCATAACGTACGGGTCCCGTCCGCCCTGAACACCTGCGGTTGCAGCGAGCCGGTCCTTGAAGTGCGCACCTGAATCATGCGACAGGGCGAGCACGATGCCGCGTCGGGTGCCACCGTTCGGGTCTTCATAGGCAATCGCGACAAGCTCGCCGGCCGCAGCGATGCGTGCGGCCGCGGGTGCATCACCGTGGACTATGGCCTGCGGTGCGCCGAAGGGTCCGCCCGGAGCGCTCTGGCTGACATGGAAGACTCCTGCACCGGCTTTGGTCGGAAGCGAGTATGCGATGTGAACTGCACCCGTGGCTGCGTCCACCGCGATGGCGGGCGGGATCCTGTTGCAGCCGGCGGCTCTCCGCTCCCCCGCGCGTGCGTCAGAAGGGCCCGTGTCGCTCGTATCAACTGCAACAGGGGTTGACCATAGGGCAGCGGTGTTTTCGCCCTTCCAGGCCGTCATTAGAGCCACGCGGCCCCCTCCGCGCCGTGACCACCACGTGGCAGCGGTGGCGCCCCCTGGCCCATGAGCAAGACGGAGCGAGCCCACGCATCGCTCCGGGTCGCCTGGGAAGGCCGGCGCGGCGTCGTTGGCGGGCGCGGCAGCCTCAGGCGCGGGGCCGGACTGCTGCGGGGCCGCAACAGAGACACCGGCGTCACTGGCAGGCGCACCAGGCGCGCCGGAATCACCCGCTCCGGCACCCTCCCCCGCAGCCAGACCCGCACCAAACCCGGCAAAGTGCGCTTCCAGCAGCGATTCACCACCAGCATCCCGCAACAGGTCCTGCGTCTCAACAAACGCCGCCATCGAATCGCCTGAGCGCAACGTCGTGTCCGGCAACTCAATCGGAGAGCTCGCCAGCGGGGACGGCTGACTCGTTGTTATCGGCTCGCTGTCCAGCCATCCGACAGTTGACATGTCGCAGGCGGCAACCGCGAAAAGGATTGCGAGGGGCGCAAGGCGCCGGAATTGTGGAAAGCGCATGGCTCAACGCTACTTGGGGGACCACGTTATGGTGTAGTCTTTGCTATCTTTCAATATCACGTTTTTCAAGCTGGACTTTTACTTTCGGAGCTTTTTCGATGTCTTTTGCAGCTTTCGACGGAACGCGTCGCGTCCCGCCTGCCCGTAACGAACCGGTCTTTTCATTCGCGCCGGGCACACCCGAGCGCAAGGCTCTCAAGGCGCGAATCGCCTCCATGGCCAAAGAACAGACCGAAATACCACTCGTAATCGGCGGGAAGCGCATCCTCACCGGCAACACGGGCAAAGTCACTATGCCCTGCGACCATCAGCACGTACTCGGCACTTACCACAAAGCCACCCCCGAGCATGTGCACCAGGCCATCGCTGCCGCTGAAGCCGCACACAAGGAATGGTCACAGTGGCGCTGGGAAGACCGCGCCGCAGTCTTCCTCCGCGCTGCTGAACTCCTCACCACCACATGGCGCTACGATGTACTCGCTTCAACCATGCTCGGCCAGGCCAAGACAGCGCATCAGGCAGAGATAGACGCCACCTGTGAGCTCATCGACTTCTGGCGCTTCAATGCCCAGTTCGCACAGGAGCTGTACGACGAACAGCCACTCTCTGACCACACCATGTGGAACCAGCTCGACTACCGTCCGCTGGAAGGGTTCGTCTTCGCAGTTACGCCGTTCAACTTCACCTCCATCGCCGGCAACCTCCCGACAGCGCCGGCACTCATGGGGAACACCGTCGTCTGGAAGCCGGCATCGAGCGCGATGCTGTCCGCGTGGTACCTGATGCAGCTGCTCGAAGAAGCCGGACTCCCCCCGGGGGTCATCAACTTCGTTGCAGGCGACGCGGCCGCTATCTCTGATGTCGTACTGACTCACAAGGATCTTGCCGGCGTTCACTTCACCGGTTCGACCGCGGTGTTCAACAGCATGTGGGAAACGATCGGACGCAACATGGGCGTCTATCGTTCATACCCGCGTATCGTTGGCGAAACCGGCGGCAAGGACTTCATCGTTGCGCACTCAAGCGCTGACCCGCAGGCACTGGCTGTTGCGATGGTGCGCGGTGCGTTCGAGTACCAGGGGCAGAAGTGTTCAGCAGCCAGCCGCGCGTACATCCCGAAATCGCTGTGGCCCGACGTGCGCGACCGCTGCGTGTCGATGATGAAGGATATGAAGCAGGGTGACACCACCGACTTCAGCAACTTCATCGGCGCAGTGATCGACGAAAAGGCGTTCCGTCGCATCGCACGCTACCTGGATGATGCAAAGAAGACAGAAACCATCGTTGCAGGCGGCGGCTACGACGACAGCAAGGGCTGGTACATTGAACCGACAATCGTGCAGGTAAAGGACGGCGGCCATGTGCTGCTGTGCGAAGAGCTCTTTGGCCCGGTGCTTACCGTGTATGTGTACGACGACGACAAGTTCGCTGAAACGCTGGAACTGGTCAACTCGACGTCACCGTACGCGCTTACCGGTGCAGTGTTCTCGCGCGATCGCAACGCAGTGCGTCTTGCCTCGGGTGTTCTCCGTCAGTCTGCCGGTAACTTCTACATCAACGACAAGCCGACAGGCGCAGTGGTTGGACAGCAGCCGTTCGGTGGCGCACGCGGTTCCGGCACCAACGACAAGGCGGGTTCCAAGCTCAACCTTATGCGCTGGGTGAGTGCACGGAACGTCAAGGAAACGTTCTCACCGCCGCTCGACTGGAAGTACCCGTTCCTCAGCAGCGCCGAGTGACGGAAAGAGTGCGGAGCTTGAGGTATGTAACGGCCGACGTGTTTACGTCGGCCGTGTTTACAGGGAACCCACTTGCGGTGGTGTTCAACGCGGAAGGGTTGCCGACGGAGACGCTGCAGAACATCGCGAAGGAGTTTGGTTACTCGGAGACGGTGTTTGTGTTTGACGCGGATAGTGAAGCGCATACGCGGCGTGTGCGGATATTCACACCGGGCGCGGAGTTGCCGTTTGCGGGCCACCCGACGATCGGGACAGCGCATGTCCTTGTGGCGACCGGTGAAGTGAGTGCGAGTGCGGTTGCAACTGCGGGTACCGATCGCGGCGAGATCACGGTGGTGCTGGGCGAGGGTGTTGGGCCAGTGCCGGTGCGTGTAACGCTAAGTAATGGTGTGCCGGTGCATGCGCGTCTTACAACCGCGATGCTACCGGATGAGCGCGGTGATGTGCCTGGTATCGCCGAGTTGGCGCGGGTGTTGTCGCTCAGCGAGAGTGATTTTATCGGTGGCGATTATGCGCCCGCTGGTGTGTCGTGCGGGATACCGTTTCTGATTGTGCCGTTAAAGACGGTGAGTGCAGTGAGTCGCGCGCGTGTGCAGATGGATGAGTTTGACAGAGTACTGCGCGGCCGCTGGGCATCGGAGCCGTTGGTGTTTGCGATGCAGGATGGTAACGGTGGCAACGGCGGCGGCGGTGCGGTTGCCGATGCAGCGCTGCCGGAACATGTACGTGGCTGCGATATCCGGGCGCGTGTATTTGTGCCATCGCTGGCGGTGCCGGAGGATCCTGCTACGGGGTCCGCGGGCGCTTGTCTTGCGGGCTATCTGGCAAAGCGCACACCGCGCGAGGGATCGCTCCGTTGGGAGGTCGCGCAGGGAATAGAGATGGGGCGCCCGTCCAGGCTTACGATAGAAGCTGAGAAGAGCGGTGGTTCAATTACCGCTATTCACGTGGGCGGGAACAGCGTCATCGTGACGACTGGCCATATGAGCGTGCCTGCCTGAGAACACTACGCGGTCGCGTCCCGTGCGCTTGGCTTCGTAAAGTGCTTCGTCCGCGAGTGCGCGGAGTTCTTCCGCAACGCTTTCCGTACTGACAACGGCAGAGACAACGCCCGCGCTTGCAGTAACGCGCGCGCTCAGTTTGCCGTCGGAGAAGTTCTTGTTGCGGAAGGCTTCAACCAGGCGATTGGCGAGATGAATCGCACCGCCTGCATCGGTGTCAGGAGCGAGGAGCATGAACT
>CAZDMG010000047.1:0-17099 GCA_964506655.1 uncultured Gemmatimonadaceae bacterium
ATGTTACCACCTATCACCTGCCCTGGCTTGTTTACCGCGCGACTTATGAGATGCTCTGCGCCGCGCCCCTGGTGTGTCGGAACAAGATACTTGTAGCCGTAATACTTCTGTACGGCCGCTTCAAGGTTGTAGTAGTTGCGACTGCCGGCGTAGGCTTCGTCGCCGAGCATCATGCCGGCCCATTGGCGATCGCTCATGGCCGTCGTGCCGCTGTCTGTCAGGAGGTCGATATAAACATCATCTGACCTGAGCAGAAAGGTATTGTAGCCTGCCTCATTGAGTGCCTGTTCACGCTGCTCAGGCGTTGTGACCCTGAGCAGTTCCACCATTTTGATTTTCCAGGGCTCCGCCCACGAGCGACGCCCTGCCTGCTGCCCCATAGTCTGCGACATGTTCTGATTCATGAATTGGTCCCTGTAATTGGAGTGCAATGAATGCAGAACTAATCTCGCCTTTGCGCACAATCAATCAAGCAGGTTCCGGAAAGTGTCGCGTAGCTTGTCGGCATTGGATGGACTCACGACCCGGAGAATGAAGTAAAGGACGAGTCCGGCCAGACTGAGTTTGAGCGCCAGGCCGATAAGCCAGAGCAGCAGTGCGACGAGCGGGCCCAGCAGGCCAAAGACGATCTTCAGCGCGAAGATGCCGGCCATAGCGATAAGCCCTACTCCCAACAGGGTGCGAAGCATGATTTCCTCTTTGAGTTACTGGTTCGAAACGGGTATGCAGACAATACGTAACCGGGGGCGCAACTGTTTCCGCAGAGGATTGAGTCGACGATCGGCTCCTACTCACAGTACGGGGCTGTTCTACAGGTGCGGGCAGGGTTCCCCGGCTGATCACCGCGAGGCTCGGGCAATGAAAGGCGAAAATGGGGAGGATTCTGGTTGTGCAACCAGCTAAATTGCTCTTGCAGGTTACCCAACATAGCCGGGCCCGTGGCCGGTGGCTATGCTTCCGGGCCGAAGCCAATCCACCGGAGATTTGATGTCCGAAACACTGCACCAGATCATGGGGCACCACCGCGGCGAACCGCTCCCCGAGCGGAAACCCGGGTGGCTCAAAGTACAGCCGCCTGGCGGCGAAAATTACGTGCGCCTGAAGCGCCTTATGCGCGACCTCAATCTGCACTCAGTGTGCGAAGAGGCCCGCTGTCCCAACGTCGGCGAGTGCTGGAACCACGGCACAGCCACCTTTATGATCCTGGGTGACGTCTGCACCCGCAACTGCGCTTACTGCGCCGTGGCGCATGGCCGCCCCCCGAAATACGACCTTGACGAGCCAGCCCGGGTCGCCACAGCAATCGCTGAGATGAAGCTGCGCCACGCGGTGATCACTTCAGTCGACCGCGACGATCTCCCCGACTTCGGTGCATACATTTTCGCCGAAACGATCCGCCAGATCAAACAGCGTCTTCCCGGGTGCTCGGTGGAGGTGCTGGTGCCGGACTTTCAGGGGAATGAGGATTCGATTCGCACGGTCCTTGAAGCGCGTCCGGATATTTACGATCACAACACCGAAACGGTGCCGCGTCTCTACAAGAAGGCGCGCCCGGGTGGTCGTTACGAGCGCGTAATGGGAATTTTCCGCTCTGCGAAGCGCATTGCGCCCGATATCCCAACCAAGACGGGGATAATTCTCGGTATGGGTGAAACGAACGAAGAAGTAGTTGAAGTCATGAAGGACCTGCGTGCGGTTGATGTGGATATCCTGACGCTTGGGCAGTACCTGCGCCCGTCGGACGGCCATATCACACTCGACCGATACGTAACACCGCAGGAGTTCCGCTGGTTCTACGAAGTCGGAATGGAGATGGGTTTCCGGCACGTGGAAAGCGGCCCACTCGTTCGCTCAAGCTACCACGCCAGGGATCAGGTGCAGGCAGCGGGCGTCTGACGTACAACCACGAAACGCGACAGGCTGAGATCATATGAGTCCAACCAAAGCACGCAAGAAAACTGCCTCCCGCTCTTCCGGGCGGAACACGGCAGCCAAGGCAAAGCCTTCATCCGGCAACAGCGCCGCGCTTGACCGCGAACTGCTCTATTCGATGCTGCTCCAGCGGCGTTTCGAAGAAAAAAGCGGTGAAATGTACGCCATCGGCCGGATAGGCGGCTTCTGCCACCTGTACATCGGGCAGGAAGCGGTCTCCACCGGCGCAATTCATCAGCTGCGTCCCGACGACTACATCGTGTCGACATACCGTGAGCATGGCCAGGCGCTTGCACGTGGCCTGAGCCCCAACGCGATCATGGCCGAACTGTTCGGCAGGCAGGATGGTTCGTCGCGAGGCAAGGGCGGCTCGATGCACATCTTCGAGAAACAGTCGGGCTTTTTCGGCGGGCACGGCATCGTTGGTGGCCACATCCCACTTACTGCCGGTATCGGATTTGCCATCAAGTACCGCGGCGGCGATCAGGTCGCGCTCTGCTTTATGGGTGAAGCTGCTGTAAACACCGGTGCATTCCACGAGGCGCTGAACATGGCTTCGCTCTGGAAGCTGCCCTGTATCTTCATCATCGAGAACAACCGCTACGGCATGGGCACCGCCATTGAGCGTGCTTCTGCGGTGCATTCGCTTTACAAGCGCGGCAGCTCATACGACATCCCGTCTGAACCGGTTGACGGTCAGGATGTGCACGCCGTTCAGGAAGCGATGGCAAACGCTATTGCACGCGCACGCAAGGACGGGACGCCGACGCTGCTGGAAATCCTTACGTATCGCTACATGGGACACAGCATGTCCGATGCAGTGAGCGGCACCTACCGCACGAAGGAAGAGCTCGACGAATACCGCAAGCGTGACCCGATCAACATTCTGCGCGACCGCATGATCAAGGCTCGTACTATTTCTGCCGATGAAGTGGCCGCAATGGACGAGGAGATCAAACGGATCGTGCAGGAGTCAATCGATTTCGCCGAAGCGAGCCCGGAACTGCCACCTGAGGCGCTCTACGAAGACGTCCTCGTTGAAACCACAAGCTGAGTCGCACGATGCCAGTTATTACATACCGTGATGCGCTGAACCAGGCGCTCAGAGAAGAGATGCACCGCGACGACCGTGTCTTCCTTATGGGAGAGGAGGTCGGTGTATATCAGGGCGCATACAAAGTCTCGAAAGGCCTCCTTGAAGAGTTCGGCGAGATGCGCATCGTTGACACCCCCATCACCGAACTCGGCTTTGCCGGTGTCGGAGTTGGCGCAGCGATGTCCGGGCTCCGCCCCATCATCGAGTTCATGACATGGAACTTCGCACTGCTTGCACTCGACCAGGTGGTGAATGCTGCGGCCAAGATGCTCTACATGTCGGGCGGCCAGTTCCCGATGCCGATAGTGTTCCGCGGTCCAAGCGGCGCCGCACTGCAGCTGGGTGCTCAGCACTCGCAGGCATTTGAATCATGGCTGGCGCATATCCCGGGGCTCAAGGTTATTGCACCGGGGACGCCGTACGATGCGAAAGGGCTTCTCAAGTCGGCAATCCGCGACGACAACCCGGTTTGCTTCTTTGAAGGCGAAATGATGTACAACCACAAGGGTGAAGTTCCCGAAGAGGAGTATCTCATTCCGATCGGCAAGGCAGACCTCAAACGGGAAGGCGATCACTGCACGATCGTGACGTACGGGAAGTCGGTCCCGGTCGTTCTACAGGCTGCGGATCAGATGGAGAAGGACGGTATCCGCTGCGATGTCGTGGATCTGCGCACGATCCGCCCGATGGACACCGATGCAATTACTGAGTCGGTACGGAAGACCAACCGTGTTGTGGTTGTTGAAGAAGGATGGGAGTTCGCGGGCGTCGGTGCACAGGTGGTGGATTATGTGCAGCGGTACTGCTTCGACGATCTGGACGCACCGGTGGTGCGAGTGCATCAGGCCGACACACCGATGCCTTATACGAAATCGCTTGAGAAGGCAGCGAAAGCGGATCTGCCGAAGACGATCGCGGCTGTGAAGCAAGTCATGTACATCGACTGAGGCGGAATATGGCTACCAAAGTGATGATGGAGGCGCTTTCACCCACGATGGAAGAAGGGCGCCTCGTTAAGTGGGTGAAGAACGAAGGCGATGCTGTAAAGAACGGCGACGTGCTTGCAGAGGTCGAGACTGACAAGGCTGTCATGGAGCTGGTGGCGCGCGGCGACGGAATACTGCGTGCGCGTCTTGTTGAAGAGGGGGCGACGACGCCTGTCGGGACGACTATCGGTGTGATAGCGGGTGCAGACGAGGATATCTCGGCGCTGACCGCGGGTGGTGGCGGTGGCGGTGGTGGTGGTGGTGTGGCAGCGGCTGCACCCTCTGCGCCCTCTGCGCCCTCTGCACCAGTTGCAGCGGCCGTGGCTGTTGCAACGCCAGAAGTGTCGGCACCGGCTGCTTTGCCGGCACCAGCCGGTCAGGCCAAGGCGTCGCCACTTGCACGACGCATGGCTCGGGAGCGCGGCATCGCGCTTGAATCGCTTGCAGGCAGCGGTCCGGGCGGGCGAATTATCAAGCGCGACATAGAGGCTGCAGCAGCGCAAGGCGTATCAGCGGCTCCGCCACCAGTTGCGGTTGCTGCCAGCGCGGCAACACCGTCTGTTGCTCCGGCTATGGTGATCGAAGGCGACTACAAGGACGTCGCTCTGACACAGATGCGGAAGACCATCGCGCGCAGGCTCTCCGAGTCTATTGGCCCGATCCCGACGTTCTACCTGACATCGGAAATCGATATGACCAACGCCACTGAATTGCGGCAACAGATGGTGGCCGAGGGCGATCAGTTCCGCATATCGGTCAACGATATCGTGATGAAGGCTGTGGCGGTGGCTCTGGCGCGTCACCCGGAGATCAATGCACACTGGCTGGGCGACAGCATCCGTTACTTCTCACGTGTACACCTCGGCATGGCCGTTGCGACTGATGATGGACTTATCGTTCCGGTAATCACCGACGCACACGCGAAAGGGCTGGGACAGATCGGGCGCGAGTCACGCGAGCTTGCCAAGCGTGCCCGGGAGCGCAAGCTCACGCCTGCCGAGTACACCGGCAGCACGTTCTCGGTATCCAACCTGGGTATGTTCGGGATCGATCAGTTCACGGCGATTATAAATCCGCCGGAAGCTGCAATACTTGCTGTGGGCAGCATCGAGACGAAGCAGGTGCATGTGAACGGCGAGTTTGTTGCGCGTAAGCGTATGCGTGTCACGCTGAGTTGCGACCATCGTGTGATAGACGGCGCGGCCGGTGCAAGGTATCTCCAGACACTCAGGCAACTGCTTGAGAACCCCATGATGATGCTTTACTGAAGACTCTGCTGTAACAGACTTATTGTAACAGAGCCCCGGCACTTCGGTGTCGGGGTTTTTGTTTATGTCGGCCCTGCAATCGCGTATGCGCGACATCTGTGGGGGATGTGTGGGGGATGTATGGGGGATGTAAGGGGGATGTATGGGGGATATGTGCGACATGTGTGCGCGACATGTGTGCGTGCCATGTGTGCGATATGTGTGGGATATGTGTGGGATATGTGTGACGGAGACTACTCTGTGACCGGCACAACCTTCAGGAACTGTGTGACTGCCATGTGCTGCGCTACTGTGTTCTCCGTACGCAACGCACGATTCGTTGCAGAGATGCAGCAGTGCGTCGACGCTACAATTTCGAACAGTTCAGCAGAATGAAACCAGCTGTTCCAGCCGCATGACATGCAGTACGTGACCATGCGAAGCGGCACCCCGTCCTCCATCGGACGCGTGCCGTACGCGTGCAAGTTCACCGCACTGATATGGAGCCACTGTGCATCTGCAGATGCATGCGGGTTACGGAACAACTACAATGGCATTCCCCACAAGGCAGCAACGTGCCCGACTGAAAGGGAGAGGACTCCGGGCCGCAGTCCTCTCGCACCTTGCTGACACGTTCCGGTTCATACCGCTGATGTTGTTTGTTGCAGCATGCAGCACGGGCGATGTTACTGAGCCAATCGGAAGCAATGAACCAACTGCAAATGTGTTTCAGGTCACACTCACGGGGCTTCCTGTGGATGTACGGGCGCCCCTCACGTTGCGTGGTAACGGCATAAGCATTCCTGTGACCCCCGGGGCTCCCTTACCTGAGCTTGAGCCCGGTACATACACGCTGTTCGCAGAAAGCTTCACCGTGGACGGTGTTACATACGACCCGTGGCCATCCTCACAGCCGGTGTCGCTTTCGCGTGGACGACGCTTGTCTGTTACGGTCTCTTTTTCCAGACGTGCCGGTAATCTCTCGGTTGCCGTTGAAGGGCTGCCACAGGGTGTTGACGCTGAGATTTTTCTTTCACCTCCGCAGGGCGCGGCAATTGAGGTGAGCGGCGACAAAGCGTTTGCGAATGCCGCGACTGGTCGATGGCAGATGATGGCGCGGTCGGTGGAGTCAGAAGACTTCTCCTGGGATCCGAGTCCTGCTGCCGGGGAGCTGCAGCTCGCACCGGGTGAATCGCGCAGTTTCAGAGTCAGCTATGCAGCTGCGACCGGTGCGTTAAAGATTGTTGTGAGTGGGTTACCGGCCGACCGGGACGCAGGAATAACGGTGAGTGGCCCGCTGGGCTTTCATCGGGTTGTGAACAGCACAGTGACGCTCCGTCATCTCGCACCAGGGCACTACACGATTTCGGCGCCGGAAGTGCATGGCGGGAGTAAAGTGTGGAGCGCGAGTCAGGAGGTACAACAGGCAACTGTTGAAGCCGGTGCAATTGAAACAGCAGGTGTGAGTTATGAGACTGCCGCCGGATCGCTGTCGGTATCTGTTTCGGGATTGCCACCGGGCACAAGCAGCCATGTGCGTGTTTCGGGCCCATTGGGTTATTCGGAGACACTGACACTGGCTGCTGACGCATCTGAGCGCACTCTTACTGGTCTTGTACCGGGCGACTATACCATCGCCGCCGACCCGGTGAGCAGCGCAGCTGGAATCTGGGCGGCGTCGCCGGCGTCGGTGCAACGCACGGTTACTGCGGGCGGTAGTGCAGGCGCGTCGATAGCGTACGAGCTGGTGACGGGATCAATAGCGGTTTCTATAGGAGGTTTGCCTGCTGGTCAGAGTGGGAGCGTGCAAGTGAGCGGCCCGTCGGGTTACAGCAAGACTGTCACCGGCACTACGACACTTACAGGCTTAACACCGGGCAACTACACGCTGAGCGCGGCATCGGTGAGTGTCAGCGGTACAACGTGGTCGCCATCGCCTGCGAGTGTTTCGCGCACAGTGACTGCGTCAGTTACTGCGCAGCCTGCAAGCTTCACGTATGCCGCTGTCGTTACGACCGGCACACTTGATGTGAGCGTTTCAGGGCTGCCGGGCGGTACTGCTGCTGCAATTACCGTGACAGGGCCTGGCGGTTACAGCAAGACTATCACAGGCACAGCCACGCTGGATGGACTTACAGCCGGTTCGTACACAGTTACAGCGGCGCAGGTGAGCAACGCGACCGGTATCTGGGCGGTATCGCCAGCGTCGGTGCAACGCACGGTTACTGCGGGCGGCAGTGTAAGTGCTTCGATGGCATACCAGCTTGTTACGGGCTCGATCGCGGTGTCGATAGGGGGGCTGCCGGCCGGTCAGAGCGGCAGCGTGCAGGTAAGTGGCCCGTCGGGTTACAGCAAGACAGTTACCGGCACCACGACACTCACCGGCTTAACACCAGGCAACTACACGCTGAGCGCAGCATCGGTGAGTGTCAGCGGTACAACGTGGTCGCCATCGCCGGCGAGTGTTTCGCGCACGGTTACTGCGTCGCCAACGGCGCAGACGGCGAGCTTCACGTACGCCGCGGTTGTAACGACCGGTTCCCTTGAAGTAACAGTGTCCGGGCTGCCAGGAGGTACGACCGCGGCAATTACAGTGACAGGGCCTGGCGGTTACAGCAAGTCTATCACTGCTACAACCACGCTAACGGGCCTTACAGCCGGTTCGTACACCGTTAATGCTGCACAGGTGAGTAACGCCACAGGCAATTGGGCTGTGTCACCGGCTTCGGTGCAACGCACAGTTACAGCAGGTGGCAGTGTAAGCGCATCGATGGCGTACGCACTTGTTACCGGTTCAATAGCGGTGTCAATATCGGGACTGCCGTCTGGTCAGAGTGGGAGCGTACAGGTGAGTGGCCCGTCTGGTTACAGCAAGACTGTTACCGGTACTACGACACTTACCGGCTTAACACCGGGCAACTACACGTTGAGCGCGGCATCGGTGAATGTCAGCGGCACGACGTGGGCGCCGTCGCCTGCGAGCATATCGCGCACGGTTACTGCATCGCCAACTGCGCAGCCAGCAAGCTTTACATATGCCGCTGTGGTTACCACCGGCACACTTGAGGTGAGCGTTTCAGGGCTGCCCGGTGGTTCTGCCGCGGCAATTACAGTGACTGGGCCTGGTGGCTACAGCAAGTCTATCACTGCTACAACCACTCTAAATGGTCTCGCTGCCGGTTCGTACACCGTTACTGCGGCACAGGTGAGTAACGCCACAGGCAACTGGGCGGTGTCACCGGCTTCGGTGCAGCGCACGGTTACAGCAGGTGGCAGTGTTAGCGCGTCGATGGCGTACGCACTTGTTACCGGTTCAATAGCGGTGTCAATATCGGGGCTGCCGGCCGGTCAGAGCGGTAGCGTACAGATAAGTGGCCCGTCGGGTTACAGCCAGACTGTCACCGGCACCACGACACTTACCGGCTTAACGCCGGGCAACTACACGCTGAGCGCGGCATCCGTAGCTATCAGCGGCACGACGTGGGCACCGTCGCCTGCGAGCATATCGCGCACTGTTACTGCGTCTCTTACTGCGCAGCCTGCAAGCTTTACATACACTGCATCAACGCCACCGCCAGCGGATGGCAACGATCTTTCAATAGCATTCGCGTACGTAACGCAGGCGGTACAGCGTCAGGATGGAACCGTTCCGCTTGTAGCGGAGCAGCCGGCATTGCTTCGTGTGTTTGGTATCAACAGCAAGAGTGCTTCGATAACTCCTGCTGTCCGTGCGCGGATCTACAACGGGAGCACGCTGCTTCGTACAGCTACGATCAATGCACCGGAAGCAGCGGTGCGCACTGCGCCGGCAGAAGGTGTGCTGACATCATCGTGGAACGTGCCGCTCACCGCCGCCGAGGTTAAGCCAGGGCTTAAGGTGTTGGTGGATATTGATCCGTCCAACAGCATCAGTGAGTCGGATGAAACGAACAATGTGTGGCCGGCAAATGGCCAGCCGTCGGCAGTGACGGTTTACTATGTGCCGACGCTCAACGTGCGTCTCATTCCGGTTCTGAATAACGGTCTCACCGGTGATGTGACTGAAGCGAATAAGGATGTGTATGTCACTGCACTGAAGCAGATGCTTCCTGTTGGAACGGTGAACGTAACAGTTGGCGGTACTTTCACATCGAATGCAGCGGCGCTTACATCAGGTGGTACCAACTGGTCTGCGGTGCTGGGTGAGATCTATAACCTGCGTACAGCTCAGGGGTCGGCCGCGACTTACTACGGTGTTGTGAAGGTGAACTATGGCTCCGGCGTAGCTGGCCTTGGCTATGTAGGCGCACCTGCTGCAATAGGGTGGGACAACACCAGCGGTGGGACGAATACCTTGGTAGCGGCTCACGAACTGGGGCACACATTCGGGCGGTGGCACAGCCCGTGTTCGGTCTCGTCTGGTCTTCAGGCCGGTTATCCGTACGCAGGTGGTGTGACAGGCCAATACGGTTACAGCGCTTCCGCGAACAAACTGTATGCGCCGAATGCCGGTGACATCATGGGTTACTGCTTCTCGAACACCTGGATCAGCGACTTCACGTGGGAGGCAGTGATGCAGTTCCGCGGAGTTCAGGGAGCGCCGGCGTACGCAGATGCGTCTCCTGGCGGGCTTAATCCTTATGCCGACAGCCGGACGGGGAGCGAGGCCGGTGGCCTTATGGTCTCTGCCAACGTGACGGGTGGTCGCATTGAGCTTGGCGCGTCATTCCGGGTGCCGGCGATGGGTTCGGTGCCTCCCAGGGATGCCACCCACATGGTGGAGGCGCTCGACCGCACGGGTCGCGTGATAGCATCGGTGCGGGCTGAGGCCATGGAGATAGATCATGAGAGTGGAACGCGCCACCTTGCGGCAGTACTTCCGTGGTCAGAGCAGATGGAAGACGCGCTCGTGTCAGTACGAGTGCGGGATATCCGGAATCCGTTGTCGGTAGCAACAGCGCGGAGTATTGCGACTCCGACTTTGGGGCAGACGGAGATGGTGCTCCCGGAGCCGGCTTCGACGACGGTAGAGAGCATTGGAGCCGGGCGCGTGCGGATCAATCTGGGTGCAGGTTACCGTGACGCAATGGTGCGTGATGGCGTTACCGGTGAGATCCTGGGTTTCGTACGGAACGGTGAAGGGGAGGTGAGTGCGCGCCCGGGTCGGTCGTTGGACATTGTGTACTCGGACGGGGTACGTTCGGTGACGCGACGATACCAGCGTTAGTGTCAGTGAGTAGTGCACCATGTGTTGTTGTATTACCGCAACACATGGTGCGTACTCGCAACGCTATTGTGCGGAGGCGTTCACGTTAAGCTGTTGATTTGCAATCGGTTGGGTTTTGAGGCAGTGCGGCACGCAATGTGCACCGCGCGTATATAGCCCTAACCCAAGAGTGTGTTTATGAAGTTTCTGAAAGTCGCAGGACTGGCCCTCGGTGCATCAATGCTGGCAGCAGCTGCTGCCGGTGCCCAGCCAATCAATATCACCCCCACTGGTGCGTCCGGCTGGTGGGTTCAGTGCGAGCAGATCGCGTTTCCCTTAGATGCAAACCCATGCACCACCAGTGGCTTCCAGTCGGCAGTCGTTGTGAACCCGCTGGCAGCTGGTTGGGAAACTGAAGCACCGCATTTCGGCGCTCACTGGATCAGCGTACAGCAAGACGCAAGCATTTCGCCAAACATTGTTGGCGAGGCCGCAAACTACAAGTACACATTCAGGACGTTTCTGGATGTCACTACAGCCGGCAACTACGATATCTTCCTGACTGATCTGCACCTGGACAACTACTTCTTTGACGTATACGTCAACGGTAGTGCGGTCGGGATGAATGTTACCCCAACGCCTCTCGACCCTGAAGGCGGCAACTGGACGACCGAGTTTTCAGCAACTGGTAGTTCATACTTCGGTGAAGGCAGCAATACCTTCGACATCGTTATCACCGGTAACGGACGTACCGACGGCCTCCTCGCCAGCGGATACATCATCGGTGAAGCTGGCGGCACAGTCGTACCAGAGCCCGGTTCCTTCATCCTGCTCGCAAGCGGGCTGGGGCTCCTCGGACTCGCAGCCAACCGCCGTCGCAAGAGCTGATCGCTCAACTCACGTCGCAACACGCTGTAACTGAAGGAGGCCCGCGGGCCTCCTTCTTTATTTCCCCCCCCCCACGCTCCCCCGTCCAAGGCGTCAATCGCCTATCTTTAGCTCTGACAATCACGCGGCCAAACGCCGCCTAACAATACTGTTCGACTCTTCCCCTTCGCTCTCTCATGGCAAGCTTTGACGTCATTATCGTCGGCGGTGGACCCGCCGGTTATGTCTGCGCGATCCGCTGCGCTCAGCTCGGACTCAATACCGCTGTTGTCGAACGCGAAGCACTCGGCGGGACCTGTGTCATCTGGGGTTGCATCCCCGCCAAGGCACTCCTCGCCAGCGCCAGTGTCGCCAACAGCATGAAACACGCTGCCGAACATGGCGTTTCCGTCGGCGAGGTAAAGCTGGACTTTGGCGTCGCCATGAAGCGCTCACGCGCAGTCAGCACACAGAACTCCAAAGGCGTCGAATTCCTCTTCCGCAAGAACAAAATCACATGGATCAAGGGTGAAGGCGTCCTTGATAAAGGCACCGGCCGCAAGGTCACCGTCACCGACAAAGACGGCAAGAAAGAAACCCACGAAGCAAAGAAGGCTGTCGTAATCTCTACCGGGTCGCGTGTCCGCGGACTCCCGCAGGCCGGCCTCGAACTCAATGGCAAGACCGTTATCTCCAGTGATGAAGCCCTGACCCTCGAAGCCGCTCCCAAGTCCATGATCGTGGTTGGCGCCGGCGCTGTAGGGTGCGAGTTCGCTGACGTTTACAACGCCTTCGGTACAGAGGTCACCCTCATCGAAGTCGCCCCCAATATCCTGCCACTTGAAGACGCCGATTCCTCTGCCGAGGTCGCAAAGGCCTTTAAGAAACGCAAGATCGATGTGATGACATCCGCTAAGATCTCGAATGTCAAAGTCGGAAAGAACGGCGTCACAATGGACGTCGAAGTCGGCGGCAAGAAGCAGTCACTCAGCGCTGAAAAGGTCCTCGTTGCAGCCGGCCGTGCTCCCAACGTCGAATCAGTTGGACTCGCCAACGTTGGTATCGCCAAGACCGATCGCGGCTTCATTCGCATCAATGAGAAGTTCGAAACGAGCGTGCCAGGCTACTACGCCATCGGCGACGTAACCGGGAACCAGATGCTTGCGCACAAGGGTTCCCGCGAGGGTCATGTCCTGGCTGAGCTGCTTGGGGGCGAAAAGCCGCACCTCGTGAACTATGGCAACGTACCAAGCTGCACCTACTGCCACCCCGAGGTCGCATCCATTGGCCTTACCGAGGCGCAGTGCAAAGAGCAGAAGCTGGACTACAAGGTTGGCAAGTTCCCCTTCTCCGCCAACGGCCGAGCCCGCACCTCGGGTGAGACCGATGGCTTTGTGAAGATCATCCGTGGTGCCAAATACGGCGAGATCCTTGGCGCGCACATCGTGGGTGCCCACGCCACAGAGATGATCCACGAGCTGGTTGTCGCGCGCGAGAACGAGTTCACGGTGGAGGAGATCGACCTGGCTATCCACGCACACCCGACGCTCTCTGAAGCGATCAGCGAGGCCGTACTCGATTCACTGGGCAAGCTGATCCACGCCTGACGCCGGTGCCGTCGACACTGGGGAGCGCCGCTCCCTGAGCCGACAGGGGCAAGCACATATAAACTCATGTCACACAAAACGAAGCGCAGTGCTGCTCTAACGCAACGCACTGCCCTTCGGCTGTTGCGGACAAACAACAACAATTCCGCAATTCGCACGAGCTCGTTGTACACCAGCCACAGACCTAAACCATTACCAGTCAACAGGTTAGATATTTCTCCTGACTGGCACGAGTGTTGCATTCACTATTGGTCGAACTCTATCACTCGAGACTTTCATGACTCACACAAAATTCAGATGGCTCTTTGCCGGAGCTGCCACGCTTACAGTGGCATCCATGGCACAGGCCCAGACGATCAACCTGGCACCCACCGATGGTGGCAGCCAATGGCAGGTAGCGTGCACCGCTACAGCACCAGGGCTTATCAACGACGGGCAGCCAGCCCACTCGTCGCTCTGTAACGGCACGTTCTCGAACGCCGTCCGGGTGTTCCCGGAAGCAGCTGGCTGGGTTGCAACGCCGGTTGGTGGCTCTTACTGGATCGGCAGAACCGGCTCCGGTAGCCTTTGGGCAGATGCTCCGAACGAGAATCCGCACTACCAGTACACGTTCCGTACGTATGTGGACCTCACGACAGTATCATCCAACACGATGGGAATCACGCTTGATGCGCTCCACCTGGATAACTACTGGGTAGGCTGGTCGGTAAACGGCGGTGCTGTTTCAGCGCTCGGCGTTACCCCACCGCCCCTTGTGCCGAATGGCGGGAACTGGACTACAGCCTTCTCACTTTCGGCCACAAGCTCTGATTTCGTCGCTGGCAGTTCTTCCAACTACATCGATTTCATTATCAGTGGTAACGGACGTACGGATGCATTCCTTGCGAAGGGCTACCTCACAGTTATGGATCAGCCGCCGGCAGTAGTTACACCGGAGCCCGGCTCACTCCTTCTGGTGGCAGGCGGACTTGGTCTGGTGGGTGTCGCAGTACGCCGGCGCCGCACCGGAACTGCCTGAGCGCGGCCACTGACACTCTGTTTCTGGTACCGCTACCCGGTTAGGCAGACCGGGCAGCGAACCAGGAAGAAGTACGAAGAATGATGTGTGCCACGAAAGGGTTGGTCCGTAATCAGTAGTTACGTGAGTAGGGGGAATAGAAAGAGAGGGTGTCGGCCTCAGGCTGATACCCTCTCTTTTGTTGTACTGGTGATGCAGTGATTCGCGCCGATCTTTTGGCTTACTGGTGGTGCAGTGATTCGCGCTGATCCTTTGTAGTGCTGGTGGCTGAGTGATTCGCAGCGATCTCTTGTCTAATTGATGGTGGAATGACTCACACTGGCGGTTACATCACTGGGTGCGGCACACCTATAGCGTCTGCTCGTTTCCTGAACGGCTTCCACCCTTTCGCGGTAACGGTATCGTGCTCCAGCATGATCGGTGTCATTGTTTCGCGTACCAGTGCGTCGTCCAGGTTGCCCGGAGACTCGCGGTACCAGATTACTTCGACCAGAGTGCCGCCTACACCATACTCCTGGCGCAGGTAGCCGTTAACTACGCGTACGGAGTCGGAGGAGTGTTGGGCCACAAGTGGACCATCGCCGATGGCCTGTAGCACGTCGGCGCGGGTGCTCCCGGTCTTGACGCTCTTGAGGCGTTCTGAACCGATATCTGATGGGCCACAGGCAGCAAGCAGATAGCCTGTGGAAATGAGAGTTGCTGCTGAAATGAGCTGCCGCATGGGCGAGGCTTTCAGCGATGAGTTGCGGTACGACATATACCTGAATTGAGCGTTGACCAGCAAGTGTGCTGGTTATGGCTAGTGGTTAATTGACAGCTGTCGCCCAGGTGGCGGCAGGTGACCAGCCACCGGAATGCTACCCAATAAACGATGGCTTGTACAGATCTGGTACGGGTCTTGTACATGCGGGAAAGCACAAAGGTCCCGCCGCGCAAAGCGCGACGGGACCTTTGATGCCCGGTTGCTATGCAGCGTGAGCTGCATAGCAACCACACTTCAGATTACGGAAGTGTGAAGTTGAGCGTGGAGATAGCATTGCCCTGTGCATCGACACCGACTGCACGGACGACGTTACCAGTAGCCAGCGCACCTTCAGTGTTCGTGGCGTGGTTACCAGTTGTACCAAAGCCTGCGAAGCTGAACGTGTAGCGCCAGAAGCGCGTCACGCCCTGATCCTGCAGTGCCGGGTTGACAGGCCACTGAGTGGTTACAGAACCGATGTAGACCCACTGACCGGCGGTTGCAGCAGCGTCGGCGACCGTGAGGCCTGCGTTGGCTGTTGCGTTCCAGCGGTAGAAGTCAACGCGGTTGAACGGAGTGTTAACAACGTTCTGACCGGTTTCGGCGCGGCACTCAAGATTGCTGCCGACGAAGCTGAAGCAGTACCAGCTCCAAAGGTTCTGGGTACCACCGGTGACTGCATCAACGTCTCTCTTGCCCCAGTAGTTCACGTCGGTGCTTGGCTGCGTGATGTTGGCAGCGAACAGATTCTCAAGGTAAGCAGATTCTGTTGCAGGCACCTGCATGCTGGACATACCACGCTCCGGGAAGTTAACCGAAGATGTGGCGCGGATATCGAATGCATACACACCAAGCTGTGTCGGCTTGAATGAGTTGTATGTGTTCAGTACCGCATGATCCGCGATAAGAGCCAGATCAGGCTGTGACGGCAGACGTACGATGGCCGGACGTCCATGCGGACCCTGGTCTTCGTTGGCTGCTGCGGCCTGTACGACTTCGAGGCGCTGGTAGAACGGCACCGGCGTGGTCAGACCACCGCTCGAGAGAGCAGCAGCAGGACCGAACGGAGTCGAAAGGAGGCCATCGCTAACCGTGTTCACAATGTTCCGGGTGGCGCCAGCAAAAGCTGCGTGCCAATCGGTGAAGTGGTTACGACGGAAGCGGATACGGCCGTTCTGGTTGGCAATGGCGGTCGGGTCGGCGGCATTGTCACCGGCCACAGCCATTGTCGGGTAGTTGATGAACAGATCGCCATCGATGGCTTCGAGGTCATCCACACCCGTCGGGGCGAAGGTAACCTGCTGGCCACCCTGCAGGACTGCAGGGATTGTCACACCGGTGATCTGGGGCGACGTGAGATCGATAGCTGCCGTGCGGTTGAGCGAGGAGCTGTTACCAGCCTTGTCAACTACGGTGATCTTGTAGAAGTAGTAACCGGTTGAAGCTGCTGTCTGACCCGCGGCGTTACCGAAGATCGAGATGGAGTCACGACGGTATGTCGGATCGCCAGCATCAACAACTGATTCCTGGTTCGTAAGGTCGCCATCGAAGTTGAGCGTTGTCCAGCCGGTGGCGATTACCTGCGATGAAACTGAGGTGTTCGCGAGAACCGGTGAGGCAGCAGGTGCCCAACGTGTGATGGAACGTGAACCGTGGTTATCCGAGCGGAAACCAGCGCGCTCATCCTTGTAGCGTACGCCGAAGAGGGCGTTGGCCGACGTGACAGGAACTGCGGCAAGGCTTGTGAACGTTGTCGTAGCGTTGTCGAAGATCGAGTCTGTGTTGGTGCGGATCGCGAGATCCATCCGTGAGATACCAGCGGAGGTGCCAAGTGTCTGCGCATCAGCCAGCTGGATAACCGGGTTGGTCTTGTCGACGCCGAAGCGGCTCGAAGTCGTGGTACCCTGGTTCTCGAGGACGTCAGTCTGTGTAGCGGTGACCGTGTACGGGCCGTTACCGCCTGCGCCACCAAGAGGATCGTTGTTGCACTCGGGGATTTCGCCCGTTGTGCCAGCAGGCTTGACGAGACCGTCGAAGCCAACATTGGTGCCACCGTTACCGGTGGAGCAACCACTCCAGGAGTACGTGCGGCCTACGCCAGTACCTGGAAGGCCGACACCTGCATCACCAGCTGATGTTGCGCTGACGAAGCTGAAGGCGCCGTTGGCCCAGCCCTGCTCTGCACCCGTGATCTGCGGGCTCATGCTGATTGAAACGCTTGGCGCCTTGTAGTCGAGGCGGACGGCAACCGGGCGATCTGCCTCGGTGGCGCGACGCCAGCCACGCGGCTGCGTTACGAGCTGATAACCCTGGTTGGCGTTATCGATGGCAAACGTGACCTGTGGAGCATTGGTCTTGAGGTTGCCTGTTACGACCTGCGGATGCTCATAACCTGAGCAGTTGACCGTACGGCCGGTCA
>CAZDMG010000048.1:0-17093 GCA_964506655.1 uncultured Gemmatimonadaceae bacterium
TCCACACTTACCTGTAACCATTAAAGGGGAGTAAATTACTCGGCATTCCTTATCACAGACGTCAACATGACCGATCAGATCAACGAGCAGTCCCTCGAACTACCAGGCGCTCACCTTGATATCAATCGCATGCCCGGACACTGGCTCCTGGCACGCATGGGGAAACGAGTGCTCCGGCCCGGCGGCATGGAGCTAACACAAAAGATGCTCGAAGGACTCCGCATCAACTCCTCCGATGATGTTGTTGAGCTCGCTCCCGGACTGGGCACCACCGCAAGGCTGGTAATTGCCAGTCAGCCCGCCACCTACACCGGTGTCGATCGCGATAAAGCCGCCGTTAAACTCACGGAACGCATTCTCCGCCCCGGGCGTGATGAATGCCGGCAGGGCGCTGCCTCCGAAACCGGACTCGATAGCGCTTCCAAAACTGTAGTACTCGGCGAAGCTATGCTCACGATGCAGAGCGATGCAAAAAAGTCGGAGATCGTGCGCGAAGCTTTCCGCGTGCTCAAGCCCGGTGGCAGATACGGAATACACGAACTCGGTCTCGCACCCGATTCGCTCCCCGATGATAAAAAGGCCGAGATCCAGCGCGCACTATCTGATTCCATTCACGTCGGTGCAAGACCGCTGACTGTAAGCGAATGGCGCAATGTGCTCGAAAAAGAAGGCTTTGAAATCGTGACCAGCTCCACCAACCCCATGGCGCTCCTTGAACCAAAGAGAATTATCTCAGACGAAGGAGTGCTCGGTGCACTCAGGATTCTCTTCAATATCATCCGGACACCCGGCGCCAAAGCACGCATCCGCACCATGCGCGCAGTATTTCACAGATACTCGCGTGAGATGTGTGGCGTTACCGTCGTAGCACGCAAGCCCGTCGCGGTTACTGATTGAGCAGATCTCTCGATTCTCTTCTCAAAAGCATCGAAGCCTGTCGCGTTTGTGAGCGCCACCTGCCACTCGGCCCTCGACCTGTGCTCCAGGTTGGCGAGAATGCCAAGCTCCTGATAATCGGTCAGGCGCCGGGCGCCAAAGTGCACGCTTCAGGAATCCCCTGGAACGACGCAAGCGGTGTGCGGCTGCGCGAATGGCTCGGCGTTTCGCCTGAAGTCTTCTATGACCGCGAGAGCGTTGCAATCGTACCTATGGGATTCTGCTACCCTGGGCGCGGGCGTGGTGGTGACCTTCCCCCACGCCCCGAATGTGCACCGCTTTGGCATGCGCGTCTGATGGACGAACTCGCGTCCGTAAAACTGACCCTTCTTATTGGTCAGTACGCGCAACGCTATTACCTCGGCGCCAAGCGCAAGCGTACACTTACTGAAACCGTTGCTGCGTTCCGTGACTACCTGCCAGGCTACATCCCACTGCCGCACCCTTCGCCGCGGAATACCGCATGGTTCCAGCGAAACAAGTGGTTCGGTGATGAATTACTCCCGGTCCTGCGCGATCGCGTGCAACAGATATTCCCGGATGTCGCGACCACCGCTACTGAGGCACCGACGGGAATTTACGCGGCGCGATCATAACAGCAAACACTGTAAGCACCGCCATAACCAGCGCGCCGATATATACGTGGTGCGTGGCCGCGTACATCGCCTGTCGCAGGTAGTCGTTGGCAGCGCCACTTACCTGATGATTCTCAAGCGCACCAATCACGGAATCCAGCTCACGCGGGAGCTGGTCGCGCAGCGCATCGGGTGCTGTCGCAAGCTTCTTCGCGATGGCATGATTGAAAAGTGCGCCGTAGAGTGCGGCGCCCAGACTCTGGCCAAGGTAGCGTGAGAAAATATTGGCACTGGTGACAACGCCGCGTTCGCGCCATCCAACTGTCGTTTGTACTCCGACCAAAAGCGGTGTGGAAAGCAACCCAAAGCCGGCACCCAGAAGCATCTGATCGAAGAACAGGTAAACCGGGTTGCCCGGATAGCCTGCATAGAGAAAGCCCACGATCGCCACCACCATAAGCAGCGCGCCGGCGAGTGCTGCGTCCCTGAAGCCGACAGTCAGATACCAGCGTCCACTCAGCGAAGATGCAATTGGCCAACCCACACTCATGCTCGCAAGCAGGAGCCCTGCCGAAATTGCGCTCAGGTTGAGCACCGCCTGTCCGAAGGTAGGCAGATATGTGTTTGGCCCCATCATGACGAGCCCCATCCCGATCATAGCCAGGTTGCTCCCTGCGAGAGCTCTGTGGCGCCACAGCCAGGGTGGCATAATGGGTTCCGCAGCAGTGCGCTCACGCCAGATAGTGGCGGCGGTGAATATAAGTGCCAGAAGCAGAATCCCTATTCCGGGAACCGAAATCCACGGCCACGATTGACCACCTTCGAGTAAGCCGAATATGAGAGTGCCGCCGGCAAGCAGCGTCAGCAGCGCACCTGCGTAGTCGATCTTGTGCTTGTGATGCGACGGCCGCTCATGGAGATACCGCACCAGCAGTGTAAGCGAAACTGCACCTACCGGAATATTGATCAGGAATATCCAGCGCCACGATGCGTACTGTGCGAACGCACCGCCGAGTGTCGGGCCTGCAATTGCAGCAACACCCCAGACGCTTGATAGCCATCCCTGTACACGGGCGCGCTCACGCACTGTGTACAGATCGCCCGCCAGTGTGTTTACCGTCGCCATGATGGAACCGGCACCAAGTCCCTGCAGACCACGGAAGGCAATGAGGGATTGCATGTCCCATGCAAACGCAGAAGCCACAGATCCCAGCAGGAACACCACGGTACCTACCAGCAGTACAGGCTTCCGCCCCACGATATCAGCCAGCTTCCCGTAGACAGGTATGGTGACCGTTTGCGCCAGCAGGTAGATCGAAAAGATCCAGGAAAAGAGTGCGAACCCACCCAGATCGCTGACGACCTGAGGTATGGCGGTGGAGACGATGGTGGTGTCCATGGCTGCCAGCATCACCGTCATCATCAGCGCTGCCAATATCCAGCGCCGCTGGGTTATATCTGTTTCTATAGGCGAGTCAACGACATCAGCCTGAATTGTTGTAATTGTTGTATCGGAGTCGGTCACGCAGGAAATTTATCCGGTGTACCGATTGAGCACTTTGAGACGGTCGTCTCCAGGGAGTCTGCGGGTCAGTGCCGAAGTACCGATTGAGCACCGTGAGGCTGTTGTCTGTCGAGGACGTGTGTGTCGGTACGCTGTGTCTGTGCACGAAATGCCCGCAGTGGGCGTAGAACATAAAGTATTCTGAAACGGGGAGAGTTGGATGCAAAAGGAAGAGCAGGTCCGGTTGGCAGAACAGTTCCGGTCACTTCATAAGGGTGACCGCGTACTCCTGCTCCCCAACGCATGGGACGCGGGAAGCGCCAGGCTCTTTGCCCGGATGGGCTTTGATGCCATCGCCACCACCAGCGGTGGCATTGCGTGGTCACTCGGCTATGCAGACGGTGAACAGTCGCCACTTGATGAAGTCATTACATACGTACGCGGTATGGTACGCGTCTCGCCTTTGCCGGTTACAGTTGACTTTGAAGCAGGCTATGGTGCAGCAGCCGCTGATGTTGAACGCAGTGTACATGCCATAATCAGTGCCGGGGTAGCCGGGATCAACATAGAGGACGGCGTATTGCACGAGTATCTGCGTGATACCGGCGATGCCGCTTCCCGGATTGCAGCTGCTCACCGAGCTGCCGACAGTGCCGGTATCCCGATCGTTATCAATGCGCGTGTGGACTGCTGGGTGACAGGTTTCGGCGCCACGTCTGCCGACAGAATCAATGAGGCGGTAGAGAGAGCCTCTGCCTACCTCGAAGCTGGTGCCGACTGCATCTATCCGATAGGTGTATCGGACCCAGGGGAAATACGGGAGCTGTGCGCACGCATTCCAGCACCGATCAACATCGGTGCACGAGCCGGGCTTAAGTCACTGGCGGAACTTCGGCAACTCGGTGTCGCACGCGTCAGTCTTGCAACGCGCCTTGCAACGATCGCGTACTCTGCCGCACGGGATGCCGCGCTGGATGTGCAGGTCAGTGGTGGCTTCGATTCACTTTCAGCAACACTTACCTACGAGGAACTGCAGTCGCTGTTCCACAAACACTGATGCACTTTACTGACGACCCCGCGGAGCTTGAACTCCCCGCAAACATCATGAAAGAGATGGGCAATGCAGTTCTGGAGCGCGTAGTAGGCCATATCTCATCGCTCGAGACGCAACCATCCGGCGGTAACCTGACAAACGCCCGGGCTGTCTGTCGCGCCATGACCGAAGATATTCCCGAGCAAGGCGGCGAGCTCGAGCCGCTGCTGGATTCGTTGTTCGATGAGTGGATCCCGCGGTCTTACACAACGGTAAGTCCGGGATACATGGCCTATATACCGGCAGGTGGTATTTATCCTGCTGCACTTGCAGACCTGGTCAGCAACATTGTAAATCGCTACACCGGTGTATGGGACGCCGCACCTGCGCTCGTACAACTGGAGGCAAACGCGCTGAACTGGATCCGCGACTGGATGCAGTTCCCCGAGACCACACGCGGCCTGTTCACAACAGGCGGATCGATGGCGATCTTCAACGCTGTTGCTGCAGCGCGCGAGAAGTTGCTCGGCACAGACATTCGCTTCGGTACGGTGTATGTAAGCTCGCAGACTCACCACAGTATTGAGAAGGCTGCGCGCCTTGCTGGCATTGCGCACGATCGCGTCCGGACTATTCCGGTTGACAGCGACTACCGCATGAAGACAGACGTGCTGGCAAATGCAATAGCTTCCGACCGCGCGAGTGGCCTCACACCGTTCTTTGTTGTATCCAACGCCGGGTCCACCAACACCGGCGCAGTGGATCCCATCAACGAGATTGCTGATATAGCCGCCGATCAGGGGTTATGGCATCATGTGGATGGTGCGTACGGCGGTTTCTTTCACATGGTGCCGGAGTTACGCCCTCTGCTTGCAGGGCTGCCGCGCGGGGACTCGCTTACACTGGATCCGCACAAGGGGCTCTTCCTCCCATATGGCACCGGATGCCTTCTGGTGCGCGACGGTGAAGCGTTGCGGGCACTGCATTCGTCCACGGCAGGCTATCTCCCCGATAACCAACTGGAGTTCTACGACCCGGCGCAGTACGGACCGGACCTTTCACGCGGATTTCCCGGGCTCCGTGTCTGGCTCACACTTAAGATCTTTGGTGCAGCGCGCTACCGGGCAGCTATAAGGGAGAAGCGCGAACTCGCACTCTGGGCCGCCAGTGAGGTTGCTGCTATCCCGGGTGTCGTGATGGACGCAATGCCGCAGCTTTCACTCTTCGCGTTCCATCTGGAAGGGCAGGGACTTGAAACGCGCGAGTTGCAGAACACTGCCACCCGCGAGCTCATGACGCGCGTAACCAAACGCGGGAGAGTAATGCTTACCGGCTCACAGGACGGAGACCGCTATATAGGGCGCGTTTGCATCCTGTCATTCCGTACCAGACGGGCACACGCTCTAATGGCTGTGCAGGATATACGCGAAGAGAGCGACGCTATTCTGCGTGAGGCAGCCGGTGCAACGCGCTGACCGCCTCACGCAGTACGCTTGTAGTCAACCAGCCTGGTGCCCCGTCGCTTTCCGGGGTGCACATGCTTTGAAACCAAAGCGTCCGAGTACGCGCTCCAGTGGGCAGAAACCGGTGAAGCTCGACTGAAACAGGTTGAAGCCAACAAACGCCGTGAACCAGAGCCAGCCCGGATGAACAAACTCTGCCAGTAACAGTGAAATCAGGATAAAGGCGCCGGCAACACGCCGGACGATAATTTCAGCACACATGGATATCTCCTTGCCGTAAAGGCAACTCAGAGCATCTGCTCTACCGGGAGTACGAAAGCGTGGAGACGCTCACCCGGCGGGAGCGAATCACGGAACGGCGGGATCTCATCGCGCAGTGCGGCTGCGCGCTCATCCTCCAGTACAGCAAACATCGCATGCCCGTCGCCCGGGAAAGCGCGTGATCCTTCGTAGCGACCACTCGCCCCGGAACCATACACACGACCCAGGTCCGTGTGCGCTGTGATATCCAGCGCACGGATAAGTTCATGCAACCGATCGCGGTTCGGGCCTGCATAAAGAAATAACACAAGTTTCATGTCGTCACACCTCCCACCTTCTGTCGCTTCCGCAACTCCCAGTAAAGAAGCGGTACGATCACCATGGTTAGCCCGGTAGCCGCCACCGCGCCGCTTATAAGCGCAACAGCGAGCCCCTGGAAGATCGGGTCGAGCACCATTACGAGCCCGCCTGCTATCAACGCCGCAGCAGTCAGTGCGATCGGCCGGAAGCGTACCACCCCGGACTCAATCACAGCCGTTGCCAGTGGCGTACCTCTCTCCTCTGCCAGTTGAATGAAATCCACAAGCAGAATCGAGTTGCGTACTATGATGCCGGCAAGTGCAATCATGCCGATCATCGATGTAGCCGTAAAGAAAGCGCCCGTGACAGCGTGGCCGGGAAGTATCCCAACCAGTGTGAGTGGTATCGGCGCCATGATGACGAGCGGTATCGTATAGGACTGAAACCACCCGACCACAAGGATGTAGATAAGCACGAGGACGATCGCGAACGCTATGCCCAGATCCCTGAACACCTCGATTGTCACCTGCCATTCACCATCCCACTTGAGCGCAACCTCATTCAGTGTCTCCGGTTGTATCGCATTGTAGCGCGCGATCTCTGCGCCGTTCACGCGAACGGTATCCAGCGCCTGGTTCATCGCCAGAATTGCGTATACCGGAGACTCGATACTGCCTGCGACATCTGCTGTCACATATATCGCTGGCCGCAGATTCTTCTGCTCGCGCTCTGAGACACGGGTCGTGCTGTCCACATGCACGAACCGGCCGAGTGGCACGGGGCCGGTTGGTGTGGCAACCGGAATAGCCAACAGCGCCCCGACAGACGATCGCTGCTCCTGTGGCAGACGCGCAGTGATAAGAACCGGCTCTGCCGCCAGTGGGCGCACAGCCTGACTCACTGGCGCACCGTTCAGTGCCATTGCAAGCACACTGGATATCTGAGATACCGTCACACCGGCCGCACCGGCTGTCGCTCTGTCAACACGGAATGAGTACCGACCCTGCGGATCGCTTACTGACCAGTCAACATCCACAACACCGGGTGTCGCCTCCATAACTGCAAGCACCTTGGTTGCAACCTCATAGCGTGTGCTGTCGTCTGGAGCATACACTTCAGCGACAAGTGTACTGAGCACGGGCGGGCCCGGAGGAATCTCCGCAATCCTGGCACGTGCGCCATAATGCCTGGCAACTGAATCCACGAGCGGACGCGCGGCCACTGCAATCGCATGGCTTTGTCGTTTGCGCTCACTGCGCGGCGCAAGGTTCACCTGGATATCAGCCACGGCCGGACCCTGTCTCAGGAAATAGTGACGCACCAGGCCGTTGAAGTTGAAAGGCGCTGCAATGCCTGAATAGACCTGCGTGCTTGTGACTTCCGGAACTGTGTGGAGTGCAACCGCGATATCGCGTGCCGCAGCGTGAGTACGCTCAAGAGTAGTGCCTTCCGGCAGGTCCAGTATCACCTGGAACTCATTCTTGTTGTCGAATGGCAGCATCTTGACCTGAACAAGCTTCACTGCCAGAAGCCCGGAGGAGGCCACCAGAAGAAGAATCGTGCCTGCATAAACGGCGCGGCGCCGGGCGCGTGACTCGATAAGTGCACCCATGAGTTTTGCATACCACGCCATCCCCTGCGGTATGCCACCAGCTTCACCATGGTTACCCGTGTGGTTCCTGAGAAGTCGCAGGGCAAGGTACGGGGTCACAATAAACGCAACGCCGAGCGAAGCCAGCATGGCTGCCGATGCACCGATCGGAATAGGGCGCATGTACGGCCCCATCATTCCAGAGACAAAGGCCATCGGAATTATGGCTGCGATTACTGTGAAGGTAGCAAGGATCGTCGGGTTCCCGACTTCATCCACTCCTTCAACTGCGGCCTGTTCAGGCGACCTGTGGTCACGCATCTTGAGATGCCGGTAAATATTCTCAACCACCACTATCGCGTCATCCACCAGAATACCTATGGAGAATATCAGCGCAAAGAGCGTGATCCGGTTGAGCGTGTAACCCAGCACGTAGTAGGTGAAAAGCGTCAGAGCCAGCGTAACCGGCACTGCTATAAGAACCACCAGCGCTTCCCTGAACCCAAGGAAGAGCCAGATGAGTACAGTCACTGAAAGGGTTGCTATCAGCAGATGCAGTATCAGCTCACTGGCCTTGTGTGCTGCAGTTTCGCCGTAGTCCCGGGTGATCTCCATTTCCACCATCTCAGGGATTACGGTGCTGCGGGCATGATCAACCACTTTCAGGATACTGCGATTGACATGTGTGGCGTTGGCGCCTGGTCTCTTGGATACAGAAAGAGTAACTGCCGCCTCGGAATTCGCAGCGCTGACCTGCTCCACGTAACTGGTCCGCTCCTGTGAGCCTTCGGTTACAGTAGCGATACTCCCCAGATATACAGGTACGCCGGCGCGTGTGCTTACTACCACGCGTGCTGCATCACTCGCAGTGGTGATCGGCGCACCCACGTCAACCAGCCATTCAGCCCCTCCGCTGGTGATGCTCCCCGCCTGCGTGCGCGCGTTGGCGCTCTGAAGTGCCTGTGCGACTTCCCCGGGTGTGACACCGCTGGCCGCCATCCGTGTTGCGTCCAGTTGCACGCGTATGGTTGGTGCTTCACCGCCTGTCACCATTGTGCGCGCCACTTCAGGCACAGTGCGCACCTGATCCTCAAGCTCACGTACCACCCGACGCAACTGATCTGCGTCGAGGCCGCCGCCGTGGAATGTGAGTGTCAGGATCGGTACATCGTCGATGCCGTGCGGGACAACGATCGGCTGTGGGGTACCTGGCGGTACTTCAGCCATTGCAGCCATAAGTTTGGCGTGCACTTCGGTGGTGCTGCGGTTGAGATCTTCACCAACTGCAAAGCGCACCGTAACCATACCCATTCCGGGCGACGAGTGACCGTAGGTGTACTCGACACCGGGGATCTCGCGCATGCGTTGCGATATCGGGCGCACCAGCTGTTGTTCGACTTCAATTGGGTCAGCGCCCGGGAGCATTGCCATGACATCGATCATGGGTACAGAGATCTGCGGTTCTTCCTCGCGGGGTGTCCCGATTACGCCCAGTGCACCAAGGCCGAGTGAGGCAATGGCAATGAGCGGGGTCAGTCTTGAGTTAAGCCACGCTTTTGCGATACGGCCAGCTATACCCATTACCTGCTCCCGGCAGGCGTGATTACAACGGAGTCACCTTTGCTGAGTCCGGAGAGCACTTCTGTTACAGTGCCGCGTGCAGGGCCTGCAACAATCCATGTCAGCAACTGCCTGCCGGCAGACACGCGATGTACGCCCGTGAGTTCTCCCTGCCGAATGATCGCGTCGGTGGGAACCAGTACGACATCCCTGCTGCCATTGGGGATGAGCACTGTAGCCGCACTGCCTGCCAGGAAGTGGTTGTTACCGTTGGGAACGATGGCGTTGATTCTATAAAGCGATGCAGCATCGGGTACGATGCCCTCTACTGTGGCGTCAATGGACTCACCTTCGATTCTGACGGTGACCGTCTTGCCACGTGCGAGGCCGCGTGCAAGCGGGGCAGGGAGTGCCGCAGCGATGCGAAGACGATCGGTTGCTTCCAGAGTCAGGAGTGGAGCGCCGGGTGCTGCAAGTGCACCTGGATCCACGAAGCGTTTTACCACAACTCCATCGAATGGAGCGCGCACTTCAGTGTAAGCTGCGGCTGCTTCGAGCTCTGCCATTGCCCCGCGTGCTGCAGTGAGGCCAGCAGTGGCGCGCACCAGCCCGGTTTCAGCAGCGTCCAGTTGCGCGCGGGGTGCAGCGCTGTCTGCATGGAGTGCACGGATGCGTCGGGCTGTTATTTCAGCATGTTCAACAGCTGCGGTGGCTTCTGCCACAAGAGCGGTGACCTGTGTCCGCTTTGCATCGATATCGCGGGTATCCAGCTGCACAAGCAAGTCGCCCTTTCTTACACGGCTCCCTTCCAGTGGGCGAACAGCACTGACAGTTGCCATGATGCGTGTGCTGAGTATCGCGCTCTCAAAAGGAGCAGCCACGCCGGTGGCTTCGAACATGTCAGGGAGTGTTGTGTCTGTTACAGCGACAGTGATACCAGTCCGTGCAGGCGTGTCCACAGGAAGCGCTGTATTATCCGCGTCAGAGCATGCAGCTGCACCCGCAAAGAGGATGGCCGCGGCAGCTATGTTGCGCATCAGTTGATTCACTGGTTGTTTCATTTGTTAATCCCTTTGAGCGGCGTCAAGCGCGGCCGCGATGGTGTTTAGTGGTATCCCATTCGCACGCGCCAGCTCTGCATGTGCAATTACCAGGTCGTAGCGGGCTTTCGCTTCACTGAGCTTTGTGGCGATCGCAATCGCCTGTGCATCCAGCAGCTCTGATACAGTCGCGAGCCCGCCTTCATATTTGCGTCCAACAACGCGGTGTGCCTCTTCAGATTGCGCGACCGCTTTGCCGGCTGTTGCCAGCGCGTGCCGGGCGGTTTCTACAGCTATTTCAGCAGCCTGAATTTCGAGATTGGCTCTGGCCATTGCGGCGTCCTGCATGGCATGTGCAGCACGGGCATTGGCGACTGTTGCATTCCGCTGTGCAATCTCTGCGCCTCCAGTGAACGGACTCCAGCTTGCCATTACGCCGATGGTCCACATGCCATCGCGTCCGATTGGGGAGTCCTGATCATGCCAGTCGTAGCGTGCGAAGCCGTTGATGCGGGGGATGAAGGTGCGGTTCGCAGCGCGGACGGCGGCATCGGCTGCTGCCGCGCCAGCACGCGCAGCATCCAGATCGGCTCGGTCGTTGTTACGACGCATGTCAGCGTCGGTAAGCAATGTTGAACCTTGGTTTCCGGTTTCTATAGCAGCAGCGGCAGGCACAATATCCGGCAGGACTGCTGCTGTATCGCCTGCAACGCCAAGCAGAAGCGCGAGCGTAAGTCGGGCTGTGGCTGCGTTGCCACGTGCTGCAGCGAGCTGAGTTTCAATTTCGCCAGCGCGGACAGCCGCCAGGAGTGCGTCGGAGCGCGTTACAAGACCATTGTCGGCCGCTGATTCAGCGACTCGCACATGTGACTGGGCAGCGGCAGTGGCTGCACTCAATGCTGTCACCTGTTCACGTGCCAGAACCACTCCGTAGTAGGCCCGCATAACATCAAGCCCCGTATTTACTGATTGCCATTCAGCACTGGCGCGTGCTGCGTCGGCGGCGTGACCACTCGCAGCTTTGCCGGCCCAGGCATCGGCGTTGAATATGGGAGCTTCGAGAACCACACCCGTTGTCATATTGGTTCGCGGCACTGGGTAGTTAAGCGAACCCGGATCGAATGCTGCCGGCGTTACGGAGCGCTGGCGCATAATGGAGCCGAAGGCAGCAAGTGGGTCGTTGCTTCGCACGACCCCGGACTCGAAGCGCACTGCCGGCAGGACGCCTCTAAGCGTCGCCTGGGATTCAGCCTGGGCTGCCGCGGCGCCAGCACGTGCAATCCGGCCGCTGTATCCTGATTGTTCAGCCTGTTTAAGGGCGCCGGTGACTGTGAGCGTTCCGGTGCCCTGGGCGTGTAATGGAGCGACGGCAACGGTAACTGCCACGAGCAGTGCAACGGCCGCCACTGCCATCAGCGAGTGTATTGACTTGAGCATGCGCATAAGCATATGAGCGTATATGCATATTGTCAACGGCTTGGGAAATGGTTATCTTGTAATTATGGCCAATAATAGATCAGCCGCCTCAGCCACCAGGATGACACCGGCACTCATGGAGGCCGTTGCCGAACGGTTCCGGGCACTCGGCGAGCCCATGAGACTTCGCATCCTGGATGCTCTACGGAACAGTGAACTGACCGTCAGCGAACTCGTGGCGGAAACCGACGCAACACAGGCCAATGTCTCCCGGCACCTGTCGCTGCTTCACTCAATGGGTTTTGTGAAGCGGCGCAAGGCCGGGAGTTTTGTGTACTACTCTGTTGCAGACGAAGAAGTATTCGCGCTCTGTGACCTGGTTTGTGGCAGTGCGCGCGATCAGGTCAGTCGCGAGCTGGAAGCGCTCTCTCCGTCCGGGATCAGTAGAAGTAATCGCTGAATGGCAGCGTAACTTCAGCGCCAAAGCGTGACGATGGAAGTACTCTCGCTGAGGCGGCCTGATTGAATGTCAGGAACTTGTCGGTGGCGTTGAAGATGTAGAACGACATACGCCCACTCCGCCCAAGTGACTTGGCAATCTGCAGCGATACAACCCAGTCATCAGGGAGTATTGTTGTAAAGTTGGGTGTACCAGGGCCCGCACTCCGCAGATCTGCATATTCGGGGTTGCCACGCTCGCTCTCCGGCACCGCAATCAACTCGCCATCCCGGTTCAGATACCCTTCAAACCAGCGTTCTCCACTGGCAATGGTTCCAGTGCTCTTGTATCCCATTCGCTGTTGTACGGTCGCAGTGATTATGAGCCCGACTTCGGGCTGGTGGTGCACCAGTCGCCAGGTGAGAATGGTCTGCTGAGTGGAGCTGCGCCGACCCGTTGTGTACCCGACGCGCTTGATGGTTGTATCGATCTGGAACGTCGAGAGCGCAGTATATGAACCGAAATCCTTGTCATCGGTGGCAAAGTCAGTGGTTATCCTGGCGCCGCTTAGTTCGAGGCGTGTACGCAACTGAGGAATAGCCGGAAACACGGCCATGAATTCCACGCCCTTACTGTCAAGGCGTCCACCATTCACATAACGATCAAGAAAAATCGGCACGGGCTCGTAGAAGAGTGGCGGGTCAACGATCTGACCAGGCCTGCCTGTGCCCTGCGCGGTATCCACCAGTGCATAGCGTGCCCGCTCAAGCACCGATGGGTCACGCCGTATGGTCGCAGCGCCACGCACCCCGTCGTTGAAAGCGGTAACACTCAGGGTTCCCCATTTGGGGCCGCCGTCGAGTTCGAAGCCCAGTTCCCGCTTGAGCGCACGCGAAAGCCCGAGTTCCGGGTTGGATGGATCCCGGATGTAGGTTGTAATCACTGCGAGTCGTTCTGCAGGGTCGGGTGTGTAACGGTTGACGTTCACCAGATCGTAGAACTGCTGAGCAGGGCTCAACTGTGCAACTGTTGGCGTCTTGCTTACAACACCTATACCGCCGCGCAACCTCGACCACGGCCGCGGAGAAAGCTGGACCGACAAACGGGGCTGCAGCTGTGCTGAACGGACTCCACTGAAGGAGCCGCTCTCATGCAGCGTCTCAAGACGCAAGCCTGGCTGGATGTCAGCGAACATCTCACCACGTTTCAGCGACAGCCTGGTGTCCGCATAAATCGCGCTTGTGGCCAACGCCGGTATGGTATCGAAGGCGATAGGTCTGTCGAAGCCGGAGGTGCCGTTGAACGTACTGACCTGCGGCGGCCGCCGAATATCGAAAAGGTACCCCTCACCAGCGTTCCACTCTCGCCGGAGCTCTGCACCGATACGGATATTGCTGGTTCTGAACGCGCCTTCTGCATCGTGCTCATACTCCATTCTGGAGTAAAGCATCCGGGGTGCCCCGAGGAGTTGCAGTTTGCCGTCGTACTGCCCTTCGATAAAGGTACCGATGTTGCGTCCTTCGGTAAGACGGTCTGTAAAGGGAACAGTTGTGCGGATCAGACGTCGCTGTTCGCGGCTTTCCTGATCCTGTGTGTCATACGACAGTGTCCACTCCAGCATCCCTGACTGACCCAGTGCGAGGCGGGCGCGCTCTCCAACCCGCAAGCCATTGTCGTTCTGGTACGAGATCCTTCCCGGCGAGATATCCACTCTCTCCGGTGCGTCCCAGGACAGCTGGTACCAATCGAGTCGTGTGTCCAGCGAAAGACGCGGAAGGGGCATATCACTCGTCGACGTTACGCGACCTAAAGCTTCGCCAAGTTGCAGTCTGTGAGCCACCTGTCCGGAGCCGCGGACAATGGTGGTGGAGGCAAGTGTTGATGCTGACGCTGTGCGCGCAAGGTTGGCTGCAACGGTGACAGACTGCTTGTCATTCTGGAAGCTCCTTCCACCTACAACGCTTCCTTCACCTGTGCGCGGATCGTATCTGCCGAGCAGTTCAGGTGCGGCCGCGTTGGCGCGCGTATCGACAACAATGGCGCCCTGTGTAAGGTCACCCCAACGCGCCGAAGGTACACCACGAATCACTTCAACGCGTTCAATTGTAGTCGCGGGTATGCGACGCAGATCGATACCACCTCCTGATGTGGATGCCGCCGGCCTGGCCTCCCCTCGTGGACCAACAGATTGGAGGTTGGCGTTGTTGGACAATGGAACGCCATCGAGGATTATGAGTGTGCCGGCGGCGCCGATTGCAGATGCGCCCGGACCTGAAACACCACCGCCGGTTCCAACAGTTCCAAGTCCCAGTGAGCGCAATGAGAACTGCGAAGATGCATCGAGCCCGGGTGCCTGAATAGGTATACCGGGGAGCAGTTCCAGCACGCCTGCCAGAGTGGAGGCAGTTTGCGCAGCTATTGCATCCCGGTCGAGGACGCTGGCGGTACCCAGCTCACCGCGCGCGCGTGCAGTGAGATCGCCCGTGATTTTTACCTGCGACAACTGCAATGCGCTTGTGGCCATAATAACTTCGACCGTTATCGTCCCGGAGGCTGGCACATTGACACTGACTCTGCTCACTGCGTAGCCGAGTCTTCGAACCATCAGTACCTGTGGCCCGGGTGGAACAGCGCGGATAATGAATCTGCCGAGTGAGTCGGACCGTGTAATGAGTGCGGTGCCTTCGACCTGTATGGTTGCGCCATCTACAGGTGCTTCGGTTGTAATCACGCGGACGGTGCCGGAAATGGCACTTACCTGCTGGGCTTCCGATGATGCGGTGAGAAGCAGAGCGGACACGATCATCGCAGACAGCGCTATGCAGCCGTAACGACTGGAGTTCAGCAAATCGGGGAAGTTCATTGTGCAGTTCATCGATCCAGCGGTCCGGGGAAAAATGACTGGTGGGAAGGCTTGTCAATACTGGCCATGCGGCGGTCCACTGGCAAGTGGACTTTCCCTGGTGCAGATTAAAGCAGATTGTAGCGGATTGTCCTCCCAGCCGGTTCCCACCTGTTACCAAGGTCTGCAATGAGAGATTTCACATCCCTGTATCGGAGACTCGTACCATGCGCTGCGTTTCTTCCATTGCTCGCAGCCTCTCCGTTATCTGTGGTACATGCCCAGGATACACCGCCGAGTGGCTGGGGGCGTGGGCTGGACGTAAATGGGCCGTCGGCTTCAAGTACGATTCAGTGGCTGGGAGCCTGGTCGCCACTCCGACCGGTTACAGATGTGGCGCGTGGAATGCTCCGGGCGCCATTTGCTCCGGGGCTGTTGGATGCGCCGCCGCCACTGATTGGGGCCTTTGTGGTTTCAGGAGCACCAGGGGCCTTGGCACATGATTTCCGTCCTGCCTTGCGCGGCGACACTGCAACCTTCAGTGAGCTCAAAGTACGCTATTCAACAGACGGCGGCGAGTTTCGCCGGCCACTTGATCTGGGGAGCAGCAGTGTAACCCAGGCCTCAGCCCAGGGGTGGTCACAGGTCGGACCGAAAGTGATCATTATTGGTCGCGCTGTGATAGATCGCGAGGGCGCAACTGAAAGTTCGCATTCGGAGATCCTTCAGCCATATCGCTCCACGCCGTTTGTGGATGCCGACTCGGTGACGCCACCGATGAGCCGTGCGCGTGCCCGTTTCGAAGGTGCCGTTGGCGTCAATCTTGGAAGTTTCGGTCTTGGTCTCTCTGCGGGTGTGGAGTCACGTGAGCACAGTACCTACGATTTCCCACTGCGTCGCGGTGGTCGTGCTGCAACGCCTGCGCTGGCTGGTGGCGTTGAGCATACACTGCCGTGGTTGAATGGCAGGATCGGGGGCTACTACCGGTGGACCGAGCCGGTCGAGACATATTTGCTCAACTCGAACCCACTTGTTACGCGGCTCTTTACCATTCAGGGGTATGACGAACCCAACGGTGTCATTGTATCTGGCACGCCTGTCATGGGACGCATCAATCGCAGAGCAACTGCCGTAGGTGGTACGCTGGATATTACCGTTGGTGGTTCGCGACTGGTTGTGACGCACGAGCGTGGTAACCGCGCTGACGATCAGAACCGGAGTCCTACCACTCCGGCACCACCTGTAGACCGCTGGCGTTCGTCCGGGAGCGAAACGCGTTTTGCACTGCAGCGACAGATGGGCGAGCGTGCACGCGCTACAGTTGTGGGCTCTTATGAGTCACTTGAAGGTACGGGGACCAGGTATGACCTCGGCGGTCTTGCAGTGGAGGGAACCGATTCAAAGTTTGCTGCCGAAGCTGATCTCCGCATAGCCCTGAGCGCGTCGATGAGTGCGGCTGTTTCGGCGGGTGTCAATCGTATAGCTACCGAACGTTACGATCATGTAATTGCGCGGAGAGCCACTCCTGAAACGATGATCCCGTTTGCAGCATTTGAGCTGGCGCGCATGATGGGTTCCGCATCGGCGGCAGTTGGTTTTTCGGCAGCGTTTACATCACCGGGTGGAAGTCTTCCGAATCCGACAGACTTTGAGGAGAACTACAAGCTGTTGATTGCACCTGCTCTGGCCTACGATGTTGCAGAAGCTCGGGCACTGGCCGGCTGGATCTCCGGATCCGTTCCATTCCGCAATCGACGTCTGGTTGCGAGTATCCGCGCAGAGCAGGCAACTGCGACCTCGACGTCCTCCGTGTTTCTTCAGCCAACCGGAACACGCAGCGGCTTCAGCATGACGCTGGGGATCCGGTAGGGCGATGCAGTTGTGGCGGGTATCGTATGTTCGTGCGGCAATCCAACGCTGCCTTGCAGCCTTTGCATTTTCGCTGCTGCTCGCTGCCTGTGGCGGTGGGGTCACCGAGACCGATACGCCGCCACCTGGCGGTACCGATAGCACGGGTACGAACCAGCCTCCGCCGGGGACTGTGCCCCGCGCCAACATCACGGTTACGGTCTCAATTGGTGCGGAGGACGCTGCTGCTGCGGCGGCAGTTGGCCTCAGCATTGAGGGGCTGAC
>CAZDMG010000049.1:0-17081 GCA_964506655.1 uncultured Gemmatimonadaceae bacterium
GCAGCGCGGAGCGAGTCAATACTCATTTAAGCCGCCGCGCACTGTCAGGCAGCAAGGAGCGCCAGTCGTCGATCATGACAATCTCATTTGCAGACTGGGACGGTGTGCTCTGCTCAATCATGATGAAACCGGCGTTCCCCGGAAGGACGTCGTAGGTGCTGCGGAGATCGGTGCGGAAACGTCTGATCGAAAAAAGCGCCTTTGGCTGTGACACGGTAAACCCGTCTCCGTTTGTAACGGTGACAAACTCCAGACTGTCCAGCGTCAGGTAATAGAGCCTGTTGCCTTCGGGTGACCACCTTGGGGACTTGCCACCTTTGCGTGAGATCTTCCAGCGCTCAGTCCGTGTTGGGTCTGTTGAGCGGACATAGATTTCATCAGTTCCGCCGTGGCCGGACTGGTATGCAAGCCATCTGCCGTCCGGTGAAGGTCGGGGCGCGTACTCTCCCTCGGCAGTTGCTATAAGAGGCTGGTCCGGTGAATCCGGGTGGTCCATGTCATGCATGTAGATATTGGCATCATTTGCTGCACGCCTCGAATAGTAGAGTGTTCTGCCATCGGGAGAGATAGCAGGATCGAACATCAAGCCAGGCAATTGAACCAACACACGTGGCTGAGTGGTTCGTCCGATGTCTGCCTGATAGATGATGCCGGGTTCGCTGGACGTATTGGTAAATATTATGGACTCGGCGTTGTCGGAGAATGATGGAAACAACTGGGATTCACCCTGCTCCACAACGTTTGCAACTGCCCCGGTGTGCAGATTACGCACCTGGAGCCTTTCACTTAACACTTCCACGGGGTCGTACAATCCGTAGGTTGCTGCAACGAAACGTCCGTCGTGTGAAACCGACACAGCGGTTATGTTGCCCTGAGTTCCGGAATCAAGTGGCACAGATGCACCGTCAATACCGACCCGCGCAAGTATACTCTTGCGTGCCATCCCGGGATTCGCCAGATATATCATCCGACCGCTCGCGGATACATCAAGCAGGTTACCTGGCGGTGAAAACCCGGATAATTGAATCGGATCGCCAACGAGACGTTGACGGCCGGCATCAAAGCGCTGCGCCAGCAGATTCACCGAATTGGATTGCTGTATTAGCAGGAATCCGGGATCGACATACCACGCACGGATCCCGGGAGTCAGCACTTTATGACTTCGTGCGCCCCGTTCAACTACTGCGATGTTTGACCGACGTACCGACTCAGCCGATTGCGTTCCGTTCTGCCCCAGCGGCCGGAGTGTAAACACTATCTGTCCAGTGCCAGGCACAGCAATGGGAGAAGTATGCCGCGCCTCACCCGCCTCCCTGTCGACTGTGGTAAGTCGTTCGCGCTCGCCTCCATCAACCGATACAACCACCAGCCCGGAATCATCCTCAAAAACCACATGCTGATCATCGAGCCACGCGATCAGATCCTGGCGTGTAAGTGAGTCCAGTACGGTCTTCATACCACTGCCATCGGGGCGCATCACGATCAGCGTATTGTACGTGAAGAACGCCATCCGTTTGCTGTCCGGCGAAAAGGTGGGCGCTATGTACGCGCGATCTCCTCCCGGGATCGCCCTGGACTCCAGCGCAGTTGCATCGAGAACGCGCAGGCCACCATCCGGGAAGCTGCCACTCGGCCACGCCAGCGTGTTGCCGTCCGGCGAGATGCCTATGATGTGCGAGACCTCTGTGTTGAATCGGGGCGACCCGCTGTCAGGGAAGGCGATGACATTGCGCCAGGTCGAAACCGGCGACGTAGTTTGTGCGTTGCGCGTGCCCTGCCACACTGCACCTGCGATCCCCATTACGGCAATAACTGATGCCGCAAGTGCGAGTGGTTTCCAGTACGATGCGTTCATCGGCTGCGTAACAACTCCCGCGCCGCGGTAACCCGGGTCTGCAAGCGCTGCTGCAAATGCACCAGCGGTTGCGAAGCGATCGGCGGGGAGCTTTTCAAGCGCAGTATGTACCGCTGCCGCAACATTGGGTTGTACGGAGCTCCGCTGTGCTGCAAGCGGGCGCGGCTGTTCTGTTACGATCCGCGCAACGATAGCCTGTGCCGTAACACCGGTAAACGGTGGCTCTCCGGCAAGCATCTCATAGGTGACGCACCCAAGTGCATATACATCCGAGGCAGCACTGATGTCACGTTCACCCATGGCCTGTTCGGGCGACATGTACTGCGGCGTGCCGAGTGAAAGGCCGGTTTGAGTCATGCGCTCACCGCCGGCCTGTTGCACGGCGATTGCTATTCCGAAATCTACAACGAGTGCATGTCCGTTCTGGACAAGGATGTTCTCAGGTTTGATATCGCGGTGTACGACGCCACGCTTGTGCGCGTAATCGAGGGCGTCTGCGATTTCAGTTGCTATTCGGACTGCGTCTGCGACGGGCAGCTGTTTCTCGCGGCTCAGACGGTCGCGCAGCGGTTCACCTTCAACGAACGGCATGACGTAGTAGAGCTGTTCACCTGCGCTCCCGGAATCAAAGAGCGGCAGTATGTGTGGGTGCTGCAATGACGCGGTGAGTTCGATCTCTTTAAGGAACCGTTCCGGGCCAAGCAGCGCGCTCAGCTCAGCGTGCAGGACCTTGATCGCGACCTGGCGGCGATGCCTGAGATCCTCTGCGAGATAAACTGTGGCCATGCCACCCGCACCGAGTTCGCGCCCGATGCGGTAGCGGTCAGCCAGAGTTGTTCGCAGCTTGTCGATACCCATTTGTATTGCGCGTCAATCAGTCATGCCGAGAGTATTGCTGAAGGAGCGCCCGTAAGTTGTCAGATTCGTAATATACGTTGGCAATTCGCCAGCTGCCCGACTGTGGAACCAGATGCACGCGGGGCTGCGTGGTCTGAAAACCACTGACTGCACAAACCGGCCGGACAGTCACCACATAGACGCTATCGACCTTCTCGGCGGCTACGGCCTGATAGCTGCCGCACGGATCCTGCGAAGCCAGGAACGGATCGAAGTTGAGTATTTCGCGACGTGGCTCAGCTGTGCTGCGTGCCAGCGAGTCTGCCCGGAGCAACTGCTGGAGCTCGTTGGTCAGGCTGGTCGGCTTTTCATTGAGAACGCGCCAATAAGGCGGCAAGGGTGAGTTGCCCGCGGCTGTGGGCAGGTACCAACTGTAGAACTGCTGTACGAAAGCGCGCGCGTCGTCGATGGAGTCAGCAACGGCAGGCAGAGGTCCTTGGTGGCACGCAACGATCATATCGCTGGGAGTCAGCAGCTCGCAGTCTGTAACATTCAGAGCGCTAACAGTAGCAGACGATATGATCGCGGTGAGGAGGGAGAGAATAAAGGGAAACAAACTTCCGGGACGTGTCAGGTAGTGCGCGCGCGCCGGCGCCGGATGATGCCGAGCGCAGCAAGCCCACCGGCAAGAAGGATCAGTGATGAGGGCTCAGGGACGACGGCCGGATCGTATGCGTTATTGAATCGCGCATTATCCATTGTGAAGTGGGTGCGATTCTCCGAGCCCCTTGATGAGGCAGAAAATTCCAGGCGGTTAATGCCTTCCCAGTTGACATTGAAAAGTTGTGGCCCGTGCGTGTCCAGATTGAGTGACGCGCTGTACTTCTCAAGTGCGTCATCGAAGCCGGTGATCGTAAGGGTCAGCTCGTCATTCCATGCGGATGTGAAAAAACCGCCATTAAATGTGAAGGAAGTAGCTGAGGAGATCGCTGTGGAATATCCGTACGCATTAAAGGCAGTACAGCCAGGCGTAACTACTCCGGTAGAATAACCTGAGGATTCCAGGTCGGTTCCCAGCATGTGCTGAATTGCAAAATTGCTCCATACGAAGCCCATGTATGGACTTGGCAGAGTAACGCCGTCATCTGATGTGGCATCGCACTGTGGGATATCATCAAATGTGAGAAGCTGGGCATCCGCAGTATTTACTGCGGTAGTCAGGGCTGCAACTGCTGCAATTGCAAGTGTCTTACGCATGGGATCTTTGAGATGACTGAGGAATAGTAGCGCGGTCGGGAGTGAGTAACGCAGATCACGCTGAGACATACCCGGAGACGCTTCCCTGCGCCTTAAGAGCATTTACGTACATAACAGGCAGAAGTCCTCATGCGCAAGACCGGGTTCAGGCGGCATCCGGCATGGGGCGTGCAACCCAGGTATGCAGAGTGAAGGCGGATCGGGTAACCCTCAAGCCGCGCCGATTTGCGAGATGCGGACAGTCATTGCCCGCCATACTGATAGATCGGCCTGGATCATGACCCACTCTTCAATATGCGACTCCTGCCCCCAGCGAGCCACCCTGATGCGGACAACGATCATTCCAGCTGGACGATGTCCGAGTTGAGGGTCAATAATCCCAACATACTCGGTATGCTCGGGATAGAAGCTGTCAAATGTCAGGGTCGCGAAATTGGAGTCCGCGACCGCAAGACGGCCCATGATACAAACTCCTGGTCTACCGTGCACATGATCACGGAAAGCAGAATCGACTTGCGGTCTCAGGTCTTCATCCGGAACGCCAGTTACCTCGCTTAGCTGGCAGCCGTTGATTCGAACCGGCTGCCGAAAGATCCTTTGACGTTCCTTTAATACGGAGTTAACCAGATCAATCCGGGTGACTTTCGGAACCGGAATGGGCACTCTGGGCAGTTGCTGTGCACTCAGTGGCAGTGCAAACGCGCAAGCAGCCAACGCTGCAACTGTAGACGCAGAGAGTGAATTACGCATGGGATCGCCTCGCGAGGTTGTCTCCGCGATAGTATCTCTCCGGTGCTGGCCCCGCTAGGGAGCGCGCGTATGTTCAGGCCGCTTGCACCCGCCCCCTACGGCCGCACCACCCTGCCCTTGAACAGCACCGCCTCGCCCTCTACCCCTTCCGTTACTGCGTATAAGTATCCCCCGCGCACCAGCGGGCGCGGGCTGCCCTGAACCACAACCGGCAGCTTCACTGTGCCCAGCCAGCGTCGGTCCGGTGCGAAAACATCCAGCGCAGTGCATGAGTCAAGCCCTGTTGCGCATACCCACAGGTAATCCTCATCGCCCAGTATGAACCACCGAAGCGGTGCAACATGTGCCGGACGCGCCTGTGCGGGAACCACCACCGGGAACTGTGCCTCCAGCTTACGCAAATATGTATCCACTGAATCGCGTTGATCTGCGCTGAGCATGCGTGGTACCATTGCTCTGGTTACTACAACTGTTGTATCACCACTCAACGCAACGCGCGCGATCCGGTATTCCGATGTGACTGCTGTCCAGACAGCGGGCTCCCGGTCGAATGTACGGAGCAACCGCGGCGCAAATGGCAGCGGGAAGGTCATAGTACCCAGATGCGGGCTCTTGAGGTCAACAGATGGAAGCCGGAAGGTATCCATGACTTCTCCATCGGTGCGCATCCGCAACAATACATCGACAGACTTGTTATCCACCTGTTCAGTTGCCTGGTCGTGCAACATGCCATTCACATCGAAACCACCCAGCCACGGCAACTGATAGACCGTAAAGGGCCGTCGAAATGAACTCACGGTCCCATCACTGTACACTGTTGTGTATCTGGCATTGGCTGCATCTACAAGCAACAAGTCGCCTTCCGGCGTAAAGTCCATTCCGATCACGTTGCGGTACTCGCCAGGTCCGGCACCCGTGCGACCGACTGTGCGCTTATAGTGCCCGTCTGCACTGAACGTGCGGAGCTCATTCGCCTGATCATCAAAGATGTAGATCTCTCCGTTGCGGCCCACCTCAAACGCCCCGATACTGCCGAACACATCAGGGCCGGTACCGTCCAGTTCGCCCAGTCGCAGTACTTCCTCAATGCGCCACTCTTCCGATGGGTTCCAGAGCGGCGTGTCCGGGTTGTTCACAACAACTGCTCCCGATGGGAGTGTGTCAACAGTGCCGCCCCACTGTGTGGGTTGCGCGGGTTTATCGCACGCCTGTGCGAGGAGCGCGACTACAACGATCAATGGCACGACAAAAGAGCTGCTCACCCGCATGAGATGTGTCCTGGTTGCAGTTATAGTGACTTTGCTGAGAGGTTGGCTTGTTCCTGGCGTGCCGGCGCGTTCAGCTGCCTTTCATTAAGACACACCAATTATGCAAACTGTTGGCTGCGAGCCAGGTGCCTGCTGCCGTACATTTGCACGACAGCAGGTTGGGTATGCAGCGTCAGGTAGGCGTCGACAGCTTGAGCCCGACTATGCCGACAACAATGACTGCGAGACTCACAAGCCGCATCAGGTTTCGCGGTTCACTGAAGAGCACAATGCCGAGTATCGCAGTGCCGACAATACCGATACCGACCCACACTGCGTATGATGTACCTGCTGGGAGTGACTTCATTGCAACACCGAGGAGCCCCATGCTGACGATCATCGAAATTACAGTACCGACTGTCGGCCAGAGGCGTGTAAAGCCATCGGTATACTTGAGTCCGACAGCCCAACCGACTTCAAACAGGCCGGCAATGATGAGGATGAACCAGTTCATGCTACCTCTCCATATTGGGGCCGTCCCCGTATGAACCAGAGCGGTGAGGTCGTCCTCACTTCTGTGAATGATCCAGCAGTTTATCGCCGTTACCAATCGCCGGTGTTCGAGCAGCTTCGGTATCGGGTTTATCCAGCGTCTGCTGGATGACGTCCATCAGAGTATTGATCTTCTGTCTCGCCTTCCTGGTAGAGGAACTCCAGAAATGGCGTGCAAGCGCCGCGGTGCCACCGATACCGGCAAGTGCGGTCCATGGTGCAAGCGATGGAGACGCGCTTCCGGCTATAGTTGCCGCAACGAACGACAGGAAACCCGCGATGATTGACATCACACAGACAAGCGCGAATGTCCCGCGACGATCAATGTTGACCGATACAAATGTATCATCTCCCTGTGGGCGTGCAACGATGTTAAGCACACCCCCTGCTTCATCCGACGATCGCCAGACCGCGCCGAGTGCACTTGAGCTCCCGGGGTGGGCACTGTGGAAATCACTGTTGATGCGCACCGCAGCGAGTAGCCGCGCCCCGTGTTCTTCGCTGAACGCCACAGGCAGATTCAACTCGTGCACGTGACGCAGGGGGCCACCGATAACGCGTTCGAAACCGGTCTCCTGCGCCTTGTTTGCCAGCAGCCTTGCAGCGCGCTCGACAAGCATCGGGTCGATACCGGCCTGTTCTGCTGCTGACTTCATTTCTGCCAGCGTGAGTCCGTCTGAAGCAGACGCTGCATGGCCGGTGCGAGTTGCCAGCTCTGCCGCGTTACGGAGAATCAGTGCGAAATCTTCGTCGCTGTAAAGACGCTCATCGTTGGCCACAATATTCTCCTGTTATTCGTGGTGGGGCTGCTGTAACGCAGCCCCGACCTTTTGTTACGATGTACACAGTGGGCTTTATGAAATCCAGCCACGTGCGATAGCCTTCCGACTCAGCATGAGCAACCAGACGCCTACCAGCAGTACAACGCCCTGCAGTACAACGGCGACCATACCGGCAACTGCGGCCGCATTGGCAAGTCCGAACATTGCGATGTCCTGAACAATGATGCCGAGCAGCGACAGGGTGAATACGGCGAAAGCCCACTTGCGTTTCATGAGAAGCCCGATGCAGCCGAGTGCACCTCCAAAGACTGCGACCCCGGTAGCTGCTACCGACCATGCCGGCCGTGCCGCATAGAGCGCCTGCTGGGCTTCAGGCAGCAGTGCAATGTCTTCCGGTGAGAGTCTCATGTCTGCAATAAATGCCAGGCAGCCCAGGACATTCCATGCCAGGGCGGAGGCGGCAGCGACAGTGAACCATCTGGGAGCCTGAGACATGTGGTACCTCCGTATTGGTTAGAGACCTGCGTGTATAAACACTGAAACATCCAGTGAGAGGATGGGTAAAATGCAGGCTGTTCTGCAGCTCCGCCATAGTGCTGGTATAATCCAGCCGGGTCCGCGGAAGTGACGGCGAAGCCGTTCCGGTTGTTGTTATAGTGTGAAGTTGTTGTCAGTACACGTCAATCAGGAGAGTTCAGAGTATGAAGTACGTACAGATGACATTATTGGTTGCAGCGATGCTGGCTGTTTCTTCCTGCAGGAGCACGACGGCACCGTCTGCTGATCCGGTGCCGGATCCGGTTGTGCAGTCGAGTGCATCCGAGGACGGGCTCAAGCTGGTGAACCCGACGGACAAGACCATTTACTACACAGCGTTCGAGCGCACGTGGGCAACCAACGGCTTGTTTATCTGGGCAGCGTGCACTGAGCCTGACAGCTGTCCGTCTGTTGCACCGGGTGCAACGGTTAAGATCCCGTATTCTGCTATCGGCGGTTACAAGCCTGGAGCAAGTGAAGCGATCGTTTACTTCTGGGAGCTGGTCCCGGGGAACGATGGATACCGCACAGACAAGATACAGAGCCTGATCGTATCATTCTGAGCGATGAGGGGCGACAGCGCCGGCAAGTCCTCTATGACATCCAGCTCCCAGTGCCTCAGATTGTCACCTGAGTACAGGAATCCCCAGCAGCGCCTCAGGTGAACGTCCGGTTCAAGCAGTGCGGAGCAGCTCAACATCGCCCGATACAATCTGTTGCAGATGCTCTGTGATCTTTTCCACGGGCCAGTCCCACCATGCAATTTCATTGAGTACGGCTACTGTGCTGCCTGAAAAGCGCTGTTTGATCGGCGTAGCGGGATTACCTCCAACAATTGTGTACGGTGCAATGTCTGACACAACTACCGACCGCGACGCAATTATGGCGCCATTGCCGATGGTTACACCGGGCATAATAAGCGCTTCGTAGCCGATCCAGACATCGTTGCCTACTGTTGTATCTCCCTTGTATGGCAATTCGCCTGGTGCCGGCATGACCTTCTCCCAGCCGTTACCGAAAATCTGGAATGGATACGTGGAAATCCCTGAAAGCTTGTGGTTGGCTCCGTTCATTATGAAACGCACGCCGCGTGCTATGGCACAGAACTTACCGATAATCAGCTTATCGCCAATGAACGGGAAGTGATACAGCACGTTGCGTTCAAAATCTTCGGAGTTCTCCGGATCATCGTAATACGTGTACTCGCCTATTACGATGTTCGGGTTGTGCACTGTGTTCCTGATAAAGCACACCTGAGGAAACCCTTCCATCGGGTGCGTGGTTTTTGGATCTGGCCCGTGCAAGTGCCCCTCCCCGGGGAATGTTATTCAGTGCGGCCGAGTGGGTTCAGAGCCTGGCGTCCCGGATAACCTGGATGTTAGCGGATAATTCCGGCAGCTCGTTCTGTATCAGCTCCCACGCGAGCTCGAAATCTACGCGAAAGTATTCGTGAGTAAGAATATCACGCATCCCCGCGATGCTGCGCCACTGAATGCCTGGGTAAAGGATGCGAATCTCTTCAGGGATACCCTTTACAGCCTCACCAATAACGATAAGCCGTCGAACCACTGCATCATGCTTTTCTGAGTTATTGACAAATTCATCGTAATCAATATTCGCAACGTACTGTTCAATCAGAGTGATTGACTCCAGTATCTCTGCAAGCAACAACGGGACCGCTCTCGTCATAGCAACGGGACCAACTCCCTCATGATTCGCGTGCGGAGGCTGGGATGAAGCGAGTTGTACGTAGCTATATCGACATCTCTGTTCAAAACGTCCTGAAGATCGATCTGTAAACCGGCCAGGTCCAGCAGACTTCGGCCACTCTCGAACTCGACAAGAAGGTCCAGATCGCTATCGGGCTTGTCATCGCCCCGTGCAACCGAACCAAATACCCCTGCACGCACAACGCCATATCGGCGCAATGGAGCGTCTATCTTTTGCCGGAGATACTCAAGGGATGGGCTCATCCTTACAATCTACCACCGCCCCTGACTCGTACGCCAGAAGCCGGTTCCATGCCATGCCGGCCTAGGCACCACCGCGCAACTTCGCAGCCAGCGCAGGACGACCTGTCGCTTCGTAGAACTCCGCAAAGTCACGTCGCAATACCGTTACCCACCTGCGGGCGGAGTCATCTGTGTTGCGCTCCAGAATTGCCAATGCAGCTGCGAACTCAGACTCTGCCTCACGCACCCTTTGCTGCGCTGCCAGACTACGGGCCAGCCAGCCACGCGCGTTCGCTGTGTACGAATGTTCCGCGCTCAACACCACCGCAAGGATCGCTGCCGATTCACGGAACGCCGCCTCCGCACCTGTAGCGTTACCAGCAAGAAAATGCGTTGAGCCAATCTCACCCAGCTGCTGCGCGTACTGCCAGCTGTTTTGTCCCCAGGCGGTATGTGCTGCACCGAGTGCGCCCGCCAGAATCACTATCGCTTCATCTGAACGCCCGGACTCAGTGAGCAAGCGCGCCAGATTGCCACGCACACTCTGTGTTACAGGATGCACTTCTCCCAACCGGCCCACAGCACGCTCAAGCGCTTCACGGTACATCTCCTCAGCGCGCTCATGCTGCCCCGCCGGACGAAGCATCACTGCATACTCGTTGAGCGCCCTGATATAAAGCGAATCGGCATCTGCGCCGATGGTGCGCAACAGCGAAAGCGCACGGTCAAAAGACACACCTGCTTCATCAATACTACCACGAATCCTGAGCATACGCGCCTGATCGATGTGATCGATCGCTGCATCCATGTCCGTCTTCAGTCCGTATTCATCACGCAACGCTATTGCACGATCAAGCAACTTCGCAGCTGAATCGGGGTGCTGCATCACCAGCGCCAGGCGCGCAAGACGACGCAGGTTGTCCACAACGCGAACTGCATTGCGCGGCCGTTCAGTTAAACGGAACGCCAGCGCTTCCTCAAACAACTGCCGAGCCTCGGTATCCTGACGCGATTCGGCATGCCTCAGTGCAGCCTGTTCGACAGCCTCCACAGTGCGCAGGTCTGCCGACCCGTACAATTCGCGCATCGTATTGAGCGCTTCGGCCATCAGGCGCTGCCCGTCGGGGCCCGAACCAAGGGACGCGTACGCCTGACCGATCGCGAACTGAAGCTCGCTCCGTATATCGGGGTGATCCGACAGTTCGTCACTTACACCGTGTGCGCCTGACGCCAGAAGCGCACGGATGCTGAGCGTATCAGACCGCCCTTCAGGTGGCAGGTACTCACCCGACAGCAGCCGCACCAGGAACTCCGATGTAGCCTCGGCGCGCAGGCGTTGCTGTGCCACAGCATCGCGCTCCCGTTCAAGCGATGACGAATAGCTCGAAAGCGACACGGTATAAATCAATCCGAACGCTACCGTTGCAGCAGCTGCTGTAGCCCACCCTGGATGACGACGCACCAGTAACATCGCGCGCCGCCTTAAAGGTGTGGCCTGTGCGCGGATCGGTTTACCGTCCAGAAAGCGCTCAATATCATCTGCGAATGCATCTGCTGAGTTGTAGCGCATCGCCACTTCAGGGTGCATCGCTTTCGCCAGAATCGCGTCCACATCACCCTTCAATTCACCTGCATTACCGCGTTTCGTTCTGCTGCTTACAACGGGTGGTATATTGCCTTCCAGAATGCTCCTGAGCTCCGGCGCGCCTGGCAGATCCTGAAAGGGGCGCACAGCTGCAAGCAGTACATAAGCCAGAACGCCGAGTTGGTAAACGTCGGTTGAAGTGTTGATGGTCTCACCGCGCAGCTGTTCAGGGCTGCAGTAGCCAGGTGTCAGCGGCAGTAAACCCGGTTGTGTTGGTGGCGTGTCACCGATGGCGTCGTCCTCAAGCAGGCGTGCGATCCCGAAATCCAGCAGCTTTGGTACGCCGTCTGTGGTGACCAGGATATTGGCAGGCTTGAGATCCCGGTGCACAACGAGTCGCGCATGTGCAAAGGCAACAGCGCGCGCGACTGTTGTAATCAGTGACAGCCGTTCACGCAGACCTTTGCCATGCGTGTCGCAATGTTCGGTGATTGTCATTCCATCGACGTACTCCATCACGAAGTACGGTGTGCCTTCGCCGGAAATACCGCCGTCTATAAGTGTCGCGATTGACGGGTGCTGCAGCCGTGCCAGTATCCGGCGTTCGTCTGTAAAACGGCGCAGCAGTGACTCATTGGCTGCAGCAATTGGCAGCAGCTTTACTGCAACAGACTTGTCGAACATACCGTCGGTGCGTTCAGCGAGGTATACCGCACCCATACCACCGGCACCGATGCGTCGTACAAGTCGGTATGCGCCGTAGACGCGCCCGATCTGTGGGTCTGGTTGTGCCGAGTGGCTGAAAGAAGTGCGGAGTTGTCCGGTTTCGTCTGCAGCGCTGTCAGTACGGAGGGATTCCGTGCCGTCGTGGCCAGCCATGTCGGGCGTGGTGTCCGTGTGGGTTGAGTACGTACTCCCGACGCCAGCGGCCAATGCACTGAAGAACTCCGTCGCGCCACTCGCGGCGTCTACCAGCGAGCGGACCTCCGCGGCGAGTTCTGTGTTTTGCGCGCATCGTGCAGCAATGATGCCTTCGCGATCAGCGGGTTCTGCGTCGAGTACCTCAGCGACGATCAGCTCCACTTCGTTCCAGTTTTTCTGAATTGGATCGTGCATAGCGACTGCGGCTCAGGGTGGTCGTAGAACGCCATTGAACGGCAGACGGGATGAGCCCGTTGCCGCGCATTTCCGGTTAACGAATATAGCAGCGATGTGCAGCCGGGCCGCGAGAGCGCGATCCGCAGGCATTTCCGCGTGAAAACCCGTTCGATTGGAGATCCAGATGCCGCATACAGAGCCGCGTAAAGAGCAGCACTTCTGCAGCCATAAAGAACCCCTCGCCAAAGAACCCCTCGCCCGCAGTTGGGCACGCCGGGCAACCCTCGGTGCAATAGTGGCAATTGCCGTGCTGATCGCAGGCGCGTGCGGTAGCGATGCGCCCACCGACACGGGTGGAGGCCAGACACCACCACCTCCGCCCGGCCCCCCGGTGCAAAGCGCGCCGACCGCGTCCAGCACCTCGCTCGCGCCGATGCAGCAGGTCGAACTCTCCGAGCTTCCCGCCGGACGCAGCAACCTCTTTGCAGATATAACAGCCGAAGGCGAAGGTGCTGCCGACCAACCTGGCACGTACCAGTTGCCGATCTTCCCGACCACGTCGGGGCGTTACCGGCTGACGATCCCGCTCCATCCGACAAGCATCACAGGTGGCGGGAGGGTTGATGTGCGGGTGCGCGGAGATGGGCTTATAACTGAGCCGCTCACACTGACGCTCGCACCGTTGCCGGCAGCGCCCGGTGCATTTGCGGCCACACTCGACTCACTGCAGACACTCGTTGATCTCTCGCTTGCACGCGAAGGTCTTACACGCGCTGACATTCTGGCGCCGAACGCGCGCGACGTACTGCCGAACCGTATCCTCCCGCTCGCAATTATACAGACACTGCTCGATGATCCATCGCACAACAGTGATCTGCGCGACCTGCTGCGGAGCTCTCCCGATTTCGTGCCACTCGTTGGTGCGGCACCGGTCAATCCAGACCTCCTTGATCGGATCGCTGCCGCAACGGGGCTCAACAGTTACTGGAACGAACTACTGGCAATAGCACGCAACGGAACCAACGCAAGGGTATCCGTCAATTCAGCCAATGGACTCAACGCAACCAATGCAATCAGCAGCGTATCCGCGCGTAACGCAGATGGCACAGCAATTACCGATGGCTTTGCGCTGTCCGAAGCGATGAAACTTGCAGCTCAGGCGAAGCGCTCAATCGATCCTGGCAATCCGGCATTGCAGATCCGTGAAAATCTGAGTCTCGCGCTCGGTGCCGCCGGAATACTTACAGGCCCACTCGGCGGTACTGTCGTCGTCGGAGCTTCGGTTACGCAGTATCTCTCCGACTTGTCGCAGGAGATGATGGCCAAGACGTTGCCTTCGCAATTCGTACCCGACGGTATCAGCTTCAGTGTCACAATTCCAAAGTTTATGGAAGACGAAGTCGGACCAGGTGAATTTTACAATGTACGTGCAAGCGCGCAGAGCGAAGGAATGGTGTTCGACAAAGCGCTGCTGGAGGCAGTACTCGTCGCAGTTGGTGGCGTGCGTAATGCGGGCAATTACTTCCCAGCCACATCGGGGATTGTGAACAAGATCAACGCGGTCGGAAGCTTCATTGCAGGGAAGACTGTTGGTAAGATGCCGATCGGAGACGGCATTCTTCGCATTCCACCGGAAATATTCCCCGACATACCTCTGCTCGATGAACGCTGGACGACTTCGCGCGTTTCCGGCACTGCCATCAGGACCGGGAGCGAGCGCTTCTATCACCCGGTGCACGTGGGAACGGCAACGCTTACAGTGGAGACGAATGTCAGCCACTTCGGTGATGCAACACCTGTTCTTGCACGTGAGACGATTGAAGTCGGGGTTATCAGCATCGAAGTGAACGCCAGCCGGACCGCTGTGGCCGCAGGTGATATTGTGACACTCGATATCCTTGTAAACGATGCAGTTGATGTGAATATCGGGTGGACGTTATCGGCGGGGAGCTGGGCCACAGTGCCTGTATGGATCGGCGGCAACGCCTGGCGCGGTCAGTTGCAGACGCCAACGCAGACGGGTCTTTTTCCGGTACGTGCTACTTTCAGGTCCACATCCACCAGCGGCGCACGTGGGTCACCCGGTGCGCCCGACCGATCCACAACACGCGAGATTTTCCTGGGGATGATTATTGTTGAGCCGTTTGCAGTGACACTCGTGCCGAACGAGTCGCAGCAATTCACAGCAACGGTATTGGGGCTGGAGAACAAGACAGTCAGCTGGAGTGCAGTCGGCCCGACCGGTGCGCCCGCGGCAATTTCCAGTAACGGCGTATTCACTGCGCCGACGGAATCGGGCCAGTATACCGTGACAGCCACGAGTCAACAGGACCCGGAAGTGAAAGGGAGTGCAATTGCCGTTGTGTCGGGTGTATGCAGTTGGACACTTGATATAGCAGGTCCGCGTGGCGGCAGCTGGACCGGTCAGGTTGCTGGTCACTTCTACCCCGAACAGCCTTCCGGTGGCGGATCATTCTGGCTGACCTTCGATCGGGACGATAGCGGAAATGGGCCTACAGGCACAGTGACTGCGGCCGGACCAGGCGGAAACAACGCAGCCGGTAGCTGGCCCGCACTCTTTGGCTTCTCGCCCACAGAGACCGGTCCAATCTGGGTTGCGATGCCAGCGTCCGGGACGACAACGGAAACGAGCGCGACACTGAGTGTTTCCACGAACGACGGCTCGACGGTGGTCGGTACAGTGAGCGGCACCGCAATGTTGCAGGTGGGGAACGGTCAGGAGGAGTACGCAGATTTCATTCTGCGGTTCAGGAGCGCACGTGATTTCAACTGCGTCAGCAATTGACGGCAGACATGTTGCTGTGGTGGCTCAGCCGTCGGAGGAGCGGGACATCTCGCGTCTGAGCCACGCACTGGCAATCGCCCAGTCCCGTTTCACCGTTGCCGGTGAAAGCCCCAGGAGCTCGGCGGTTTCCGCAACCGACAGCCCGGTGAAGAACCGGTATTCCACAACTTTGCTGCGCCTCTCGTCGAACTGTGCCAGCCGGTCGAGCGCTTCGTGCATGGCGAGGATGTCCTCAGCCACCTCGGGTGCGACTGGGTTGCCGGCTTCAAGGGAAACGACCTCCGCGCCACCGCCACGCTTCTCCGCGACGCGACGTTCCGCGTAGGTGACAAGCACCTGCCGCATCGCCTTGCTGGCCACAGCAAAAAAGTGCGACCGATCGCTGAATCCATCCCCGGTTGAGCCAACAAGTTTGAAATACGCCTCGTGTACGAGCGCAGTGGTGTTCAGTGTTTCGTCACCCGTCCACCGCGTGCGCTGAATACGCGCCAAACGCTTCAACTCGGCGTACAGCGAATTGAAGAGTGCGTCGAGCGCATCGCGATCGCCCGCAGCAACACGCTTAAGGAGCAACGTGACTGCGCCCTGGTCTGGTGGTATGGAACCGGTCATCGGCTCAGCCATTCTCCTACAGGACGCAACAGAAACTCCTCAAGGGGTGTGCCGTTTTCACCGACCACAATTGTTTGTGCAGCTGGGAAATGATCGACGAATGCAGACAGCCCGGTACGTGCACCACGCAAGCGGCCGCTTTTTACCTCGATGCCGATAACGCGTCGCCCCGCACGCAGTACAAAGTCCACTTCGCGGTTGTTATCCCGCCAATAATAGAGTTCGCATTCGCGCAAAGCGGCTGCATTCGCGAGGTGTGCACCCACAGCTGATTCAACCAGACGCCCACGGTACTCAGGATCGGCGAGCACTTCATCAGGTGTCATCCCGGTTGTCGCCGTCAGAAGTGCTGTATTGTATACCTGCAGCTTCGGACTGGAAGCACGAATGCGTGCGGAATCGCCGGCATATTTCTGTATCCCTGTAACGATCCCGGCACCTGCCAGCAGTTCCAGATAGTGCGCCAATGTCACGGTATTGCCTGCATCCTGTAACTGGCCGAGCATCTTGTTGTAGGACAGGATCTGCCCTGAATAGCGGCAGGCCAGATCGAACAGGCGACGCAGCAGTGCGGGTTTGTCAACTCTGGTCATCAACAAGACATCACGGGAAATCGTGGTTTCGACCAGCGAGTCCAGCACATAACGGCACCACCGTCCGGGTTCGGCCGAAAGCCTTGCTGCGCCCGGATATCCACCGAAGTACAGGTAATCCTCAAGCGTGAAGCCGAATGCGGCGCGCATTTCAGCAAACGACCAGTGTGGCAGGTGCAGGGTTTCAAAGCGGCCGGCGAGGCTATCTGCCAGTCCGCGCCGTACCAGGGGTGCTGACCCCAGTATCACAACTTTCAGGTCAATATTTGCGGCGGTGTCCTCGTCCCATAGTCGCTTCACGCTCTCAGACCAGCCAGGGATCTTCTGCACTTCATCGAGTGCGAGAATGGCTCCGCATTCGTTCTCTGCTGCCAGTTCGCGCGCATTGCGCCAGTGCCGCGCGAGCCAATCCCGGTCTTGCAATGATGGTTCATCTGCCGACACCACCACCGTCGGCTGTGTCGATCGGCTCAGGACCTGTCGTACCATTGTGGTTTTGCCAACCTGCCTGGGTCCGGCCACGACATGCAGGAAATGTCGGGGTTCAGCGAGCCGGGTGGCGAGTACGGCTCCCAGAGGTCGTTCGTAGGGTGGGTGTCGGGATTGACTCAGCATACT
>CAZDMG010000050.1:0-16949 GCA_964506655.1 uncultured Gemmatimonadaceae bacterium
GGGGCGCGTCGCACGACGTTCGGTATCGCGCACCGACCGCGCCGCCGCCGCCCTCCGGCTCCACCCCCTCGCTTGCAGTGCCTCCAGACTTGTGATAAATTTCACAAGCTGTGCACTAATCCGTTCAACCAGTTCTAATTCAAGTTCCATCATGGCTACTCAAACCGCCCTGCGTCCAGGCGAAATCAAGGACATTCTCCTCCGCGAAATCGAAGCCGCGGACCTCTCCGACCTCAATGTCGAAGAAGTCGGATCGATCCTGGAGGTTAAGGACGGAATCGCCCGCATATACGGCCTCGGAAAGGTTATGGCGGGTGAAATGCTTGAATTCACCGCAGCGGAATCCGGCGAAGTCATCACCGGTATGGCGCTCAACCTCGAAGAAGACAACATCGGCGCAGTTATCCTCGGCGATTACCTCAAACTCAAGGAAGGAGACGAGGTAAGAAGAACTGCACGCGTGCTCGAAGTGCCGGTCGGACATGCACTGATCGGACGTGTCGTCGATGCACTCGGCCGACCAATCGACGGACTTGGCGATTCCCGCACAGAGCATACGCGCAAGGTCGAATCACCTGCGCCCGGTATCATTGTACGGCAGCCCGTTAAAGAGCCGCTTCAGACCGGTATCAAGGCCATCGACTCGATGATCCCCATCGGACGCGGACAGCGCGAACTCATCATCGGTGACCGCTCTACCGGTAAGACAGCTGTCGCAATCGATACCATCATCAACCAGAAGGGACAGGGCGTTATCTGCGTCTATGTCGCCATCGGTCAGAAGGCCTCGACAATTGCCTCGGTCGTGGAACGCCTCCGCGATGCAGGAGCGATGGAATACACCATCGTTGTTGCATCCTCTGCGTCCGATCCGGCTCCGATGCTCTACATCGCACCCTACTCCGGTTGTGCAATGGCAGAGTACTTCATGTACAACGAAGGCATGCCCGCGCTGTGCGTGTACGACGACCTCTCCAAGCAGGCTGCCGCATATCGTCAGCTGTCGCTGGTGCTGCGTCGTCCGCCAGGACGCGAAGCCTACCCGGGTGACGTCTTCTATCTCCACAGCCGCCTCCTTGAGCGCGCTGCAAAGCTGCGTGAGGACGAAGGCGTTGTGGATGGCAAGACCATCCTCAAGCCCGGTGGTTCGCTTACCGCGCTGCCGATCATTGAAACGCAGGCCGGTGACGTGTCGGCTTACATCCCGACCAACGTCATCTCCATCACCGATGGACAGATCTTCCTTGAAACAGATCTGTTCAACGCCGGTGTAAGGCCTGCAGTGAACGTTGGTATCTCAGTTTCGCGCGTCGGTGGTTCTGCACAGATCAAAGCCATGAAGTCTGTGGCCGGACGTCTTCGTCTCGACCTGGCACAGTTCCGCGAGCTTGAAGCCTTTGCTGCGTTCGCATCCGACCTGGATGCAGCCACAAAGCGTCAGCTCGACCGCGGTGCACGTACAGTTGAGATCCTCAAGCAGGGACAGTATTCACCGATGCCTGTTGAAGAGCAGGTGGTGGTGATTTACGCAGTAACGAACGGCTTCCTCGATGAAGTCGGCGTTGCGCACGTGCGCGAGTGGGAACGGAGCTTCCTGGAGTTCATGCGCGCACAGCGTCCGCAGGTGCTCGAAGGGATCCGTACAAGCAAGGCGCTTACGAAGGAAATCGAAGCAGACCTGAAGAGCGGTCTCGAACAGTTCGCACGGGCGCGATAACCCATGGCCAAAGGTCGTGAGCTTAAGGGGCGGATACGCTCCGTGGAGAACACACGCAAGATCACGCGCACCATGGAGATGGTTGCCACTTCCAAGATGAAGCGGGCAACTGATCGCGTCGCAGCTGCAAGGCCTTACGCGATTGCGCTGGGTGAGGTGTTATCGAAGGTTTACTCCCCCGATCTCGCCGAACGCTTCCCGCTGCTGCGTCGCCCGTCTGAAGTGAAGAAGGTTGCGCTGGTGCTGCTTACTGCAAACCGCGGGCTGTGCGGTGCGTTCAACGCGCATCTGGTGCGTGAAGCGCGTGCGCGGATCGCGGAGATGGAAGAGAAAGGGATTACCGTTGAGCTGCATGTGGCCGGAAAGAAGGGTGCCGGTTACTTCAGGTATCTGGGCCGCACCATGGCCTCGCAGCGCAGCGATATCAGCGACAAGCCTGATACGGCAGACGCGGCATTACTCATCGATGAGCTGATGAAGCGTTACGAATCGGGCGAGCTGGACGGGGTTTTCATTACCTACGCGAAGTTCCGTTCGGCGCTGTCAACACCACCGGCCACCGAGTCGGTGCTTCCGGTGGTTGCACCAACGGATGGCCCTTCAGAGAGCGGGATGCTGCACGACTTCATCCTGTCTCCTTCGGGTGATGCAATTCTTCACGCACTGCTTCCGCTTTACGTGCGCAACATGATTTATCGTGCGCTCGTTGAAACGGCAGCCGGTGAGCAGGCGGCGCGTCGCACTGCAATGAAGAACGCAACCGATAACGCAAACGATATGCTTCACCTCCTCAAGCGCACGTACAACACCGCGCGACAGGCACAGATCACGCAGGAACTCGCTGAAATAGTTGGTGGTGCCTCTGCTCTGCAGGGCTGATCAGTCACGAACGTCAATCACAGATAAAGTCACATGGCAACCGTCGCCGCACCGACACATGTCGGCAAGATTGTTCAGGTAATCGGACCCGTCCTCGACGTCACATTTGAAACGGACGATCTTCCGGAGCTTTACAACGCACTCCGTATCGAGGCTACAGCACCGGACGGCTCAGAGATCCGCGTTATCGCCGAAGTGCAGCAGCACATCGGGCGCAACCAGGTCCGTGCCGTTGCAATGTCGAGCACCGATGGCGTAACGCGTGGTATGGACGCAGCCGATACAGGCGCGCCCATCTCCATTCCTGTTGGTGAGCCCGCACTCGGCCGCATCCTCAACGTGCTGGGCGAACCAGTCGATGAAGGTGCGGAGATACCGGCCGATGCACTGCGCTGGCCGATCCACCGCAAGCGTCCTGACTTTGTTGCGCTCGAGCCCAAGACTGAGATCTTCGAAACCGGAATCAAGGTTGTGGATCTGATCGCGCCCTTCGTAAAGGGTGGAAAGATCGGTCTCTTCGGCGGTGCAGGCGTGGGCAAGACGGTCGTTATTCAGGAGCTCATCAACAACGTTGCAAGAGGACACGGTGGTAAGTCGGTGTTCTGCGGCGTGGGTGAACGCACCCGTGAAGGAAACGATCTTTACCTGGAGTTCCAGGAAGCCGGGATTCTGGACAAGGTTGCACTTATTTACGGTCAGATGAACGAGCCGCCGGGCGCGCGTCTGCGTGTCGGTCTGGCTGGTCTTACAGTTGCTGAATATTTCCGCGATGTAGAGAACAGCGACGTGCTGGTGTTCATCGATAACATCTTCCGCTTCACACAGGCTGGTTCTGAAGTATCAGCACTGCTGGGCCGCATGCCGAGTGCTGTGGGATATCAGCCGACTCTGGCAACGGAGATGGGTGAGTTGCAGGAGCGTATTACATCGACGCGCAACGGCTCGATTACATCAGTGCAGGCCATTTATGTACCGGCTGACGATCTTACCGACCCCGCTCCGGCTACTGCGTTTGCGCACCTCGATGCAACGGTGGTGCTCAACCGCAAGATCACAGAGCTGGGTATTTATCCCGCTGTAGATCCGCTGGATTCAACGTCACGCATTCTGGATCCGCAGTTCATCGGTGAGCGTCACTACGCAGCTGCAACACAGACGCAGCGCATTCTGCAGCGTTACAAGGAACTTCAGGATATCATCGCGATCCTGGGTATGGACGAGCTTTCCGAAGAGGACAAGCTTATTGTGGGCCGTGCGCGTCGTCTGCAGCGATTCATGTCGCAGCCGTTCCATGTGGCTGAACAGTTCACGGGTATTGCAGGCAAGTACGTGAAGCTTGACGAAACCATTTCGTCGTTCGAGCGCATCTGCGAGGGTGAGTTCGATCATCTGCCGGAGCAGGCCTTCTTTATGGCTGGCGGCGTGGACGATGTTGTAGCGAACGCTGCGAAGCTTCAGGGTTGACGGTGAGCGATCACATGAGTGACCCGTTGAGCGTATCAGTGATCTCGCCGGAGCGTGTATTGTTTGAGGGTCGGGCAATGCAGGTAGTTGTGCCGGCCCACGACGGCGAGATGGGGATCCTGACGTCGCATGCACCTTTGATGTCGATCCTGGGGCAGGGAGTTCTGCGGATCGAGACATCCTCGGGCGAGGTTCGCTACAATGTGAGCCGAGGGTTCCTGCAGGTGGTTGACGACCGTATCCGTGTGGTAACGGAGTCCGCGTCCGAGGCCTGAGGGGGGGGCCGGCGCCGCCGCCGCCGGGCAGCGGTATTTGCTGGAGGAGCACCACCTGCGGGTGGTGCTTTTTTGTATTTGGTGGCTGTCAGTAAATACGTCAGGCGGGCGAATTCGCTCGCAGATATACGGTGTTTGTACGGTTTCTGTGTGTAAAGGTGGTGAACAGTACGGGTATCGGGTTGCGGGTATGAGTGAGTTGGGTTGTGGCCCTTTCGGAGTGGTGTACGGCGGCAGTATAATGTGCGCCTGAGTCTCCATCCTATGACGAACGGTTCGTCCCACCGGGTATGTGACGGTTTGGGGCGTATCTGTTGTTACAGGATTGGAGTGATCAGGTATCTGTCTGCATTTGCGGGGATATCCGGACGAACCTGTGGTCCCGCGAGGGGTTGCCGGGGTTAGTCTGGTATTTCCGTGGGTGGTTGTTATTGACAGATCCGGATTCGCTAGTAGTTTCCCGCGGGATCAGGAGATGTGTTTTTTGTCACAGGATGTAAGCTTCTTGTCCCGATTCTACACGTTACACCACTCCGAAGTTTCACGCCTTGAGGGCGAGGTTACATGAGGGGTCCTGCCTTTCACCAAATTCGCGAAGTAGGGGCTGTGCGTGCCGCGCGTACAGTTCCGTCCAGTGTCGTAGTGCCCGATCGGCGCCCGCCGGGAGGGGCATTACGACGTAACAGGCGTTCAGAGCCGGATTTTGCCGGCCGAGGACGCGTTCCCGTGGCACAACTCTCCCGGAGGAGCAGATGAGGTCTCTCGGACGTCGTCGGTGGTACATTGCGACGCTCCTGGGCGCTGCCCTGGCAGCCGCGCCAGCCGCTGTCGCTCACGCACAAACCGGTAAGCTTACCGGTACCGTGACCGACAAGGAAACAGGAAAACCAGTAGCCGGCGTACAGGTGCGCATTGAAGGCACCACGCTTGGCGATCTGACCAAGGACAACGGTAAGTTCTTTATTATTTCAGTCCCACCCGGGACTTATACCGTTTCCGCGCGTCGTATTTCTTACCAGACAGTCAACACGGAAAACGTCAACATAACGATCGACGTTACCCGCGAACTGAACATTACGATGCAGGCATCCAGCCAGACCCTTGCCGCAGTGACGGTTCAGGCGCAACAAACGCCTCTCGTCGAACGCGGTCAGGTCGGTTCGAACACAACCATTACCGCAGAGCAGATCGCAGCCCTGCCGGTAACGAGTATCGCCGGTGTTCTGGCGCTGCAGCCTGGTTTCCAGGAGATCGCGGCCAACACCAACGTGATCTCGCTGGCTGAAGAGCAGCGCAGTACGACCTCACCGATCCGGGTACGTGGCGCGCGTGGTGGATCCACGCTTTCACTTATTGATGGTGTGCCGGTCAACAACTCGCTCTTTGGTTCAAGCGCTATTACGCTGAGCAGCTATGCTGTACAGGCGACTACGCTTACCCGCGGCGGTATGGACCCGCAGTATGGAAACGCACTGGGATCCACTATGAACAGCTCCGTTCGTGAGGGTGGCACTCAGGTCGTAGGCTCGGTCTCGTTCCAGAACACGACACTCCCCGGGCAGATCTTCGGCACGCTGCAGGACAAGCTGGCCGGTAACAATCTCTTCCGCGGCTACCTCGCTGGCCCGGTACCGGGAACGAGCGCCAGGATCCGTTACTCGATCGCCGGTGAAGTCTCGAGCGCAGCCGGACGTGTTCTCAAATTCGACAACGACGTCTACTCCGTGAACGAAGACATGGAACGTCGTGAGACGCTTGCTCCATGGTCGCGCGACCTCGTTCCAGGGTGGCAGGCATTCGGTGGCACTCAGAACCAGCAGATCGTTGGTAAGCTCACCTTCCTCCCCTTCGACAACACCAAGATCAACGTCAGTGCAATTGGCCAGGAGCGCCAGAACCGCGGTTACGACCGCCGTTACTGGGTCGGCTACCAGGGCAACCCGCTGGATCTTGTAAACAACCGCGCTGACTCCCTGTACCAGCTGTCGGACCCGTCGTTCATGGTTGCAAGAGACATGTCTCAGCCATCCGTGCGCGATAAGGGGCAGCTCCTTACCGCTCAGCTTCAGCAGCGCTTCGGGCGCAGTAAACTGCAGGTCAGCTTTGGTCAGATCGACTTTGAACGTGTCACGTGCCCGGTCTTCCGCGGAACGTGTCTGCCTCAGCCCTTCTGCCGCGCCAACTTCTCGCAGGGGTACCTGAACGCGTCGCCGTCGCTTTGCTCGAGCGTTCCCAACCAGGGTGGCGCCGACCAGGTGTATGGTGGTGAGCAGTTTACCGACCGCACCATCCGGGCCGACTTCGAGTCACAGATCACCGATCACAACAACCTCCAGTTCGGTGCGTCTTACACCGGTCACGATATCACGTACGCCGACCAGCTGGCGTCGCCCGGTAACTCCGGTATCTCGCCGACTCAGTTCCTGACCTACCGTGCCAAGCCGTACGATGCAGGCGCATATATCCAGAGCGTCATTGAGTACGACTTCCTTACAGTCCGTCTCGGCGGCAGGTTCGACTACGGCGTGGCACGAGGCCTTGGCTTCGTCAACCCACTCGATCCGTCCAACGGAACAACTGCGCGTGAAGTATGCGACGGTGCAACAGTTGCCGGAAACCGGCTCCTCAACGCACAGGGACAGCCTTACACGATCGCAGGCTGCATGGCCTCTGAAACCGATCCTGTAACGAAGCGCCCGGTCCTCCTCGACTCAGCTACCAAGCTGGCCTCGCTGGACGACTTCAGTGCCGCCAAGGCCCGCGCTGCATTCAGCCCCCGCGTTGGCGTGAACTTCCCGCTCACCGATCGGTCGCAGGTCTTCTTCAACGTCGGTCGCTACACCAAGGTTCCCAACTACGGTGACGTTTACCGTTACACCGGCATCGGAACCATTGCTGGTTCATCCGCCGAAGGTGGGGACGACATCTGCGGCAAGTCGCAGGTGAAGCCAGGCACTACTGAGTGCTTCCCGAACATCCAGTCCACGAACCCAAGCTACGTTGGTAACCCCAACCTCCTCCTGGAGGAGGCTACAAACTACGAAGTTGGCTTCTCGGCTCAGCTGGGTGAAGAGCAGAACTACGGCCTCCAGCTGGCGCTGTACAACGGCTCCCAGACCGGCCTTACCGGTTCGCGCCGCAGCCGCGCCATCAACGACGTAGGTTCCACCTACGATGGATCGCTGCCCGTATATAACGTGCTGGTAAACGGTGACTACCTGACCTCACGTGGTCTTGAAGTTTCGCTCGACAGGCGTATGTCCAACCGTTGGAGCTTCAACGTCAACTACACCATTTCGCGCGCTACCTCCAATGCCATGGAACCGGAGCGTCAGAACGAAACCGACAGGGAAGAAGTAAACCGCCTTATCATCCGTGAAACACCGGTGTCTTCGGATGGTACGCACGCCTTCAACGGCACTCTTTCAACACAGGTACGTACGGACGTGCCGGAACTCCCATACAACGTGGGACGCTTCCTGCGCAACACATCGGCCGCGGTTACGTTCGCGTTCCGTTCAGGTTCCCCGTACACGCCTACCCGTTCGACGAACCTGGGTAACAGCTCCAACTCAGGGAACGCATCGGATGTCTTCTCCGGCCGTATGCCGGCCACGATCAACGTGAATCTGATGCTCAACAAGACGTTCCGCATTCAGAACGTGTCGTACGCTGGCTACCTGAGCGTTTCCAACCTGTTTGACCGCGTCAACTGCGTACAGGTTTATGCCAACACCGGCGACTGCGTCGCGGGTCTTCGCGAATTCCTGAACCGCCGCGTTGGAAACACGGGTGACGTCACAACCTCCACTGGTTATGACCAGCCTGAGTACATTGGCCCGCGCCGGCAGCTCTTCACGGGCATCTCGGTCAACTTCTAAGCCTAACACTTCGCAAGATGACATTTCACACGAAACTTGACACCACGACTTACCCGGCTCCGAAGTGGAGCCGGGGGGTAGTGAGGTCAGCTGCTGTTGCAGTGCTCTTCGGGGCACTGGCCACAGCGCTGACTCCTGTGTCCAGCGACGCTCAGCGTCGCGGAGATACGTCTAACGACGTAAAGATGCTGGATAGTATACGTGCAGACGGCAGTATCGTCCGCGTACCGATTCCCAAGTACAACGCGATGGCCGAGCTGTTCGCCGGCGAGGATCTGGCGGTTGCAGCCTATCGCAGTACTGGCAACCTCAAAGGCGCCGCTGCTAACATCCGCGGTCCTGTACCCTACAACCAGGGCGGCGGACCGGCGCCAGCACACCGCATCCCCGGTTACGTCTTCTTCGAGATGGGGCTGACGCTGACAGCACCGCCACACGAGTGGCGCAAGATCCGTCAGGTGTTCCCGCCTGCTGTCGGCATGGTGGGCTCACCGGGCTACACGGCCGCCTGGCAGCTTATCACGGCACCGCCTTACAGAACAACGATCGATGCCGCCGACGGTCAGTTTGGCAAGACCTTCGCGGGAGTCACTGTCGTATTCGATGGCAGTTGCCGGGATGACCCGAATTTCTTCCAGGAAGGCGCCTCCATTATGGCCATGCTCGACTGCCCCGAGACCTGGGGCTCCGAGGGCTTTAAGGCGCAACTGCGCGTTCCAGACTCGGTCTACCTCAAGCGCTTTGAGGCCAACCCGAACGAGTTCAACTGGGACGACTGGAAGATTCCTGAATCCGAACTGGATCAGACTGCTTACCTCGGTACGCAGACCTTCTACTCCTACATGTCGGACTACAACCGTGAGCAGAAGCTCCGCTTCGGTCGCATCGTACCCGGCGGAGCCGGTACGCCGTCCGAACAGGGATATCCGCTCGGGTTGGAGATGCGCGTAGACGGCTGGCAGTTCGCATCGCCGGCAGTACGCAACTCCCAGTTCTATCAGCTCACTATCGTCAATAAGAGTGCAGAGCTGTACGGTACAGGGATCGACTATGACTCACTGTACATCGGTCTCAACCCCGGCTTCCTTTTCGGTGGCCAGCATCTCCAGGGCGCGTACTTTGACTTCCCGCGTGGCTCGATGCACGTAACCCGTCAGGGCTCCTCCGGCAAGTGCAGCAGCACCTACCCACGCCGCTACCCTGGTGCAACCGCTGGTTGTCAGTCATCCGGTGGTATTACTACGGCTATCGGCATTTACACGATCACGTGGCTCAAGTCACCCTTGGGTGATCTCAAGAACAAACTCTTCTCCAATCCGGAAAGCCCGTTCTACGCTCCCGGCAACCCGCTTGCAGGTGATACAATCACCTTCAACCGCGCAGCGCCGTCGGCGTTCGGCAGGGCGACCCAGCAGCGTAGCACACGCGCAGCATTTGGTACGTTCTCAAACACTGCACTGAACGCACTCGATGGTCGCACCCCGGCAGAAGTGGGACTTTCAAATTACCTCTTCTTCTTCACGCCTGAATTCTTCGACGGCGTGCTCCCTGATGCATCCGCGGCCACATTCAACCGCTTTGTTCCGGGCGAGCAGATCAACCCCAAGACCAACCTTCCATTTGGTAAGTGGGATTACAACCACGACGGTATCCAGGACGAAATCACCGTTCCTGGTTGCGGTACTCAGGGTTGCCATGAACTGTGGTCTGACACCAATGCAGGTGGCTGGCGGCAGCAGTGGGGCAACGTATTCAACTCCATTGCAGCCGGTCCGTACGCCCTTGCGTCCGGCGATACAACCCGCGTTCTCTGGGCCTTTACATGGTCCCCTGATACGATTGAGCACATAACCCGTATTGATAACCTTATCAATGCGTACTACACGAACTACGAAGGTCCGGGTGCGATCGCGTTCCCACCCTTCAATCCACAGACGAGCTATTCACTCTCTGCGGCCGAGCTGATTGACTCACTCAATGGTTCGGGTGCTACCAGTTCAGTAGGTGCACGTGTTGTTATCCGGATCCCGCAGATCAACCCGGTAGATGAATATTTCACCGGTCAGATTCAGCAAATCCGTTTGGACTCTATCAACGATGTGGGCCGGACGCGCGCGATCCTTGCGCTTAACCCTGGTCTCATCGACGCTCTGATGGCGAGAGCGCAGGACAACCTGTCGGCAGTGTACGTATTCAAATCGTGCGATGCCGGTACAACCTGGACGACGAGTACAGGTGTCGGTTCCACCTGCGTACGTTCGGACACCCGCGGCGTGGATGCCAATACCATCTCCTTCGCGTGGCGGCCGGCATGGAGAATCGATTACACGAAGGGTATCCCGTCTTCAGGTACCATTACGGACAACCTGATGCCGGGCCGTGAATACATGTATTCTTTCGTGACACGTACCCGCGGCTTCAAGGACATCAAGGTGTTCGACAGCACGGCTACAGGACTCCGGGTCACTGATGTCCAGGACCTCTTCGGTATCGCAGCGGATACGATCAACTCCGCAATGGCAACCAACGGCGGTACGGTGGTGAACATTTACGCACCGATCAGTAACGCCGCCGGACGCAGTTTTGCCAGGGTGGATACGGCATCAATCGGAAGTGTCAACACTCAGGACGTGCAGTTCACCAACCTGGGAGCCAACATCTCCGGAAGCAGCCGGCTGATCTATGCCAACCGTCTCATCGTCCGCAAGACGATCGATACACTTACAAACGCAACGACGACAACGATCAGCGCTCAGTACGTGCTCCCGGCGGCCTCAATGAGTCCCAGCGGGACAGTTGAGACTGACTTTGTTGCCCGTACACAGACCTTCACCGCGAACGCCAACATTCCGGTTCGCGCAGGCACAGGTATCCTTGCTGGTACCCCCAGAGGGATCAGTGGTACTTCTCGGGTGCTGGTTGATACGGTCAACGCCGTGGCCAACAGCATGGGTTATCTCTGGATCAACCACGAAGATCAACCGATCTTCGCTACCGATAACCAGTACGCTGGCAATTTCGAAATCGACCAGCAGACTTCACCGCTCTATCCCGGCTATAACGTGCGTTCGCGCGACAGCGCCACGGCGTCCACCGGTTTCAGGCAGGAGCTCCTGCCTGCAACAGGAACGGTACGTGACCGTCGCTTCGTGACCCGCGCACCGGGCGATACGCTGCAGGCCAACGCCCGCCAGTTCTCTCTCTTCGTTCAGCCGATCTCGGCTTCGGTCAAGAAGAGTCATGGCGGTGCATACGAACTGTCGTGGCTGACAGATCCGTGGGGGCCGGGTGCTCCATTCCGTCTGGACCCGATCGATGGTCTCCAGGCTCGGGTAACGGCATCCCTGCAGAGCGCAGCTGCCAAGGCAACTGAGTTCACGGTTACGGACGCCAAGTATGAGGCAATGGTGGGTGCCACCGCCGCCCGTCCGCTGGTTCGGGTACGCGTGCCCTTTACGATGACGTATAAGGACGCCGAAACGGGCCAGGTTGTACCAGTCAAGTTCGCAATGCTTCAGCGTACGATCTTCCCGTTCAATACCCGCATTTTGGGTACAGGTACGGATACGGCGCGTGTTGACGTTCTTGAGGATATGTGGATGCCGGGTGATACACTCTGGGCAATTCACACCTTCCGCAGAGACAGCACCGTGTTGGACGGCAGTCAGCGTGTGGCAATCGTTGCACCGGAAACGGTCAACGGGGTCGCAGGTTATCGTCCGATTCAGTCCGAGGTTGATAGCGTCGGTCTCAACAAGCTGGTGATCTCCTGCCAACCGACAGCGGTTTCCGTCGGTAACCGGCAGACTGGCTCCACTTTCGAACTCGGCACCTGTAACCCGATGGTTATCGATACCCGCGGAGCGACACCTAACGGTGGTTGGCTCCCGGTTGAGGCAGGCTGGAAGGAGTATTTCGAACTGACGCGTACATTTGATGCGCGCAGCGAGATGCTTCTCAAGGCTACAGCGTTTACCACGGGTAACGCCATTACCAAGGCAGCTCTTTCCAGGGTGAACGTGGTCCCGAACCCGTACATCGTCCGCTCTGACATGGACGCTGTATCCGGTGGACGTACGCCACGTGCCCGCGTCTGGTTCACGGGTCTGCCTGATCAGGGTATCCTGCGTATCTACTCGGTATCCGGGCAGTTCCTGCAGGAGCTCACCTGGAACCCGGCCGACCTGACGTACACCGGCAACATTACAACGTCCGGTGATCTCGAATACGACCTGAGAACCCGCGAGGGTACCGACTTGAGCTCGGGTCTCTACCTCTACGTACTCACCGCAACAGGCCCGAACGGAAATGGGCTGGTTCATCGCGGTCAGTTCGCAATCATCCGCTAACGGAGTGGTGATGAAGATTCTTCGCCTTATTGGCGCGATCGGCGCCGCCACCTTTATCCTGGGCGTGCAAGCGCACGCCCAGGGAGCGGGTGGAATTCTCCCAACTGCCCAGGACACACCTAACCGTCAGGGTACCCGTGGAGGCAACTTCCTGCACATCGGAATTGGAGCCCGGGGTGGCGCTATGGCTGGTGCAATCGGCAGTTCAGTCACAGGACCCATGGCCTGGTTCTGGAACGCCGCCGGAGCCGCTACCACAGAGGAGTTTGAGGTAGCAGTCGGCAGGCAGGATCTCTACGGAGATCTTGGCCTTGGTCAGTCCTATATCGGTGCCAGCTTCCCGATTCTGGGTGGCGTAGTTGGTCTCCACATCAACTCGCTCTCTTCGGGAAAGATTTTACGTACGTCGGAACTGAACCCCTTTGGTGAGCGGCTCGGCGGTGCGGATTTTGAGTGGACGTCGACCGTGGCCGGACTCGGCTACTCCCGGCGACTCACTGACCGCCTCTCCCTCGGCATCATCGGTAAGGTTATCAAGGAAGGTGTTACCGACGCTGGTACCACATGGATAGCCGCAGATGTCGGTACGCAGTTCAATACCGGTCTCTATGGCTTCACACTTGGAAGTGCCATCCGCAACATCGGCGGAACGTCACGGGCCAAGGGTGCTCTTATCCAGCGCGTTATCACCTCTACCGATGGCTCGGTACTTCGCGAGTCGCGTCGTTTCGACTTCTACACGATGACCACTGAAATCCCGGTCATATTCCAGTTCTCCCTTGGTACAGAGCTCCTCGGTTCCGCGGAGTCACTCCTTGGTGGTGCTGGCGGTCCCAACGTGTTGAATGCCGAGATTACGCTTACCGACGGTACAGATATTTCGACGCAGTATGCCCTTGGAGTTGAATACGGCTTCAAGAACGTCCTTTTCCTCCGCGGTGGTAAGCGGATGTACAACGACGACCGTGATCGCGGTGGCTACGGCAGCGTTGGAATGGCTGGTGGTTTCGGTCTGAGGTTCCCGGTGTTCGGCCGCCCAGTCCGGTTTGACTACTCATACCAGGATGCCGGCGCCCTTCAGAACGTTCAGGTCTTCTCCTTCGAGGTGGGTCGATGAAGCGAATATTGAGCGCAGTCGCGTTGTTGTTCATGGCAACAACAACGCTTGAGGCTCAGATACAGCCTCACCGTTTCTCGGTTACGACGCGAATCGGGGCATTATCCCCGGAACGTTCGGCCGGAATGAACACGTCCGGAGTAATCGGTCTCGACACTGAGTACTCGTTTTCCAAGTACCTTGGGATCGGTACCTCGGTTGACGTTGCACGCGGCAACACGCACCGCGAAGACTTTGTCGCCCGGTATCGTTACGGGGATGCGGGGGTTGGTGGTGGAGACACCATCTTCTACCAGTACCTCGGACAACCGGTAAACACCATCAACCTTGCGGCCTACGGTATGCTCCGTGCGCCGATGGGAAGGCTTACGCCATACGTAATGGCTGGCGTAGGCACCTACAGCCTCTTCCTTGATGCGCAGGTTGCAGGAAAGGCTGAGCGCAAGGTTGAGATGTCATATCTCTTTGGTGGCGGTGTTAATCTGCAGCTGAGCGAGTCTACGGGCTTCCAGGTTGATGTCCGTGCACTTCAGATGCAGAAGTACGATCGTCTCTTCCTCGATCCGTCCAAGGGCTCACTGCCCAACACGGTCTTCCCGGAAGATTTCCCGGAAGTCCCGGCAGCCAAGAACACAGCGCTTAACACTGTGATCACGCTGGGCTTCCGCTACATCCCTGGTGGAGGCTTCTGATACCGATGACCCCGATGAAAAAGATATTATACGCGGGCTCGGCCCTCGCACTCTTTGCGACAGCAGCGTGTGAGAACACGAGGTCGATTACTACTGAACCAGCAGATGGGTTGGTAGGATACGGCCAGAACCTGCTCAGGGTCTCTGCGACATCGCTTCCACGCGGTAGGGCCAACTTCACGGCCACAGCTACAGCTGGTCCCGATGCTGCAGCGGACACCATTGTCCTTCAGCTCGCTGGCCTGGATTCGCTTAGCAGCGGTTCCTACGTCGTGTGGGTTGGAAACAACGACGGCAGCAAGTTCGCCCGTGTTACCGGCGACCTTCGGATCACCCGTGTTGACACAACGATCAGTTCAACTGGTGACCCGGTGTTCTCGACCTCCGTTACGAACCTCACGAACGTAAGTGAGTTCAAGAATGGTGGCCCGAACAAGTTCATGCGCTTCTCGGCGCAGCGCTCCAACATGGCTGGCTTCTCGGATACGGACGAGCTTGGTCTCATCCTGATCTCCGTTGAAGCTTCCCCGGGAACGCAGCCTGGTAACGTCCGGCCGCTCTGGGCACGTCGCAGTGAGGCTTCCAGCAACATCTCTGGCCTCCGCTTCGGCAACTTCATGCCCAATACGGCAGATCAGTACGTGTACGCCATCTCAGGTACAGGTGTTGCACCGGCGATCGCTACCAACAAGAACATCCCGCGCGGCCGCATTGAGGCACGGGGCGATGTCATGACAGTGAACGATTCCAACTACTTCCGTCCGCCTGTGGGCTACTACTACAAGGCATGGGCGATCAAGACGGGAGAATTTGGAGTGTACGTTGACACGGTGTCCCTTGGCGATAAGGCATCACCGTATCCGCGTCGCATTTCGTTCCGTGATGCAGATGTGTCGGTACCTGATCCGATCTCCATGTACGTTACAGAGACAGCTTGCTCACCGACAGCTACATCCTGCCCGGTGGCTCAGCCCGTGATCTTTGCTTCGCAGCACCGCACCTTGGCCAGCCAGGTTGGCGCTGTAAGCGATGGACGGCCATGGAAGGACTTTGCATGGGTCTATGTAACTCTGCAGAACAAGATGGCAGACGACAACATGATGGGCGGCGTTGCCATCATGAACGTGAACCTGCCGGGATCAATCTCAGGGCAGTAATTACTCCCGGAGAGCAGTAAAAAGAGAGGCCACCTGCAATGCAGGTGGCCTCTCTTTCGTATCTGGGGGCATGTGCCGGCTATCAGTTGTGTGCCGGTGGAGTTCAGCACTACACCGGCCGGCTCCTTCTAACCCTTCCGGAGTGGCCCGGATAATCCTTGTCTTTCCGGTGAAACTGTCACCGATCCAGAGTGCGGTGCCGTCCGATGCTATGCTCGTAGCATACCCTGCCTGACGCGAGGAGCCTACGATGCGTACACTCGGGGAGAGTTCAATCTTTGTTACGCCGTCCACGCCACCAGCGACATAAAGCGCGTCGTTGAGGAATGCGAGATCAAATGCGAAGCGCGGTTCACCCCGCAACACTGTCGGAGTCGTTACACCTCCCCCAAGCAGAGCCTGGCGCGACCAGATCGCCACTCCATCGTTGCCAAGGCTTACAGCAACCCAACTTGCTGAAGTTGCTACGGCATTGGCAGTACCGCTGATAGTGACCCGAGGCGTGAGTGCAGGCGTGCCCCCGGAAATGGATAGTTCCATGAGCATAGAGTCTGTGGCAATCCAGAAGTTCCCCGATCCTTCATCCCAGACGGCCGCCGTAACGCGCCCAGGCGCTGCCACTGAATCGGTTCTTGCATCCTCTCCTACACCGTATCGGATCCGGATTGAATTACCGGTGGCTGCTACTACAGCCGTCGGGGAAGTCGCCAGTGCATCAACGGGGCCCTCCAGAACCCGCCGCAGCAGCCCTTCTGTCGGCCCGGTCTCCCAAAGCGCAGAAGAAGTACCAATCAATATCTGGGATTCACCTCCTGATACTGCAACGCGCCTGACGTCGCTAAGCCCGCTGCCACGTCGGCGAAGCGCTGCACTCCGCGAGACCGTTGAAATAACCTGAGTGCCGCTGTCCGTTGCCACTGCAAGGAGGGAATCACGCAATCCGAGCGCAATCGGGGCGGCGGGGATTTCGTAATTGGTGGATGCAAAAACCAGCCGGTCTCCCACGCGCGGCCTCTCTGCCCGCCGCTGCGCTGCCAGCTCCCTCGACATGAACAGGCCGGCGAAGCCGCCACTGATGGAGAGATATGGAAGTGCGCAGCTCCATGGCCCACACTTCCCGGACCGCTCTCCGTGATCACTTACGAAGTAATATCCAACCGCCATTAGTGCACCGATACCGGCGCCGATCCCGATGGCCTTGAGCTTCCCGTCGTTGGTGTTTGACGGCTGCACTTCCGTGTAGCCCTGCTGCGCCTGAGCCAACGGCGCCGTGGCTGTTACCAGCGTGGACAGCACCAATGCTGTGCATACACTTCCCAACTCTGCGTATTTTTTGCTCATTTCCTTGCGAGGTAGAAGATCCGGTTGACCTTATGAGTGCTCTTCGTGTTCTTGTCAACTACTGTGAGTTCGATCTG
>CAZDMG010000051.1:0-16573 GCA_964506655.1 uncultured Gemmatimonadaceae bacterium
GTGATGCCTGCCGCTGCGCCCTGCCCTGCTGCGTTTGCAAGTCCGCCCAGATATGAGTAACCGGCTGGCAAAATCTGCGTGTCCACCATCTGCTGAAGTGTATGCATCTCAATAAGGATGTCTTTCACGTAGCGCTCCAGGCGGACATGGTAGCGGCTCTCAAGTTCGGCGGGCGATAGGATCTTCGTTGTTTCGAACAGCTCCTTTGCGCTGTCGGAAATAAGCTGGGCAAGCGCTTCAGGTGTACGGCGCAGGTGCGGCAGCCCGCGACGAGTCGCCTCTATGACCCACTCGTCGGAATAATTATTCCCTTCGAAACGAATATCGGAAGTCTCAAGGAAGGTCGCTTTTACCACGCGGAGGACCGCGTCGTTTACAGATTTTGTGTGCTCCAGTTCAGCACGCAGCTGCAGAGTGATATCACTGATTGCACTGGCAACTGCTGCCTGCAGAAGCATCACCGGGAACGCTGCGCTCTGCGATGAGCCGACAGCACGGAACTCAAACTTCGAACCTGTGAATGCGAATGGCGAAGTCCGGTTGCGATCGGTGTTGTCCTGTTCGACATCGGGGAGTTTGGCAACGCCCAGCTTGAGCATGGCCTGCTCTGCATTCTTTGACGAAACAACACCGTTGGAGATATCGTCCACAACTTTGGTAAGACCACGACCGATGAAAGCAGAGATAATGGCCGGTGGAGCTTCGTTCCCGCCGAGTCGGTGCTCATTGCCGCTCACTGCAACGGCTGCACGGAGAAGACCGGCGTGCTTGTGTACACCTTTCAGCACTGCTGCGAAGAAGAGAAGGAACCGAAGGTTCTGGTGTGGTGTCTTCCCGGGTTTGAGGAGGTTGGTGCCATCAAGCTCGTTATCGGAGATTATGGCCATCGACCAGTTGCAATGTTTTCCGGAACCGTTGATATCAGCAAACGGCTTTTCGTGCATCAGTGCCTGCAGCCCATGGCGCAGTGCAACTTTCCGGAGTACTGCCATAATGAGATGGTTGTGATCGACCGCGACATCGTAGTCGGCAAAGATGGGCGCCATTTCGTACTGCGATGGCGCGACTTCGTTGTGCCGGGTGATGAGTGGAACGCCGAGTTTGTAGAGTTCGAGTTCAACTTCACTGATGCAGGCCTGAATGCGTTCGGGGATACCGCCGAAGTAGTGATCCTCGAGCTGCTGTCCGCGTGGTGGTGGTGCACCGACAAGTGTGCGTCCGGCCATGATGAGGTCGGGGCGCATGGCGAAGTGCTCTCTGTCGATCATGAAGAACTCCTGTTCAATTCCGACGGTGGAATTGACGCGCAGGACCCCGTGATCACCGATAAGGTTGAGGAGCTCAATGGCGCGCTCGGAGATGACATCTGCACTCCTCAGAAGCGGCGTCATTTCGTCGAGCGCCTCGCCGTTGTAACCGATAAAAACCGATGGGATGCAGAGGTACTTTACACCACCTGTTTCGCTGATGAAGACGGGTGAAGCAGGGTTCCATGCAGTGTAGCCGCGCGCTTCCCATGTGGCGCGGAGTCCGCCGGACGGAAACGACGATGCGTCGGGTTCGGACTGAATAAGCTGTTCACCGGTAAAGGACTCAATCGGGAGTCTGTTTTCGTCCAGGCTCAGGAACGCGTCGTGCTTTTCGGCGGTGAGGCCATTCTGCGGCTGGAACCAGTGCGTGAAGTGTGTGACTCCGCGTGATATTGCCCACTCCTTGATAACCTGAGCCACCGTTGGTGCGATGTCGGCGTCGAGCTGTCCGCCGAGCCGGATGGCAGAGGCCAGCTTGGCAAAGACGGCCTTGGGCAAGCGGGCGCGCATTTCGCGGATGCCGAAGGTGTTCATTCCGAACCAGGCGCTAACGGGTAGCTGTACTCCGTTTTCCTCAGGTCGTGGAACGATTCGGATAGGGCGCGATGTTATATCGCGAACGGCGAGCGACCGGGAGCTGTGAACAGGCATTTTGCAGAGTGTCAGGGTTTTAGTGCGTTTCATGCACAGTTTTGCGTGCAATGGCGCGTGAACGACAGACTAAATGATAATATCGGCAGGTTACTGTGCGAAACCCGCACTTTTCAGAAAATCAGTAATAGTTTCGAGCGGAGAACCGAAAAAATCCCGTAGAAATGGCTGGTAAGTAGCAGTTTCCGGTATCAAGCGCGCAAAAAAAATGACGCTCCAGTTGGAGCGTCATTTCACAATGGTTGAGATATCGGGCGCGGCGGTTGGGTCGCCGTGCTTACCGCGCTTCAGTTCCCCCGCTTCTGCGCAGACCGGGGCGGATTACCGGGCGGCGAAGAGCGCTGAGTGCCGCTGCTGCTCCGTGCGGCCGGCGGATTAGACGTTCGGGCCGGCGGTGGTGATGCCTGCGACCGATTGCTGGCCGGTGGCCGGACAACAGTTGGCGGACGGTTGATGATCAGCGGCTTGGCGGTTGCCGGCGGTGTAGTGCGTGAGCGCTGATCGGTTGCCTTCGGTGGTACGATGCTCTTGGGTGTTCCTATCTTGGTGCTGCCACCCAGGGTAGTGGTCTCGCCAGGGCGTGCAGTGCGTGGCTTGGCACTGCTCCCACCGGATGGCGGTGTGCGGTTTGTACCGGACGCAGCACTGCCGTTCCCGGACCTGCCGTTGTTGGCGCCGTTGTTATTGCCGCGCGCGCTATTGTTGCCACCGTTGTTGCCGTTGTTATTGCCGCGAGCGCTATTGTTCGCACCATTTCGGTTGCCGTTGGCATTACCGCGTGCGCTATTGTTTGCTCCGTTGCTATTACCAGCGCGGTTGCCGCCAACGCTCTGGTTGTTCCCGCCGCGGGTGTAGCCCTGCGGGCTCGCCACAGGAGGCAGCCGGCGTGGTTCAGCCGAACGCCCGCTGTTGCGCCCGTCGCCGAACCAGGTGTCTCTGTTCACCCGTCCAAAGCGGTCCACGTTGCTGTAGTTGATGGGCCGCCTGGTGACACTGCGGTTCACGTACACGTTGGTGTAGCGCGGGTTCACATAGATGTTGGTGATCTGAATGAACGGACGTGAACGTACACGCCAGCCGCCGCCCCACATGATGTAGTTATCGGCCCAGCCGTTGTAGTAAACACGCCTTACCCGCCAGTCGAGATCGTAGTTCAGCCAGCCGCCGATCGGGAAGCCCACTCCGAACGACCAGTAACGGGTGCTGAAGCCAACCGAGAAGACCGGCCGAGTGTAGATGACTACCGGATCATAAACAGGGACGTAGATGATCTGCGGCTGCGCAGGCACGATTACATAGTTCCCCTGCTCCTGGATTACCTGCTGCTGTTCCGTGGAAACCAGGTTCCCCTGCTCAGCGGCCATCGCACGCATCCGCTGCACAGCCGCCATTACCTCGGAGGACTGGAACGCATATGCACGCCCAAGGGTGGCTGTCCAGTCGATCTTGTCCGCCATCATGTTGATCGCAGACGGGTAGTGCGCGACTGAACGGACGCTGATATCCCACTCCTGCTCATCGAGAAGTGCGGTACCATTCAGGCGTACGTACTGTGCTGCCTCCTCGACCTGGTCGGGGAAGGTGGATGCAATAAGCACCTGCGCCAGCAGTGCGTCCGGGTAGAGCGCTACAGGCGCTACCAGATTTTCAAGTTGCTTCGGCGTATAGCGCTGAATGGCAACATCGCCCACCGAAAAAACGTCGGACTGCGCCCGGACGGGCTGCGCCACTGTTGCGAGCCCCACAAGGGCGAATGCGGATGAAATGAGAATACGGATCATGGAGCCACCCCGAAGAAAGAGGTAATCGGATGCTTCTGATGGTCTGTACTGCACAGATCGTACCCTCCCGCAAAAGTGGCGTTTTCAGAGGGAAACAGCGGAAAAATGGTGCACTGCGCTCTGGAAACGTCCGGTTATAAGGACAGCCTGTGTATCGGCCTGAGGACACTCTCAAATGATGCCTTTGTCATTGATTGCGGGTATCGTGATGCCCACCCCTCGCGATAGCCGGCTGTCTCAATCAGTTTACACGACATGTTACACGACATGCTCACCTTTGATTCACTGTTCGGACGCGCAGAGAGGCACTCGGTCTCAGCACGCCTTGCGGGCCTTTCCGGCCTGCGCGCGGTTTTGCCCGTGCTCCTGGTTGCAGCGTGTACCGGCCAGTCGGGCACCGGCGACAGAGACGCGTCGCTCGCGCCCGGCGCTGACCGCGTGCCGCAGGTGGCCTACGGTGCGCGTCTTACACTCACCGACTCCGGACTGACGCGCGGGATACTCTCGGCGGACAGCGCCCGGATATTCAGTGAAGGGGTGCGTTTTGATCTTTTCGGCGTGAGTCTGGTGTTCACCGACTCTCTGGGTGATACGGTGAGTGTACTGAGCGCCGGCAGTGCGCGGTATGACGTGGTGGCGTCGGCACTGGAGTTCCGTGACAGCGTTGCTGTGGCCGCTGCAGACGGAAAGTCGCTGCACGCAACGACCGCGGGGTATTCGATCGCATTGAATGTCATTCATGGCGATGGTGAGTACAGCACGTCGGCGGATGGCAAACCGGTACGCGGCGGTGCTTTTTCGTTTTATCCGTCGCTGATGGTCGCCGAGGTGAAGCCAGCGGACGCAATGCCGGCGGAGGCTAAACCAGCGGAGGCTAAACCGGCGGACGCTAAACAGCCAACAGAAGCCAAACCGGGAGGTGCACCATGAAATCAGGTCTACAGAGAGTGATTCACCGCTCTGTGCTCTCCGGCGCAGCGCCACTGCTTCTGGCAGCACTTGCATTCGCCGCCTGTAATTCTGACGCCGATGAAACGCCTCAGCCGCTTCCGGTAAGCAGTACACAGCGTCCGTACAAGGCGGTGGATGCAACGGGTTTGCCGCGCCCGGGGGAGGAGGGTTGTCCGATAGACGGAACCTGGCACGAGTGTGGTCTTATGGAGCGACTCGTGCGATCGGGTGTTGCGCCCCGTGCGACGTCGGACACACTGGTTGTGCCATGGATGTCGGTGCCCGGTGTGCGCATCGCGATCGGTCGGAGCGCGACGCTGACCGTGTTCTACTATCCGGATGAAGAGTCGGCAGCAGCAGATGCTGCCCGGATTGACACCGTGAGGGTCCGTCCGAAGACGGGCGGTGATACGACCAATGTGTGGCGAACGTTTCCAAACTTTGTCCGTTCAGTGAATCTGATAGCGGTGCTGGAGAGTGAGGATCCGCGTCAGATAGAGCGGATCATGCTGGCCGTGGAGGCAGGGGCACCGTAGAGCGACGTGCGTATTGCTGTGATGATGTGAGTTGCGGTTGACGCAGTATGCAGCGCGAAGCACGCCGCATCGCGCTACGCCGCTGCCTTTTGTGCGGGCGCCAGCGAGCTGAGCGCTTCCTGGGCCCAGCTTAGCGCGTCTGTGTACATCCGCCCCAGGCCTGCTGCGTCGATTGATTCCCGCGACGCGATTTCGGCAGCGTTTTCGAAGAGGCCGAGTTCGTAGCTTTCGGCGATTTCGAGTGCCGGTGCGTACGGCCCTGAGCGTTCAAGCAGCGCGTCGTTGACTTCGGCGCTGAGTGAGACCCGTGCAAGCACGTCCGGTAGCGGCATACGGAAGACAGCGTCCATCAGTGAAAACAGACCCGCCAGAAAAAGCGTGCCGCTGTCTCTGTTGCCACCGGCGAACTGCTCCATGAAGCGGGCGCGCTCAATGGCCTGTCGTATGAGCTGAACGTCTGCGCCTGTGCGACTCTTGCGGGAGGCTGCAATGGCGACAGAGAGCCAGCGCTGGAATGCGTTGCGCCCAGTGAGCCTCAGTGCCTGGCCGATGGATGTTACGCCGCGTGCGCCAACCGCCGCCGAGTTAACGAGCCGCAGTAGTTGGAAGGTGAGCACCGGGTCGATGGCGATAGCGTCTTCGAGTCGGTTGTCGCTGATCTCCTCCTGACGTGCGAGCGCCAGCAGGCGGATTGCGGCGACAGTGCTGGCTGGGAGTTCCGCAGTGGGGAGTGGTTCAGGGCGTGAAAAGAGTTCACCCTGCAGGGCTTCAAAGCCGAGTTGGTGTGCGGTGTCAAGCTGTGTCTGCTCAGCGATCCATGCGGCCATCAGCTTGCGTTTACCACCGGCAGCTACCCGATCACAGATGCGGCCGATTTCGACGAGGTCGTCCTGCCGGACATCGATTCTGGCCCATGTGGCGAGTGCCCCGAACGACTCATTAGGCGTGACGTGCGGTTCGAGGCCGTCGAGCACAATGGTGCCGCCGCCGCTTCTGAAAGACATAAGGCGGGGGATAACCTCACCGTCCGGAGCTAAGTCGGGAGGGAGCAGGAGGGCGGTGACCTTCGGGTTGAGCAGTTCGAAGGCCGGGCTTAAAAGCTGAGCGCGGGTGCAGGAGATATAGGCCGGGATCCCGTCTCTTACGATATCGAAGGTGCCGGTAACGAGACTCTGCGAAAGGGCGTCGGTGCCATCGCCTGTGTCCCGGAAGCGGATTTCATAGCCAGCCAGCTCCTCTGAAGCGAGATAAACGGGTTGCCGGACAACAAAGAAATCAGACATGACTGGTAGCGATCGGGATCAGGGTTTCGTGCACTTCGGTTCACCATGCAGACCGGAATTCCGGTAACTTCAATGAAGACGCACCGGGGCTGGCGCGGCAACGGTTGTCGCGGTGATTTTGCTGTATGTCGCTTGTGCATCGAGACGTGCGCGGATCGTGTATTAATCGTGCACCAACCGTGCGTCAGAACTGCATTTATCTTTTCGCGGGATTCATGAGTATCGGTACACTCGAAGGGACTCTCCATCGCGGTTGCGGTGGTCATTACGAGGTTCGTGAAGAATCGGCTACGATTCGCATCAGCGGCATGAGCGCTGTGGTTAACCGCGCGTCATATTGTTGTGACAAATGTGGCCACGAGCGGAACACCATCGATCAGCGCGAGGCCGCCGAAAAGGCAGCGGTCGCAGCGATGCGTGCTGCACATTCGTTGCTGGGCCCGCGTGAGATCCGTTCGATCCGTGAAAGCGCGGGGCTTACAGTGACGCAGTTCTCAGAGCTCTGCTACGGCACACCCAAGGGGATTATTGAAGGTTGGGAGAAGGGGCGTTATCTCCAGAACCGTGAAGCCGATGCGCTTATCCGGAGTCTTGCCGACCGGGATACTCTCAAAACACGCGCGCAAAAGGTGGGTGTAGTTCTGCCTGAAAGCCTGGAGCCCGCAGCGCAACAAGGCAGTGGTGTAGCAAGTGACATTGCGGTTCATGCTGTGGGTGACGTGGCGTCCCAGTCGGACGCGGAAGTTTCACCGCAAACGGAGCCGCAATCTCAGTCATAGTCGCTGACTCGCTCCGGAAGCGGTTCGGTGCGGTCACTGCACTGGACGGCCTCACTGTTTCCATCGGGGCCGGTATAACCGGACTTGTCGGTGCCAATGGCGCAGGGAAGAGCACCTTTGCGCGGATACTGTTGGGGCTCGCAGATGCGGACTCCGGGAGCGCGCATGTTATGGGACACAGTGTGGAGCAGGAGCGCCTCGAGATCCGCCGACTGGTTGGATACATGCCCGAGCACGACTGCTTGCCTGCAGACACTTCGGCCGCAGATTTCATATCGTGGCTGGGACGCTGCTCGGGGTTGCCTGCCGCGGCCGCGCGCGAACGGTCTGCCGAGGTGTTGCGCCACGTTGGCTTGCTGGAAGAGCGGTATCGGCCGATGGGAGAATACTCCACCGGCATGCTGCAGCGTGCAAAGCTTGCACAGGCTCTTGTGCACGATCCGCGGTTGCTGATCCTGGATGAACCGACCAACGGCCTCGACCCTGCAGGGCGCGACGAGATGCTTTCGCTTATCGTGCGCACCAGTCGGCACTCGGATATTTCAGTGCTTATATCATCGCACCTGCTGGGTGAACTGGAACGTGTATGCGATGCAGTCGTACTTATTTCGGGCGGACGGCTTGAGCGCGCCGAAACACTTGGTGATCTGACAGCAGAAAGCGGCGTGCTTACCGTTGAGATCGAAGGCGACAACGAGCAACTCATCGACGACCTTCGGCTCGCAGGCGTTGAAGCTGCTGCAGCCGGACAACATGTAACAGTCGCGTTCACCGGCAATGACAGCAGTGGTTTTCAATCTGCATGCGACGCTATCCGGGATGCTGTTGCAGCGCAGGGTGCTGCGCTGCTGCGCATGGAGCGCAAGCGGCGGCAACTGAGCGAACTCTTTGGTGACGCCAATGTCTGACATGGAGCGAACTGCCGCGAATGCGAACGGCGTTGCATCTCCGCGCGCGAGTACCAGCGCGTCAACGATTCACGATATCGGATACCAGCGTTACACCGGCCGGGTGGATGGACCTCGTGCTGCATGGCGGGCACTCTTTGCGCACGGTGTACGCACGATGTTCGGACTCGGCAGGCGTGCGCGCTTCAAAGCCATACCGGCGTTTGTGCTGCTGTTTACACTGATCCCTGTGCTGGGGATGCTTACGGTTGTAGGTGCATCCGCAGGCGCGGTGCCTGTCCGGTATGCTGCGCTGATCGGGCCGCAACTCGTGCTGTACGCACTCTTTGCTGCAGCACAGGTGCCGGAGCTGTTCAGTCGCGATCAGCAGCAGCATGTGCTGCCACTCCTCTTTACACGTCAGCTCACGCGCGATTCTTACGCACTGGTACGACTGGCATCCGTACTCGCTTCCATATTCTTTGTTGTTGCACTCCCGCCGCTGCTCCTCTACCTGGGAGAATACGGAAACGCCACAGACCCCACGGCTGCATTCGAACGGATGGGCGGACAGATCGGGCCTGTGCTTGTTACCAGTATCACAGCCACCGCTGTGTTCGGAACGGTTGCCGCACTGATTGCATCACTCACACCAAGACGTGCGTACGCAACTGCTGCCGTCATCGGGTTGTTCCTTGCAACCGCGGCCGCCGGTGCAGCCGCTTCCGACCTCGCAGGACAGGGCTCGCATATCGCGGACTTCATTGACCCGCTCCGCGCACTCAGGACACAGGCACAATTGCTGTTCGGTGAGACGACGCGCGCAATGGAAGTAAATCCGCCATTGTCTGTGCAAACGTACACGCTGTACCTCGCATCGCTGTCCGCGGTGTGCGCACTGGGGTTGATCGTCAGGCTGAGGAGGGTCAACGCATGAATGCTGGCGATTCATCTGCGGCGAGCCTGGAGTTCCAGAGTGTAACGCACTGGTACGGACAGGTTGTTGCAATCAATGACCTGACGTTCTCGGTTGGTGCAGGGATTACAGGGCTGCTTGGCCCGAACGGCGCTGGCAAGAGTACACTGCTTGCACTCGCGGCCGGTCTGCAACAACCTGGAAGCGGTGCCATAACTGTATTCGGCCAGGCGCCTTCTTCCGGTCCTGGCATTTATCGCGATATCGCATTGGTGCCGGTGGGTGAATCGCTCCCTGCAAGGCTCACTATCCGCCAGTTCGTCGAAGGACGCGCAATACTACTCGGCGTTCGCGACCCGGTTGCAGCAGCAGCGCGCTCGCTAGCAGCCGTGGAGATGGACACAATCTCCAACCGTCGCATTGGTGGATTGAGCAAAGGGATGACGCAGCGTGTCAAGCTGGCGGCAGCGCTGGTGCATGAGCCGCGTTTGATATTGCTGGACGAACCGTTCAATGGTCTGGATCCGTTGCAGCGGATGCACATGATGCGGATGTTGCGCGAGCGTGCGGCCAATGGCACTGCTGTTTTGCTCAGTTCGCACATTCTGGAAGAGATCCAGGATATTGCAACCAGGATACTTGTGATATTTGCAGGCCGGCTGGCAGCGAGCGGTGATTACCGGGAGCTTCGTCGCTTGATGACCGATCGTCCGCTCACGGTGAAGGTGCGAACCAGTGATGACCGCAGGCTGGCGAGTGAGCTTATCGGGAGTACAGCGGTGGCAGGGTTGGACATGACAGCTGCCGGCCTCACGATAAGAACCGGAGACTATCAGACGTTTGCGCGCCTCCTTGCACCGGGTGCTAAAGCGGCAGGAGTCAGCATCTTTGATGTCCAGCTCACCGATGATTCGCTTGAGCATGTGTTCTCATATCTTGTGGGGCGCTGAGCGTGTCGGCGACTGAAATGTCGGGGGAGCTGTCGGGCGGCACGTCGGGGCATCTATCAAACGGCACGCCGAATGGCGCGCGGGTAGTGCTTAAACGTCCGTCGTTCATTAACACAGCTCGCGTGATTTTCCGGTTCACCTGGGAGAGCACATTCTCTCTTGCACTTGTTGCAGGGATCGTGTGTCTGGTTGCACTGCCTGTGATATTCGGCGGGATTTTTGCTGCGCGTGGCCCGATGTCGGGTGACGCGGTCCCCTTTCTGATTCAGCGATATGACCAGCTGGTGCTGGGGCTGGCGATGCCGGTGATCGCGCTTCTGGTCGGTACAGGTGCGTTTGGCAACGAGTCCGGGAACGGCACGCTCATGTATATCGTTACAACCCCGACTCCGCGCTGGTGGATCGTTTTTTGTCGCGTGCTGTTTGCGGCTCTGATAACGGCGGTGCTGTCTGCCGGTGCAGTTGCGCTCACCGGTTATCTGGCGGAGGGCCCCTACGACCGCGGTGGTGTGACGCGCGCGTTCGTTATAGCGGTGTTGTTCGGCGGGAGCGTATATGCCTCGCTTTTCACCCTGCTATCGCTCATTACACGGCGCGCATTGGTGGCAGGGCTGGGGTACATCCTCCTCTGGGAGGGTGTGCTGGGCGGGACATTCCCCGGGCTCGGCTATCTCAGCGTAAGGCAGTGGACGCTTGCGGTGGCGTCTTCTGCTTCTACCGAGGTAAGCGACAGGATGGAGGCAGTCCCTTCGCTGGAGTTCGCACTGATTGCAGGCTCAGCGGTGCTGGTGTTCGCAGTATTTATCGCCGCCAGGCGTCTTGCAGAACCAATACAGGGGCGGAGCTGAGCTTCGGGGCGTCACCGTCGTATGCGGGTGAGTAGCCAGAGGGCATGGTATTTCGTCTGATACTTCCGTTGATGCTTCCATGGGAAGCTGAGTCCGGATAGATTGACCGTCCGGGTTCAGGGACCTGCGGCGCCGTAGCCAAGTGGTAAGGCAGGAGACTGCAAATCTCTCATTCGTCGGTTCGATTCCGACCGGCGCCTCTCATTGGGGCGATCCCTGAAAGTGACCTGAAAGTGAACAGAAAATGCCCCGGGAATAAGCTGAAGATGACCTGAAAATGACCAGAATGGACTGCCCGCTGGCAGTAGCATGATCGGTGTCGGCAGGTCAGCTTGGTAAATGCGCACGAAACTCTCTTTTCTGGCCTCGTTGCTGCTGTTGGCCCTGGCACCGCTGGAAGGACAGTCCCCATTGCGGGTGGTCTCCTTCAACATCCGTTACGGGACAGCCAACGATGGTGCTCATGCGTGGCCGGAGCGCCGCGCACATACGATTGCCGTCATGCGTGACCATGCGCCGCATCTGCTGGGGCTGCAGGAGGCGCTGCACTTCCAGCTGAACGAGATCAGCGCAGCTCTCCCCGCTTATCGCGTGATCGGGAGCGGGCGTGAGGATGGAAAGGAGAAGGGTGAATACGCCGCTATCCTGGTGGATACAGCACGTTTCGATGTGCTGAAAGATGGGCAATTCTGGTTTTCGGACACGCCGGATGTACCCGGCTCAATGAGCTGGGGGAACCGGATCACCCGGATCTGTACATGGGTGCGACTTGTTGATCGCGCAACCGGCGATACGACAACGGTGTTCAACCTGCACTTCGATCACGAATCGCAACCATCGCGCGAAAAGAGCGCAGAGCTGCTGATCGCGAACATTCCGGTGATTGCAGGGAACGACGGTATAGTCCTGATGGGTGATTTCAATTCCGGTGAAACGAATCCGGCATTTGTTACACTGGTGAACGACAACAAAGTGGGACTCCGCGATACATATCGCATGACTCACCCTGATGAAAAGATCGTGGGGACGTTCCACGCATTCCGCGGTGACTCGACGGGCGACAAGATCGATGCCGTACTGGTGAACCCACGTTTTGAAGTGCTTTCGACCCAGATAGACCGACGTCGTTTCGGCGCGCTATGGCCATCGGACCATTTTGCGGTCACTGCGGTGATCCGAAGCAAGAGTCGCGTTACTGATTGATTCACACCTCACCTGCTGAACCCAGATGAGTGCACCACTGATTCTGATTCTGGTAGTTGCCATAGCGTTCCTGGCAACCCATGTGGCCTATGAATGGCTTGCCCGCCGGATGCTTATTGTATCCGGCGCCGAGTACCTGATTCTCGGTGTGCTGCTTGGGCCGGTCGCGTCCGGGCTGTTCCCGGAAGAAGCCGCCAATGCATTTACACCCGTGGTCATCCTTGGTATCGGATGGATCGGTGTGACCCTTGGGATGGCGTTCCGGTTGCAGCAACTGGTGCGCATACCGGGTGTCCGCTACAGGCTCGCGCTTGTGCAGTCACTGGTAACGCTTGTGATAGTCGGTGTGGCAGTCACGTACGCGGTGTCATACGCGTTCCAGGTTGATATGTCTGTCGCCGTAATAGCGGGCGGCGCGCTTGGTGCCATAGCTGTTGCGTCCACCTCTGCCGGTCTCAACGTTGCACTCGGCGGCACCCGCACAGGCGTCCCTGTGGTGCGGCAGATCGAAGTGTCGCTCGGCATGGACGGGATTGTCAGCATACTGGCATTCGGAATTCTGGTAGCGTGGGCGCATCAGGGGATCCCGCTTGCAGTGCGTCAGCTGACAACAACGGAATGGGTGGTTGTAACGATCGGTGTTGGTGTCGCGGGCGGGACGCTGTTCCATCTGTTTCTGGGCGAGGAGCGTCACCCCGACAGGTTGTTCATTGCACTGACGGGTGCAGTTGTGCTTGTGACGGGGACGGCGTGGTATCTGGAGCTGTCGCCTGCACTGGCTGCGATGGTAATGGGAATGATACTGGCCAACAGTACGCGCAACCCGACACCGATCCGGACAGTACTGATGAACGCCGAACGGCCGTTTTATTACACGTTACTGCTGTTGGCAGGTGCATCCTGGCAGCCCGATGTGTCGATAGTGTGGTGGCTGGTGATTGCGCATTACATCGTGTTGCGCACTTTGTCGAAGCTGTGGGGAACCGCGATCGTGACGTGGGTGAACCGCGAGCAGGACAAGGTGGGGATGGACTGGGGGCGTGCGCTTATCGGTCAGGGTCAGCTTACGATAGCGCTGGCGCTTGAGTATTCGTCTCGCGCGGGGCTGCCATTTGGTGACCTGGTGTTCACATGTGCAGCAGTGTCGGTGTTATTCACCGAGTTCTTCGCTGCGCGGTTTGTGAGGTCAGCGGTCGGGCCGTTGCTGCTTCCGATCGAAAGATTTTCTGAGACGGCGGACACCGTCGTTGAATCGGTAGCAGGTACAGTGACCAGCAGGTTTGCACGTCGCCATACCGAAGAGCACCCCATAGAACAGCCGCCAGGCGAGGAGAAGAACTGATGCGGCGTCTTGTGATTCTTGTGATCCTTTATGCGGTGATGCAGTCGGTGCTGGGGCTGGGGCACGCTGGTGGTGGTGTACCGGTGCTGATGCTGCTCGGCTTCCTGATTCTGGCGGCTTACAGTGTAGGTGAGCTGGCGGAAGCAATGCGACTCCCCAAGGTGATCGGCTACCTGATGGCAGGTGTGGTGTTCGGGCCGTCCGGGGTGGACTATGTCACTGCGCAGGCAGTGACCGGGATGTCGCCGGTGAGCGACCTGGCTGTTGCACTGATTGCTTTTCTTGCAGGTTCTGAGCTTCAATGGAAGGAACTGCGGGCGCGATGGGGGACGATTGTAAAGATCCTGCAGACTGAACTGGGGATATCGTTTGTTGCAATCGCAATAACGTTTCTGCTGTTGCACGGGCAGTTGGAGTTCCTTGCGCATGCATCGTGGCCTGAGATACTGGCATTCACTGTACTCTTCTCATCCGTAGCGGTAGTTCACTCGCCGGTTGTGACAATGGCTATTTTGTCCGAAACGGATGCACATGGCCCTGTCGCGCGCACAAGCCTGAGCGTTGTGCTGCTTGCGGACGTGGCGGTTGTGCTGGTGTTTACCGGTGCGCTTGCACTTGTCCGTGCGCTGGTGCCATCACCGGAAGGTGAACCGATGGTGTTCAGCATGGTGGCCTGGGGGATTGTGGGAGCCATCCTTGTGGGCGCGGTGTATGGCGCCGCGGTTGCAGCATATATCCGCTTCATCAGCCGAGAGCTGTTGATCTTTGCTATTCTGACAGCGCTTCTGGGCGCGGAGGTAGCGCGGATCATGCATGTGGAAGAGCTGCTGATGCTGCTGGTAGCGGGCTTCGTTGCAATGAATGTCGGCGGCGAAGAGAGCGACCGGTTCCGTCATGCTGTAAGCCGCGCATCGGCGCCTGTATTCGTTGTGTTCTTTGCGCTTTCGGGTGCCAAGATCGTACCGGGTGCAATCGCGAGCCTCTGGACGATAGCCGTACCGGTTGTGGTGGTGCGACTGTTGGCGATCCGTTATGGATCACGGCTTGGTGCCAGGTGGGCGGGTGCGGAAAAAGCGGTGGTGGACTACACCTGGTACGGTCTTATATCGCAGGCGGGTGTTGCACTCGGGCTGGCAACGGTTGCTGCACAGGTATATCCGCACCGTGGCGAAGAGCTGAAGCTGCTCTTTATTGCACTGATAGCCATCAACGAGATGATGGGTTCAGTGTTGTTCAGAATTGGCCTGTCGCGTGCGGGTGAGCTCAAGCAGGATAACGAGCCCGAAGATGTGGGAGACGCACACGGCAGCGGTGGCCAGACTCACAGCGATAACTCACGTCTGGCAACGGCCACGTAGTGAATGCTGCGTGGCGCCGCGCCGCTGTAGTACAATCCCACCGTGGCCGAGCCCGGCTGTAGCGCAGGCCAGTCGGTTATCTGTCAGCTCTGTTCCCCGCTGTCGGCTCCGCTGCCAGTGGGCTGCTGCTCAAAGCCCGGGTACCTGCGGCCGGATGCCGCGTTGAGTATCCTGCGCATCCAGCCTGGTTGCTTGCGTGGTGGCATTGGCTGATCCAGAGCTTCCGGGCGGTAATCGTCGATTGCTTCCGCAGCATAATCGAGCACGAGCTGTACCTGATCCTGCGAGAGCGGTTCAAACGGTTTGAACTGGAACGGATGTTTGCGGGCTTCCATGGCGAATGTCCGCATGGGGCCGAATTCCTGTGAGAGCCGCGGCATGAGTTCGAGTACAGTTGCCAGGACGCGCTTCGGACTCAGCTGATCACCGAAGGAGTACGTGAGATAGCGATCTTCCGTGAGGTTCCAGAAGGTTTCTGTGGCGTCGTTGATACGTTCTGCATCGTATTCGATGGCGGTACAGAGGAGCCCCCAAAGGACATGACGTTCGCGGCCGTCCATGTTGCGTGTGGGTGACGACGGTGCCTTGTGCCAGTGTCTCAGGAAACCGCGGTCGAGGATATAACCGGTCGGGAATCCGTTCCGCCACATACGGAGGTTGAACTCAGTCCATTCGCCCCAGAACTGACGTCGCGGGTTGAAGCCGCCAACGTCAACGAAGAGCCGCCTGTAACCTGCGATCAGCATCCCCTGCACCGGACAGTAGCGGAAGCCGTCTATCTCGACGTATGGAGTTGAATCGCGTGGCTTGAACCGTTTGTCTGAGTCTTCTTCGTAGGAGGGGAGACCAACGATACCGACAGGACGTGTGCGGAGTGCGTCTTCGACTGCACCGAGTATGTCACCATGCAGAGTCAGGTCATCGTCGACAAACATGATGAGAGGTGTGCGGCAGACTGCGAGCTGCACGCGCCGTCCGCCACCGATGCTCAGATCGGTATTGTTGATATAGACACGCACATTCATGTCGCCGGAAAGCTGCCGCACCCGCTGTTCGATATCGGATGGCTCTTCCGTCGTGGGTGCATTGTAGATGACGGTCACCTCAAAACGGTCCCTGCCTTCGATAGCAGTTATGGATTGCAGCAGGTTCCCCAGATATTCTTCCCGACTTGGGATAGTAAGGACTGTGATCGTCCAGAGGGGCTGTGTGTTGGATGCTGCACTCATGATCGGACCTCCATTGAAAAACCGGTAACGCGGTACATCTCCAGGAACCCTGCGATCCCCTCATCTTCGAGGAGATATGCGCCAGTCACTGCAGCGAGTACAGGATGGTGGCCACGCACCGGGTTCCGGATAACAAATGGTATTGCGGCGTTCGACAGCAGGGAGTGGTCGTTCTCTTCGTTGCCGATGGCGATGGTGACAGGTGTAGTACCCGTCTGTGTTCTGAGATAGCCCTGAAGCGCACGAAGCGCACGTCCTTTGTCGGCACCTGCGACGGCTGTATGCCAGCGTCCTCCCCGTTTTATTTCGATACCGGACTCAGCCGCAGAGCGGATGAAGGTGTCTCGTTCGTTTTCGCGAAGTGGGTCCATGTCGAGCAGCACACTTGCCTTGCGCGAAGTGATTGCACGTTCGACTATTGCTTCCGTCCGGAAGCCGAGTTCCCTGAGTATGCGGAAAGGCATGTCGGCGAGGATCAGCTTGTCGCTTCCGGGGAGCGAGCGTAGCCTGGGCAGAAGATCAGCAGCTGGTGTGCCGATAATGATCTCG
>CAZDMG010000052.1:0-6740 GCA_964506655.1 uncultured Gemmatimonadaceae bacterium
GCGGATTCGTGTAGAGGAGAACGTATCCGTTGGCAGCGTGGTCCTGGCGCGCAAAGCTGAAACCGACGTTGTACATGGAATGCGGACCACCATGAATTTCAAGCATCATCGGGTACTTGCGTGACGGATCGAAATCGGGTGGCTTTACAATCCATCCCTGTATCCGGAAACCATCGACTGATGTGTACCAGATCTCTTCCGTGGTTGCCAGTTTCTTACCCGTAAGCACATCAGCGTTGACTTCCGTCAGGAAGCGTATGTCCGGGGTTCTTGTGTCGAATGAAATGATATCGTTCGGGCGATCCAGCATGCTTGCTGTTCCCGTTGCGATGCCGTTCCTGCCTATGGAGGTCACCGTAAGCAGATGATTGCCTTTGGTGATCTGTCTTGTTTCTCCCTTGAGGGAGGTGTGGTACAGATTGCGTGTGCCTTCGTTGTCGATATTGAAGTAAATCCCCTGTCCGTCGGGCGCCCATATGAGCCCGGACGGTGAGCGATCGAGTCTGGGTGTAAGAACACGTGACTGACTGCCGTCGGAGTTCATGACGTAAAGCGCTGCGTCCTGCCACGTGGCATTTGTGCTGTCATAACCGGTGTATGCGATATAGCGGCCGTCTGGAGAAGGCACTGGGTTGTTGTCCGGCCCTCTCCGGGTGGTGAGCTGCGTTATTGCACCGGTTGACACATTCACCTTGTAGATGTCGGATTCGCGCCAGACGTAGTCTGCATCCGGTACGCGGTTGCTTGTGAAAAGCAGCGACAGCCCATCGGGCGTCCAGCTGTTGCCACCGGAGTTCCACTCGCCTGAAGTAACCTGTCGCGGTGTGCCACCATCAGCGGGTATGACAAAAAGCTGTCTGGTACCGTCTTCAAGGAAGCCCTGTCTGTCAGCCCGGTAGCGGAGTCTGGTTACAACACGCGGTGGTTCTGTCCACCTGGCGCCACGCGGGGGAGCAGGCATTGCAATGCGCCAGTTGTCGGTACCGCGGACAAGCATTCCGAACGCGATAGTCTTGCTGTCGGGCGACCAGCGTATGTCCGAGGGTGTTTCAGTAAGTCGCGTGATCTGAGTTGCAGCGCCTTCTGCATCCATGTAGCGCACCCAGACCTGTGGGCCGCTGGGTTCACCCGGTGCGATATAGGCAATGCGGGAGCCATCCGGAGCCCACTGCGCGGAGGTGCCTTTTACAAGGAACCGGTTTCGCGACCCGTCTGCATCCATGATCCAAAGCGACGACTCACGTTTGTCGTTGAGTTTGTCGATCCATGTACGGGTGTAAAGGATCTGCTTGCCATCAGGAGAGAGGGAAGGGTTTGCAACGTCTTCCCAATCGAAGTAATTGGCAATGGTGAGCCTGTTGGGCGCTGAAGCTGATTCCTGCGCTGCGACGCTGGTACTTCCCAGTGATGTAGCTGCCGCAATGGCGAGTAACAGCATGAAGTTCGATTGCAACTTCTGCACGTTGCCTCCGGGATGGTGGGAACTTCTGAAGGCCCTTGCACCCCTAATGGGAGCCGGGCGGGTTTACTGCTGGTGGCCGCTGGTGCTGGCGAGAAGAACTGAGTCGGCAGCGGTACCAACAGTGGTACCAACAACGCGCCGGACTCCTTTCCACTGTTTGATAAGTGGGTTGCGGGTGGTTATGGCAGTCTCAAGTACACGCTTTCCCGTCGTGCTCGCGTGCACCATTCGTCCTTCGCCGACATAGATACCTATGTGCGTGATGGTCTTTCCTTTCCCGAAGGTAAGGAGGTCGCCTGGCTCCAGCTTGTCCATTTCCTTGGGGACTTCTTCACCCATCGCTGCCTGCTGACGTGCCGTGCGGGGCATCTGGATATCGAAGACGCTCAGTACGTGTTTGACGAGCGCACTGCAGTCGACAGCAACACCCGGTTTGTCAGCGCCCAGCTTGTAGCGGGTTCCGATCTGCGCACGAGCTGTTGCAACGAGGGAGTCCCGTACAGCAAGGAGTGACGAACTGAAAACTGCAAAGGGTTTCTTTGCTGCGTTGTCAGCTATCGAGGCGTCAATTGCAGAATCAGGTGCCGAGGCTGCGGTCTGTGCACTTCCGCGCAGTGGTAGCGCGATGGAAATGAGGAGTGCTGAAAACAGACTGAGAGATCGGGAACTGAACTGCACTAACTGATGCCTGCTGCGATACGGTTGAGGTGGAGTAGCTGGACGCCCGCCTGCCGGGGGGAATACAGGCAGACCTCCCAAGCTATTGCGGTGACACCTGGGGCGCCAGAGGCTTACGGCGGAACCGCCGGAATCGGCGGGAAAAGGGTGTTACAGTGCCCTGCGCGTCTTAGGGCCAGTCAGTGGGCGCGTTTCTGGTAAACGGCTGGGTCGGTGAGCGCAGCTTCATGGAAGCCTCGCTGCCGGAGCAGGCAGGCGTCGCAGGCGCCGCACGCCTGTCCCTCGGCATCCGGATCGTAGCAGCTGGTGGTCCCGGTGTAATCGACTCCCAGGGAGGTGCCGAGCCGTATGATTCCGGCTTTGGTCAGGTTGATGAGTGGTGCCCGTATCTGGATGGACTCAGCTCCCTCGACGCCGGCGCGGGTAGCCAGGGAGGCGAGGGCCTGAAAGGCCTCAATGAATTCGGGGCGACAATCCGGATAGCCGGAATAGTCCAGCGCGTTCACACCGATAAAGATTGCACGCGCATTAAGAACCTCCGCCCATGCGAGCGCGAAGGACAGGAAGATGGTATTCCGCGCGGGAACATAGGTGACGGGGATCCGGGATGCGTCATCGCTGAGTTCATGCTTGGGGACGGCAATGTCGTCAGTGAGAGCGGACCCGCCCCACTGCCTCAGGTCGATGTCAACGACGACGTGCCGCGCCACCCCTGCTAAAGCAGCGATCTGCCGCGCGGCCTCCGTCTCATGCTCATGGCGCTGACCGTAACGGAACGTCATCGCATGTGCGCGGTATCCCTCATGCTGTGCCACCGCCAGCGTGGTGGTCGAGTCGAGACCACCGGAAAGAAGTACCACGGCATTCCCTTCTGCGACTTCTGCACCGGAATCGGCTTCCTTGTTGTTGCTCATGTACCGAATCTAGCACGCAGGCGTTTACCAATCGCGCGACGTGGCTCCGTGAAGGCAGATTTAAGCAACCCAATATCCTGCCTTTAACCTGACACCTTCAACCTGACATTATGCACTGGCTGAGCGATCCGAATGCCTGGGCAAGTCTGCTTACGCTGACGGCTCTTGAGATAGTACTCGGCATCGACAATATCATTTTCATTTCGATCCTGAGCTCCAGGCTGGGTACGCGTCTGGAACAGGTCCGGGCACGCAGGCTCGGTCTTGCCGGCGCTTTCATTTCCAGGCTCGCGCTGCTCTTTTCGATAGTCTGGATCATGCGCCTCAATACTCCACTCTTTGGAATCGGCGGTTTTGAGTTCACAGGGCGGGACCTGATCCTTCTTATTGGTGGTGCGTTTCTGATCACGAAGGCCACGCGGGAAATCCATCACAAGCTGGACAGTGACGCACATGAGGCCTCGCTGATAGAGAGGAAGCGCGAATCGCTGTGGGGCACGGTGGGGCAGATAATGCTGCTCGATATTGTGTTTTCACTGGACTCAGTGATCACCGCAGTGGGGATGGCTGAAGAACTGGTGATCATGGTTCTGGCGAATGTAGTTGCGCTGGCAGTAATGCTCTTCGCAATGGAAGGGATAACCAGCTTTGTGGATCGGCGCCCGACAGTAAAGATGCTCGCGCTGGCCTTCCTGGTTCTTATCGGTACCAACCTGGTTGCAGAGGGCTTCGGGCAAGGGATACCGAAAGGGTACATCTACACTGCGATGGCATTTTCGCTGCTCGTTGAGCTTTTGAATGGTAGAGCCAGGGATGTAGAGGAGAGATCGCGCCTCAAGCGAGGTGACTGATAGCGCGGCTGGCTCTTGTGAACTTCTGCGGACGGGGGCGCGCAACATGGCGAGGGTAGCCATAGCGACCTAACGTGCGTTGATTTCATGTCCTCAAATGAGGACATATGCACGTGGCGCCAGCGACTGTCCCATGCGTATAACTGAATGACGTACAGTCGTTTACGTCATTTCGGGTAGCTGGCAAGGTTCGTGCACTCTGGAGGGTATAACCCATTCCGGAGGAAGTCATATGAGGCAGTCAATCGTTATTCGCACTTTCCATCTGAACCGGTTTGCATATACTGGTGCACTTGTTGCCATGGCGCTCCTGGCCCCTGCAGTGGGAGCACAGGCGGGTGTTGGTGCGTCGCTCACACCATACGGTGGCTACCTCGTAACCGGCAGTCTGTACGATGGGCCACTTGGCACCAGCGTGGGGACCACCAACTCACCGATGATCGGTGTGAACGCCGGGATACCCATCACCCGTGGAATTTCGTTGGTCAGTACGGTGGGGTACGCTTCGGGCGACCTCAAGGTCGGGCTCCCTGTCATTGGCGGCATAGACATTGGCGATGCTACTACGTGGGTGTATGACGCGGGGCTCGAGATGGGCGGTTTGGCTGGCCGCGGAAAGGGTGTTGCGCCCTTCGTGACCGGCGGGATCGGTGGGATGACAACGAACCTGCGGAACGCATTGGTTTCAACCAGCGCCACGAACCTTGCTTACACGGCTGGTGTAGGTGTCGAGATCGGTATCAGTGATGCGGTTGCACTCCGTGCACATGCGAAGGACTACATCGGGAAGTTCGACACCCGTGATGTGATCGGATTCCAGCTGGACAATGGTTTTTCGCACAACTGGGCACTGACAGCCGGCCTCAAGCTCGCCTTCTGAGGAAGCTGAGTATGTTTCACCGTGTTACAGATGCGCCGCCCGGCATCCCGTCGAGCGGCGCACTGGTGCTGCCTCCTCAGGCAACTGCTCCAGTCACTGCTCCAGGCTCATCCTGCAACTATGCGATCACGCTGCTTTCTAATTGCAGTCATGTTTATTCCGGCTCTGGCCATCGCGCAGGGCGGTGCCGTTACGGACACCACACGCGCGATAGGAATGGGGAGCCCTTCTGACCCACTACGGGGGAATCCGGCGGAGCTATCTGAGCTGGCTGTGGCTGCACGGCGCACGCAGGATTCATTTGAACGGAACAGAAGTACCGGTCTGCGTTTCTACAATGGTGGCGCTTATGCCAAATGCGATGTGCTGGTCGGCGACATCTGTTATTCGAACAATAATGGCGACGTGCCGCCTCCGGATGAGCGGAATGATGCACGCGTTGATCGGATGCAGCTGCTGGACATCCTTGATCGTGCACAGCGTGCCGATCCGCGTGACAGCTGGGTGAGCGGGATGTACGTGCGTTATGCGATCGAAGCCGGACAGAATGATGTGGCGATAGCAGCAGCATCGAGGTGCGGTGGCACCGCGTGGTGGTGCAATGCGCTGCAGGGGCTCGCATATCACGTGAGCAGTCAGCCTACGCAGGCTGAAGCAGCATTCAAGCGCGCACTCGACGCGATGGCCGCTGCACAGAGGTGCATCTGGACTGATCTGACGCCGTGGCTGGATACAACAATGCATGCAGAGTACCGGGCAACTCCATGCAATGAGCGTTCCTCAGCAAATGCCACAACCTTCCGCATGGCCAAGCCACTCTGGATGACGGAAGGCAACGACATAAGCAATGAATGGTATTCGCGCTGGACGATTACGCGTATATACAGTATCGGCCGTCTCCCATATGACTTCGGCACCATTGAGGGGCTGACTCAGATACAGGTGCGCTATGGCTGGCCCGTTGCGTGGTCAATGCAGGCCGGACTGATGTTTGGCGGAGGCGCCCGCTCCATAATCGGCCACGAGCCGGTTCCCAGTTACGACTTCATGCCGACGGTGCGGGCACTTGAGAATCCACTCACAGCAACTGTAACTGACTGGAGTGTGAATAATGCGCGGGCGCTGATGCGGTATTCACCGCGTTACGCGAGCGGCTTTGAAACAGTACCGAATCAGTTGGTCAGGTTCAGACGGGGTGATACAACGATACTTGCCGGAGCGTGGCGACTTGTGCGTGAGCTGGAGATGGGTCCGGGGCCATACACGGCTGCACTGATCACCGACGCTTCACCCGGTACAGAAACGGCGACAACAACGGTGCGCAATGAAGACGCAGGTGCGTATGGGGCACTTCTCACTACTCTGGGCACGGGTCCGGTGCTCGTGAGTCTTGAAGTCTTCGGTGCCAGAGCCAGGCGGGCAACGCGTGTGCGGGAAAGCGTATCCCCTCTTAAGGCAGATACTCCGATCTCGGAGATACTGATTTTACAGGACGGCCCGGATGTTGAAGCACCGAATCTCGAAGACATTGCCAACCGTGCGTTCGGTTCCACTGTGACAATCAGGAACGTGCCAGTGAGTATCTACTGGGAGATGTATGGTGATATCAGTCCAACCAACCCGGTAACGGTCTCAGTCAGTGTCCAGCGAACGCAAGTCAGTCTTGCTCAGCGTCTGAGGAGTGCCATCGGACTCGGCAAGACCACGCCGGTAACAGTGACATATGAGGATGACGGCCGCCAGGATGGTATGCCTGGACGCATGACGCGATTTTCGCTCGCCGGTGCAATTGCCGGTGACTACGAACTGAAGATAAAGATGGAGCGGGCCGGTCTGGCAGACAGCACGTCGGTGCTGCTTACGCTTCCCGACGACTGAGTTGCAACTGCGCTATAACTACGATATAGCTGAGTTGTAACTCAGTTATATCAGTCGTTGCGCAGACTCACGACGAG
>CAZDMG010000052.1:6840-16539 GCA_964506655.1 uncultured Gemmatimonadaceae bacterium
GATATAGCTGAGTTGTAACTCAGTTATATCAGTCGTTGCGCAGACTCACGACGAGCAGTCCGACCCTGCCGCCGAAGTCGTCCACGCTGAGTGGAAGTCCGGGCGGCGCCATCCAGTGACCGCCGTCTGAGCGTACTACCAGCCTGTGCATACCGGGCGGTACGCGCAATTCAGCTTTCCACTTGCCGTCGCGGAGCCTGGACATCTGTGAGATGTTCCATGCAGTCGCGTCTCCCATGAGCTCCACAGTTTCGGCGCGCGGCGCATCAATAATCAGCAGGACGCGAATAACCTCTCTGCCTGTCTCCTGTTCTTCTGCGAGGAGGGTGTCGTCTGCTATGATATCGGCTGTTACGGAATCGATGATACCGATGGTACGTGTTTCAAATGCCAATATTCCGCGTGGTTCGCCGGTGCTGTTACGTGCACCAAAGCTGGAAATCCTGACACCCAGAGCGACAACGGGCGCGAACTGCCGCCGGATGCCGTCGGCACGCTCATCGCGAAGGGCATAGGTGCCGACGGTGTATGCATTGGTGCTCGCAGAGCCGACGGCAGAAAGCCATGCTGTGAGCGGATGCATAACAGCGATCGATGCGACCGTAGGCGGGCGGGCGCGACGTGGTGATGACGCATCGCCGTTCTCCCATGTAGCGATCGGTCCGGTCACGGAAACGAGCCAGTCGGTGGAGCCGGTCCGGAAATTGGCGGAAGCAATGCCGGTTGCAACATCGCGGTATTCACGGGTGCGACTTATTCTCAGCGGTACGGCTTCGAAGAGCGGTTCTATCAGCTGTGTTGTACGCTCGGTTGTAACACGTGTGGAGCGCTCCACCGACACACCGAATGCAAATTCCACGAAGCCTGGTGAAGTAAGGAAACCTGCCTCTGCACGTGCGAGTGTGCTTGCATCATCGCGCCGCATCACTGTACTGTCGCCCGGTGAATCACGCAGCACGTTGAGCGGAATTGCCGGATCACCAACTGCGCTTACATTACCGTCGGAGCCGGACATGCCGTAGCTGAACGCGGTCCACGTGCGTATGCGGCCGATTCTTGTCAGAGCGCGAACTGCGACCGTTCCTTCGGCCGCATCACGGGTGCCGACTGCACCCGACGGTCTGTACAACCCTGAACCCATAACATCAAAGCGGACACCAGCAAGCCTGCCGACAGGTTGTGTTGCACCAAGCCACAGTACGTTCTGGTTGCCAGCTGGTGTACCGCCTTCAGGAAGTGCAGCCACACCGAGCAATGAGAAAGTTGAAAGGCTTGAGACCGGACCAATTGCACCGGCTGGCACCAGTGGTGCTTCCTGTCTCGGTTGTGCATTCAATGCGTTGCCTATCGGTGCAGCAGCAAGCGCTATCGAAGCTGAAGCTACAGCTTTTGCAAACGGTGTGAAACGCCAAGCCCCCTGTCGCTTGTCGTTGTGCGACATGCGGCGCGATGCGCGCGAAATAGTGGGGGAGGGAGTCACAGTAGGCTAGCTGTCTGGCGGACGGGAACCGTTGGAAGTGTCCTGGCTGGTTGGGGCTACCTCTCGAAGGTAGCGCTGAATCGCTTCAACTGCCATACCTTGGCCGCCACGAGTTACATTTTTTGCTACCAGGCTCTGCAGTGAGTCGAGAGGGGCATCCGCCCGTGGCAGGCGAGAAATTGTGAGGACCGCTTCATTTGCGGTCGAAATTGGGATCCCGCGCTGCAGGATATCGGTGAGGACCACGCAGGGTTTGATAATGGTGGCCCCGGTGCGGATGGTATGCAGATGAGCCATGGTGGTCCGGTCTACACCAGCCCTAATTGCGGTGGCGCAGGCATCCAACTCGGAGGTCCCGGCGCGCGCGCCGAGCACCGTTCTGGCTTCTTCCATCGCATCGGCATGGGCGCGGACAACCGCAACTATCCGGCTGCCAACAACTTTGCGGGCTGCGCCTTCCAGAGCACGGTTGACGAGGGGTGCGGTTGGAAGCCCCTTGGCCTTGGCGTCGTCCAGGATACTGCGGAGAGTTACGGCTGTCAGGCTATCGAACCTTGAGGCGTCGAATTGCTGGGATGGGCCTGGCGGGTATCCTTCGCCTCGTGGGTACCGCATCTGGGCGTCGGCGGGGGACGCTGCGGTTGCTGCAGTAACAAAGAAAACTACCGTCAGAGCTCCCAGCCTTGGATGCACTCAGAGGCTCCCGACCACAACTGCATTAGCCGGCCCGAAGCCGGCATCTGGGAGCTGGGGAGCAAGGGGATTCACCAGCCAGCGGGAACCGTCGACTACGAACGCATACTTGTGGACACCCGGTACGAGATCGACTTTGGCTGTCCAAGTACCGTCCGTGGCCTGCTGCACCATTGGTGTGGCATCGCTGTCCCAGCCGTTAAAATCGCCCACCAGTGCGACATCGTGTGCGTCATCCGGGAGCCGGATATCGAATCGGACTGCCGTTCCGCCGTCGATGAGCGTGGTACTTCCGGACGGTGTCAGAGAGGCGTTCGCGAGGGAGTCCGTGGCCTTCTGGCCATTGTCGGTGAGGCGTGCGGGGCTAAGGACCACAACCGCAAACAGTGCAGCGGCAGCGGCAGCTCCCATCCACCAGCGTCTTGTCGACCCAGTGCGTCCGGTCAGCCTTCTGGAACTGCCCGACTCGTCCCTGTCGTTGGAATCGGACTTAATGCCATTAAGCACCAACTCCTGACAGCGCGCCACCTGTTCTGCCGATACCTCGGGGAACGCAGCATAGAGGGTATGGAGGCGCTTAGCGAGCTCAGCGTCTTCAAATTGCCCCTCGGGTTCGTACAGTTCTTCAGTCATTGCGCAGGTCTCCAAGGTGTGACAGAAGCGCACGCAGGCGCTCCGTACCTCTTTTTACCCGCATCTTGAGCGCAGGTTGACTCGCTCCGGTAACCCGTGACATCTGGGGGTAATCCATGTCCTCCGCGTATCTCAACAACAGAGCCTCGCGCTGGTCCGTGGGGAGCCTGCCGAGTGCGTCCATAAGGGCAGCATCATTGGCACCAAAGCTCAGCGCCACATGCGGCGCTGGAGCCTGGTTGAACAGGATGTCGTCCTGAATGAAGCGCTGTTGGTAGCGACCAATCATTTTCCGGGCGTTTCGACACTGGTTTGTCAGGATACTGAAGAGCCAACCGCGGAACTGATCGCGCTCGTCGTACTTGCCAATGGCTCGATACGCGCGTATCAGGCTCTCCTGAACAGCATCTTCTGCATCCGCGCTGTTCCCGAGCATGTGGTACGCATACCGCCAGCAGGCATTGTAGTACCGGGCAACCAGAGTCCCGAAGGCCTCCGTATCCCCCTCACGAGTCCGCGCGACAAGTTCCGCGTCGGTCATCTATAGAACAACAACGTGAGCCGGTGAAAAGTCACGCCGCGGTGTGAACCAGCGCCTGTACATGAAAATTGCATCATCCGTGGCAATGCTATTGCGCCGTGAAGTCCGCACCGCTGGAGATGCGGGGCACGCTTGGTATGCCCGGCCCGGCTGGTACTCAAGGCACGGATACGCGGCACGGGCAGCGCGCGGTGGAATCACCGCTTCAATCCGCCTGGCTATACTCCCACCGCACATGCACGCATCAACAATGGTGTAATTGAGATCACTGCCATTACCGCCGTCAGGCCGCGGTGGACCCCGCCAAAGTTGGAGATCAGTTCCAGCGCCTGGTTCTCCGGCAGGTTCTGGCTCTCGGCGAACTGAGTAACCACCCGGGCGCGCCTGAAAAGGAGCCAGTTTCCGGTGCCGCCCGCAGCTATCATCCCGGAAAGCGTGAACGAGAAAACTGTTATTGCAGTCCGGATGACTTCCGGATCCGTAGGGTCAGCGGTTATCGGGAGTCTTGCCTCAGGGCCGAGTACGATACTGAGTGCGATTCCCGGCGCAAACATGAAGAGAATGAATGCGAAGTACAACTTGCGATACAGAAACCAGAGCGGCGTAGCCAGAAATGCGCTCCAGTTCCAGGTCGGGACAAATGCCGGGTCCTCAAAGAACGGCGCGAGTTTTCTCTTGTACGGTTCATCCCACTTGGGACCGATGAACGCACGCATGCGCTCGTCCCGCCGCGAACCGCTGTCGTTCAGCCTGTGGACCCAGGCGGGAACTTCCGGGTGCGGCAACGGGTTTTGCTCACCAGCAGAAGCTGGCGGCGTTGATTGAGTGGGAGGATTCGGATCGCTCAAGGTAATTCCCTGCGCGCTGCGGGCTGCTGCTGTGACAGACAATGAAGGGTCCCAAGACCCCATACGAGATCAACGCTGTGAATTCCGACCACACTGTGCGACGGGAATAGTGACGCGAGTGTGTTTAACGCCATCCTGTCGTTCGCATCATTGAAAGTCGGAACGATTACAACGCCATTTGCAATATAGAAATTTGCATAGCTGGCAGGAAGGCGCATGCCATCCATCACGACTGCACGTGGGTAGGGCAGTGTCACAATACGGATCGGATTCCCCCGTGCATCGTGCGCGGCTTCAAGTCTCTTCAGATTGTCAACCGATCGTTCGTGATTCTCATCTCCGGGGTCTGCTTCATACGCGAGCACGACAGTTCCGGGTGCAACAAAGCGGGCGATATCGTCGATATGACCGTGCGTATCATCACCAACACAACCTTTGCCCAGCCAGATAGTGTGCGTTATCCCCAGCCACTTGCGGAAGGCAGCTTCATAATCGGCACGGGTCATCCCTGGGTTACGTACCTGAACGTCCGACAGCAGCCACTCCTCCGTGACAAGCATGGTGCCGAGTCCGTCGGTTTCGATACCACCACCTTCAAGGATCAGCGGTGCACCACTGTCGCTGCGGCGCGCACTGATCAGCTCCAGCCCTGTCACATCTGCAACAAGCGCCGGCGTCATGGCGTCCAGTTCGAAATTGTCGTACTTGGCCCATGCGTTGAAGCCCCACTGCATGAGCGCTACGGAGCCATCGGGGCTGTATACGGCAGTCGGGCCGGAGTCGCGGAGCCATATGCGATTGTTGGCCTGGACATGCAGCCTGTAACGCGCAGGATCGACTGCGTGCATTGAAAGGCAGTGTGCAGCATTCTCACGCACTGCTGCATCGTGACACACTATCTCGACGCGTTCATATGGCGCCAATACGCGCACAATCTCTGCGTAGACCCACGGGATTGCATCCAGCTTTCCTGGCCAGTCGGGCTCAAAGTGTGGCCAGCCGATCCAGGTAGCATCATGCTTTTCCCACTCTGCAGGCATGATGTACTGTGGTGCGCCAGGGTGAGTGTCGGCACGCTCCACGTTCATGCTTTGCCGAGCCAGCGCTGAGTGATCGGGGCATAGACATCCACGCGGCGATCGCGGAGGAACGGCCAGTTGCGGCGCGTTTCCTCAATAAGCCCGAGGTCGCAATCGGCGATAAGTACTTCGGGCTCAGTGCCACCCTCAACCAGATAACGGCCGAACGGATCGCAGATAAAAGACTTGCCGAAGAATTCGATGCCGTCGGTTCCCGCTTCGGGTTCAAAGCCGCAGCGGTTGGGTGCTGCGACAAAGACGCCATTGGCAATTGCATGTGCGCGCTGTGCGGTCCGCCAGGCTTCGATCTGTGCTGCTCCGAAACCTGCTTTCTCTGATGGGTGCCAGCCGATTGCAGTGGGATAAAAGAGTATCTGTGCGCCGAGCAGGCTCGTTATGCGCGCGGCTTCCGGGTACCACTGATCCCAGCAGATCAGAACACCTATATCTGCATAGCGGGTACGCCAGACCCTGAATCCGCCGATTCCGGGGTGCCGGTCGTTTCTTAAATCCTCACCCGCATCGCCTGGCGCGAAGTAATACTTCTCTTCGAAAAGCGGATCGTGCGGGATATGCATTTTTCTGTAGACGCCAAGCAGCTCGCCGTCTGCATCCACAACAGCGGCTGAGTTGCGGTAAAGCCCGGGCGCCTCCCGCTCATAGAACGGAATTACAAGCACCACTTCGAGCTCTTTGGCAACTGAGCGGAGTGTTGTGACTACCGGTCCGTCGACAGCTTCTGCGATATCGAAGCGCTCCATACGGAGCGACTTGCAGAAGTATGGGGCGTTGAAGAGTTCCTGAAGACAGATTATGCGGGCGCCACGTGAGGCGGCCTCATGAATGCGGCCGACTGCTTTGCTGAGATTGGCCGCGAGATCATCGCTGGCGCTGTCCTGGATAATGCCGACGGTGACTGCGTTAGTGGTCATGCTGATCCGAGAAAGAACAGAGTGCAATTAGGGGCTAACCCTTAAAGATCACACTTTTTGACTGCGAGTACAAATAAAGTCGTGGTTCAGCCCGTTTCAGGGCCGACTTGACGTCCGGAGTCTCTCCGGCAGTCAGCTCGGTTGATGAGTGCTGTCAATCAGAACGGCCACGACATCCATCACATTCGTGCCAGTCGGACCTGTACGCAGTAGCGCGTTTGCCGCATTCAGCGCCAGCCAGCTGCGCCCTGTGTCAATGTCCCGTTCCGGGCTTCTCCCACGTCTTCTGACGCGGTCCGGTACGGTGACATCCACAATGGCACCTGCGGCGTCGGTAGGGCCGTCGCGGCCATCTGTACCAGCTGCCAGTATCGTAATCCGGTTTACAGCGTCTCCGTGTTCCTCATGAGCCCTCTCCAGCGCGAGGGCACCAGCGAGTGCCAGAACCTGCATCCTGCCGCCGGCCATCGGTTCGTCGGGATCGCCGATACCTGTCTCAGCGTGCTGGTCGTCGTCCTCCCAGGCTACGCGATACATGGACTTGAGGTCGACGGTAGGCTCGCCGCCCATAACGAAGAGCGCACGCTGGTCTGGTGCAACGGAAGCAGTAGCGCGGATGGCTTCAGCTGCAATATGATGGCCAAGCTCCATCGCGCTTCCTTCAAGTGGCTCACTGTCAATGACAATCCTTGAGATCCCTTCAGTACGTGCAGCTGCGGCCAGCTCGCGCACAGCGTCTCTGTTACCGGCGATCACTGAGTAATCGACCAGCTGAAATGCCTTATGCGTCGCAGGTGGAACCGCAGGAGCGGTTGACGCACCATTGAGACCCAGAAAACTCTCCATCGAAGCGTCGAGTGTACCGCGCACACCACCTGCCGCGAGATGGGTAAGAAAATCGGTATCGTCGCCTGTGTCGGCCGAACATGGCCCTGAGCCTATCACAGCGGGGTCGTCACCGATGACATCCGAGATGGCAAAGACAGGTATCGCAGCTGCGCCCCGCTTGCTCAGTGCAACTGCAAGCCTTCCGGCTCCCCAGCGCAGTACGCGCTTCCTGATTGCATTCATCTCATGGATTGCCAGGCCGGATTCAAGGAGCAGCTCGGCGAGGTTTGCAACCTGCGACTGTGCACGCGCGGCGTCGCCGTAAGCCTGTGAGAGAAGTGCAACCGGAGCTGCTGTGAGTGCCGTTGTGCCACCCGACAGCAGCACAATCGCGATATCACCTTCGTCCACCATCTGAACCGCATCATCGATGGCGTCTGCAGCATCGAGCGAACCTGGCCCGGGGACAGGGTGATCACCTCGGACGACCGTAAGACCCTTTGGCAGTGCCACCGCGTGGCCATCGTCATCTCTTGCCGGAGACTCAGTGAGTTCCTGTGTACAAACAACCACACCGCCTGCCGGCGTACGACCAGCGGTGTCGAGGGCTGCCGCAGCACCAGCTGCCATCGCAGGTGAAGCCTTCCCGAGCGCAAACAGATGAACCGCAGCTGTCTCCGCTTCTGGGTGTAACCGGAGGTAATTCAGCACTGCATCCCGCGTCCTTCCGAACGGTGCAGCCCCACGTACTGCCGCTTTATAAAGCGATGTCAGGAGCTCGCGGCGTTCCGCCCTGGCGACTGATGTCAACGCTGCTCTGCTGCGACTTTCACGGCTTTGCCGAGGTCTGTATACGCCACTTCTGCCATCTGCGCGAACGGTGAAGCTACGTAACTGATGACGCCCCTGGGGTTGATCACGTACACATCGCGGCGGTGCGCACCGCTGGTGCCGTTGCTTGCACCGTAAAGGCCGCCGACTGTGCGGGATTCATCGCTGCCGAAAAGGAACGGGATATGTGCGTCCTTTGCCCAGGAAACAAGAGCTGTATCCGGGTCGATGCTGATGCCGATCAGAATAACGTCCTTGCCGCCGTTGAACAGCGCTGCATATTGGTTGCGGTAGCTTTCCATCTGCACTGTGCAACCGGCTGTGCGGGCCTTCGGGAAGAAAGCGAGCACAACAGTTTTGCCCCGATGCTCTGAGAGACGGAAGGGTGCCGCCATGCGACCGTCACTGTTCACAGTAGTGAGTGTGAAATCCGGTGCCACAGTACCCTCGGCGAGCGGTTGTGGTCTTGTCTGAGCTGCGCCTTGTGCCGCGGTTTGCGCGGTAAGCGGCGACGTTGGTGTGACCATTGACAGTGCAATGATCGCGGTGAGCAGCGTGCCTAGCCTGCCCATGTCTGAAATCCGGAGTGTGTTGTTCATCGTGCTATTGAAATTGAGTTTGCAACAGGTACAGCCTGCTGTGGTGTTTCTGCAGATGGTGTTTCCGAACGTGGTGTTCAGGTACCGACCATTCACTACACCTCAGGACATCGTGTGATACCTGACGGTACATGATGACACCGAATGATACCTTATGATACCTCACTGACGCACCAGGGGTGCAATCAGAGGTAGGGGGCGGATCATTCAGCGAAGATCCTGACGGCGCCTTTCAGGACTGAGACAGTGACAGTCCGGGAAGCGGCAACTGTGGCCTCGCCGTCATACCAGCATGCCGTCGTCCGCGCGCATCGGGTGCGATGTTGAATACTCTGCCGAACCAGCGGCCGTTGGCGAACACTATGTCAGGTACTCTCAAGCGACGCTGTCAATGCCGGCTTCACCGCCGCCTGACACGGGGTTCGTAACCGGCAGTATCTGTCCGGCCAGGCAGTCAGCTTCACATGAGGGCATGGTTGGTGCTGACTGCTCCTGACCGTCAGGCTGCTGACACTCAGGTCAGCAGCCTGCGTTGATCACGATTTTGATACGAGGCCGCGGAGTACGTACTGCAGGATTCCACCATGGCGGTAGTAACGCATCTCCTCCGGAGTGTCGATACGGCAACGAACCTGGAAGGTCTTGCTGCTTCCATCGGCAGCTGTTGCGCGTACGGTCAACAGCTGATGCGGCTGCAGGGAGTCGTCCAGCCCTTCGATATCGTAGCTCTCAAAGCCGGTCAGGCCGGCCGAGTTACGGTTCTGTCCATCCACAAACTCCAGGGGCAGTATGCCCATACCGACCAGGTTTGAGCGGTGAATGCGTTCGAAGCTCTCTGCAATTACTGCACGCACGCCGAGCAGCATCGTTCCCTTGGCGGCCCAGTCGCGCGAAGATCCTGTACCGTATTCCTTACCGGCAATCACCACCTGCGGTATTCCGGCAGCAACACGTTCCATTGCAACATCATAAATGGGGCGGGGCTCAGCACCCGGCTTCTCTGCAGTCCACCAACCTTCTTTCCCACCCACCAATTCGTTCTTGAGGCGGATGTTCGCGAAGGTGCCGCGCATCATGACTTCGTGATTGCCGCGTCGGGAGCCATAGGAGTTGAAATCCTTGCGGTCGACACCAAGCGATTGGAGCCACTTCCCTGCGGGTGAAGCTGCTGCGATTGAACCGGCGGGCGAGATATGATCGGTTGTGATGGAGTCGCCATAGAAACCCAGAACGCG
>CAZDMG010000053.1:0-16312 GCA_964506655.1 uncultured Gemmatimonadaceae bacterium
ACACCGGACCTGTTGCCGGCAGACGTTGTGGGTACACAGGTCTTCGATCAGCAGTCGGGTGAGTTCCGTGTCAAGCATGGCCCGATTTTCGCGAACATCATACTTGCAGATGAAATCAACCGTGCTCCTGCGAAAGTTCAGGCTGCATTGCTGGAAGCAATGCAGGAAAAGCAGGTGACAATCGGTGGAACGACTTATCCGCTGGCTGAACCGTTTCTTGTACTGGCGACCCAGAATCCGATTGAGCAGGAAGGGACATATCCGCTTCCTGAAGCGCAGGTGGACAGGTTCATGATGAAGCTGAGTGTGGGCTACCCATCGCGTGCAGAAGAGAAGGAGATTCTGCGCCGGATGGCGAGTGGTGAATCGATTCCTGTCGAGGCCGTGGCATCGCCACAGGAACTGCTGGAAGCACGCAAACGGATTGCTGATCTCTATCTGGATGATCGCATCGTTGACTATATCGTGGATCTGGTTCACGCCACACGTCACCCGGGTACTGTGGGCGCAAAGAATCTTGAACCGCTGGTTGAGTTTGGTGCATCGCCCAGGGCAACCATAGCGCTGGCACAGGCTGCGCGTGCACATGCTTTCCTGAGAGGGCGCGCGTTTGTAACGCCGGATGATGTAAAGAGCGTAGCCCCGGACGTATTGAGGCACCGGATCCTTACCTCGTTTGAAGCCGATGCCGAAGGCGTTACAAGTGATACTATCATTGGCGAACTTCTGGAGAAGGTTCAGTCACCTTGATGTCATGTGGATCTTCACCGGGCTGAGAGAGCGTTTCCGGAGTGGGAAGAACGGCATGTCCGACGCGTCTGGTATCGCCGGCACTGCTGCACGGCCCCGACGGCGTGTACTTTCCACATCACAGGTAGCGCCCGCTGACGTTCTCCGGAGTGTGCGGCGGATTGAACTGCGCACCAGGCGACTCGTTGATTCGCACTTCATCGGCGAGTACCGATCACTCTTCAAGGGCCAGGGGATGGAGTTCGCTGAGGTGCGCGAATATCAGGCCGGCGATGAAGTAAGGACAATAGACTGGAATGTGACAGCCCGCATGGGGCGCCCATTTGTGAAGCGGTATATCGAGGAACGCGAACTCACCGTTATGATGGTGATTGATGTTTCAGCGTCTTCGGTGTTTGGCACCGGGAACAGGTTCAGGGATGAAACAGCAATTGAAATGGCAGCTGTTCTTGGACTGTCTGCTGCACGCAACAACGACCGCGTCGGTATGCTGCTCTTTTCGGACAGGGTAGAGCGTTTTCTCCCGCCACGCAAGGGGCGAAAACATGTATTGCGCATGATACGTGACTTGTTGCTGAGGGAAGTGGAGGGAACGGCAACTTCGTTTGCGGCAATTACAGATCCGCTGCTGCGGGCGCTCCCGCACAGATCCATCATCTTCGTTTTTTCTGACTTCTACAGCGACGACTACGAGACCCCGCTTGCCAGACTTTCACAGAAGCACGACGTGATTGCTGTCACGATCGGTGATCCGGTCGAGCAGCAGCTCCCGGATATCGGACGTGCGTGGTTTGAGGATCCGGAAAGTGGAGACCGACTGGTGGTTGATACCTCTGACACGCACTTACGGGAGATGTTCAGAGAACGTGCAGCAGCTATGGCGACAGAGCGTAATCGCGTGTTTACAGGGTTGTCGATAGACAGCATATCGGTGAGCACCGGCGAGAGCTGGGTAGATGCGCTGCTTTCGTTTTTCCGGACGCGATCGAGACGGGTACATGGGGCAGTGCGTAAGTCTGTACGTGCTTCCGTGACAACCGCTGGCAGGCGTGGGAGCAAAGGCATTCGGCCTCTGCGGGCGGGGAGCTGAGTCGCGGTGTGGCAACAGCAGGCAGCGCGCGTACGTGCCGGTAACGCGGTACATCCGGACACGGTAACGGTTGCCGATCCGTTCACGCTGACGATTACCATCGAAGCGCCATCGGGTGCCCGGATATCCTGGCCGTCGCTGGCCAGGGACGGCGTGGTCGCTCCATATGCCCCGATTGCTGTCAACAGTACAAAGAGTGGTGCACTGCTGCAGGAGACAGCCGTTTACAAGTTGGCGGCATGGGACACGGGCAGTGTCGCCGTCGGGATGCCCGATGCAATCGTGATGCTGGCCGATTCATCGGTGATCAGTGTACCGGTTGATGCGTCTGTCTATGTGCGGACGGTACTGCCAGGTGATACAACAATGCGCGTGCCCAGGGAACAGCGCCCACTTTTTCCACGGGTTGCAGGATGGTGGGAACAGTGGTGGATGGCAGCGCTTGCAGTGGCATTGGTGGCACTTGTGATAGCGGCAGCATGGAGGAAGCGCCGACGCGCGGTGAACAGAGCCGTGGAAGCGGTTGTTGAGCCATACGATCGGGCCCTTCGCGAATTTGCAGCGCTTGAAAGGCTGGAGTTGGTGAGTGCCGGAGAAACAGGCCATCACGTATCCGCTTCGCTGGACATACTGCGTGCGTATCTCACAGCAAGAGTACCGGAATTAACGTACGCGCAGACCGGGAGAGAGCTGTTGCTGGCGCTGCGCGGCAATGAACTTGTCCCGGAAGAGCGGTTGGCTGCGCTTTTTGAGGCGGGAGAGGCAGTGCGCTTTGGTAACGCTCACCTTACGCCGGAGCGTGCACGTTCGCTTGCCCGGGAAGCAAGAGCGATCGCGTCTGAGGTTGAAGAGCGGGAGGTTGCCCGTCGTAAGCGCGAAGCGGCCGACGCCGATAATGCACGTCAGAGCGCACAGAAAAAGCGCAGTGAGGCAGAGGATAAGGCGCGCAGGAAGTCCGTAAAGAGAGGTTCGACGTGAGCGCGACGTTGCTTCTGTCAGGCCTTCTTGAAGGGTTGCATGATCAGCTCCTCAAGTGGGTGGGGATCGACTTCGCGCACCCGGCAGTGTTGCTTCTCCTGCTGTTGCTGCCGATCTATATGTGGTCTGACAGACGGAAGAGGTCGGCACTGCCAGCCATACCGTTTGCTGTGCTTCCGCTGCTCAGGCAACAGGCTGGCAAACCACGGAGATTCGATATACCGGCGCGTTGGCTTCGCCTGACTGCTGTTGCGGCGCTGATCGTAGCTGTGGCACAGCCGCGCACAGGTGCGCGCGCAGCTAACAGCTCCAGCGAAGGGATAGATATTGCACTTGCTGTGGATATATCAAGCAGTATGCTGGCAGAGGATTTCCAGCCCAACAACCGTATCGAGGTCGCGCGTGAGGAGGTAAAGCGGTTCGTAATGGGGCGTCGTTCAGACAGGATCGGGTTGGTGGCTTTTTCGGGAGAAGCACTGACACAGGTTCCGCTTACAACCGATTATCCTGTGGTCCTCGCTGCGATTGACAATCTTCAGGTGGGCCAGTTGGAAGACGGGACCGCAATCGGGACTGCGATTGCCACGGCTGCCAACAGGCTGCGCAATGCGCCTGGCCGTTCGCGGGTAATGATTCTGCTTACTGACGGCGAGAACAACAGGGGTGCCATCGATCCGATGACAGCCGCGCGCGCTGCGGCAGCGTTCGGTATCCGGATTTACGCCATCGGGGTAGGGAGTGAAGGGATGGCGTCTGTGCCGGTAGGGCGCGGGCTGTTTGGCTTGCGGTATGAGAACCGTCCGGTGCGCATCGACGAGGATCTGCTTACCGAGATCGCCGACATTACGGGCGGTCGGTACTTCCGTGCACGGGATGCCCGTTCGTTGCAGAGTATCTATTCGCAGATCGATCAGCTGGAGCGTTCTGTTGTGACAACGAGGACGTACGCCCGTTATACAGAGCGCTACCGCTGGCCATTGGCGGTTGTATTGCTGGCGCTTACCGGTGAGCTCTGGCTTCTTTCGCGAAGGAGCATTCTGCCGTGAACGGAATGCCTCGGTTGCTTTTCGATTATCCCTTGCTCCTTCCACTGGCACTGCTGTTTCCTCTGGTTGTGTTCTGGTTGCGATTCAGACGCCGGCGCGATCGTCACGCGAGGCTGCACAGGTTTGCAGGTGAGAGTGCACTTGCCAGGCTTCTTGGTCGCACCGGTGAGAGCGGCCGGTCCCGCACGGCAATGCTGATGCTGGTTGCTGCGCTGTGTGGTGCAGCGATGGCCGGCCCCCGGTGGGGGTTTGCCAACGATCAGGTTACCGCGCGGGGGATTGACATTGCTCTTGCAATCGATGCCTCCTTGTCGATGTTGGCGGAGGACGAGCGACCATCGCGTCTGGAAAGAGTGAAGCAGGAGATACGGCGGTTGCGTGCGATGTCACGCGCAGACCGCGTCGCACTGATAGCATTTGCCGGTCGCAGCTATATCCTGACACCACTTACCGGCGATGACGGCGCACTTGAACTCTTCCTTGAGAACCTGGATCCATCCGTGGTTGGACAGGGTGGGAGCGCACTGGCACCTGCCATCAGGCAGGGTATGGAACTGCTGCTGGCAAGTTCAGGTGGAGCTGACCGGGCGTTTGTTGTTTTCAGCGATGGCGAGGCATTTGATTCGCGCGACGCGATACTCGCTGCAGCAACTGAAGCCGGTCGCAACGGGATCAGCCTGGTAACGGTCGGGTTCGGTACCGAACGCGGTGCGACAATTCCGATACGTGATGGAAGTGTGGTGCGCCCCAAGCGTGACGAAGACGGCAACATCGTAACCACGGTTTACTCCGGCGAGCTGCTTGAAGCAGCAGCGAAAGCTGCGGGCGGCACTTTCATCCCTTCCGAAGCCTCAGATAAAGCCTCGCGTATACGCGCGTCCCTTCGCTCACTGCATGCAGTCAGGCGCGCAATGGATGTACGCGAGGATCATACGCCGCGCTTTCTGTGGTTCCTGGTGCCTGCGCTGATTCTGCTTATCTACGACAGTGCGCGGGGCGAGCGTAACCGTACTTTCCGTGCGCAATTATCTCCTGCTGCAGGTAACAAGGGCGCTGCGATTGCAGTGCTGCTGGTGTTGCTTGCATCTGGCTGCGCCAAAGAGCCGGACCCTGCTGTTCTCTTTTCAGGCGGCGATGTTGAAGGTGCGCTCGGCGCGCTCCGGGCGAAAGTCGCCGCGGGTGATTCGTCGGCGACAGAGTTGTACAATCTTGGGAGCGCTCTACTCGGCTCAGACTCACTCATTGCAGCGGCGCAGTTACTGGATCAGGTGCGAAAGGATTCAGAAGGCGAAGTCCGGATGCGCGCCCGGTATAACGCCGGTCTTTCATTTCTCCGACTCGGACGGATTGCCGGTGCGGCAGAGTCCGGCGAAGCGATGCAGGCTGCGCGCGAAGCTTATCGCGCACTCCTGGAGGAGCGCCCGGGCGATATGGAGGCAAAGTGGAACTATGAACTTGCATTGCGTAACCCCCCTCACACCGGGGGCGGTGGTGGTGGAGACAACGATCCCGACGACGAAGAGATGGACGACGGCGGGCAGCAGGGGGCACTCGACCTGCAACAGGCGGAAGCACTTTTGAACAGCGCTGCACGTGAAGAACGTGATGTGCAGAAGCGGAAGCAGCGCCCCGGACGCACCGCTACGCAGGGTAAGGACTGGTGATGTGTAATGCAGCTTCAGCGCGGTGCTACCGCAGGTGCAAACGAATGACCGCGCACTGTCTGGCGGGCGTGTCGCTTATTTCTTCTGGTCAGGCCGTGGCACAGCGCGGGCCTGAGAGCCTACCTCCATCAATTGCTTATCTCGCACGGATCGATCAGCAGAAGCCGATTGATTTTCATGCAGCTGCCTGGCCGGACACAGTCTTCGTCAATCAGCAGATCTTCTACCAGGTCGGTGTTTTTCTGAACGAGTCTGCAAGATCACGTCTGGCTGGCAACCCTGAGTTTCTTCCGCCTGAGTTTCGTGGGTTGATCACCTATGAAATGGCAACCGATCGGCGGAATACTGAACTGGATGTCCGGGGCACTGGTTACGATGCACACATTTTTCATCGCGCAGTCTTTCCCGTTACTGCGGGCCGGGTGGTGATCCCATCACCCCAGCTCAATTACAGACTTCGCAGTGCACCGGGGTACTTCAGTCGCGAGAGTGGTTCCAGCGTTGCAGCGGAGAGTATTCCGGTTTTTGTCAAACCGTTGCCGGTGGAAGGGCGACCATCCGACTTCACCGGAGCCGTAGGAAGGTTCCGCAGTTCGACACGTGTTGTGAGCAGCGGGATCCGGGTCGGAGACCCTGCTGTTATTACGCTCAGGGTAGAGGGAACAGGGAACATCAAGCTCCTCACACGTCCGTTGCTCGAAGTACCGTGGGCTACCGTTGTGAACAGCAGCGAGCGGCTCGCTGTGGATACCACCGGGACAATAGTGAAGGGAGTCCGGGAGTTTGACTGGATACTCACACCGTCCGTGGTCGGCAAGGCAGTCATCCCGCCAATTCACTACAGTTACTTCGATCCGTGGGCAATGCAGTATCGCTATGCTGTATCGGATTCGCAGTCGGTGGTGATCGCACGTGGGACTCTCGTACAGACCGACGAAGCGGAAGGCAACACCCTTCTTCCGTTGCGCGCCAACATGAAAGCACCAGGTGTGCAGCAGCAGATCGTAACCGTCGTCGACAGCATCGCTTCGCGACAGTGGCTCTGGTTGTTCGCTATTGCTCCGATACCTGCGCTTCTCCTTCTGGTTGCATTACCGGTCTTACGATCCGGCAAGGCACGCCCAAAGAGTGACCCGGGGCGGCCGGGTCGTATCTCCCCGGAGCCCATCCGCAAGACGGGCGGTACAGTGGCAGCCGATGCAGCAGCTCTCGCACGGTACACGCGGCTTACGCTCTACGATGCGCTGGCCGCACGACTGGATGTACCTGTTTCACAGCTTGCTGAACGAAAGACTTTGCCTGGCTTGTTGCGCAGGCGTGGTGCAACACGGGAAACGGTGAACGAACTTCTGGACCTGCTGGAAGCGCTGGACCACGCCGCATTTGCACCAGCTGCAAAGGCTGCGACTGTAACAGCTGATGTCTTACATGGTACATCCGGCCCCTCTACCGGCCATGAACGCGCATCAATGTCCCGTGTGGATGATATGAGCGAGCGCGCCCGGGTCATCATTGCTGCAATCGAAAGAGAGACAATTGCACCGGGCGTTACTGCACCACACACAGGTCGCAACGGTTTATTCGCGATGCTGTTTCTCATGCAGTTGAGTGACCCGACCGCCGGCATTGAACCGGGTTTCGACGCAGCCTCAGCTGCCTATCAGCAGCGAAGCTTTGTGCAGGCCTCGGCCGATTTCGCTCAACTTGCAGAGCGGTACCCGGAATCTGTTGATGTCCTGTTCAACTGGGGAACGGCCGCCTGGGCACAGGGAGACACAGTCAGCGCGGTCATCGCGTGGCGCCGCGCTTCGAGATTGGACCCTGTCTCACTTGATCTGCAGCAGCGGATCCGTCTGCTGCCACCCGGTTCACGCCAGGGTGCGGGGGATGCCGCACCGGTTACGCCGGAAACCACTTTCCTTCTGGCAGCGCTGCTCTGGTGCGTCATGTGGACATTGGTTGCAGCAGTTGTTCTCTGGAGGTTCAGATATCCGGAGCGCGGCCGGCGCGGAACGGGGATGATATTGCGTGGCGCCACAGTCGGATTACTGTGCATCGCTGCTATCAGTGTTTGGGCATGGCGCGGGATGGAGGAGGCGAGACTTCATCCGCTCTTTGTCGTTACCAGACCCGACATCCTTCGTGCGGAAGGTGGTGCGAGCGGCGAAGCCATGGGTGGAGTTGCAACTGGAGATGTCGTTCGGGAGATCGGCGGCGGAGCAGGGTGGATCCAGGTCAGCCACAGTGATGGACGCATCGGCTGGCTGCCGTCAGATCGACTTGCAGCCATTGCACCCGCACGAGTCGGAGGCGGAAATCAGTGATGCAGGGAAGAGATGCCAACCCATGCCAACGTCTGGCAGCGGCAGTATACTGAAGAATGAGACACATCGCTGTACTCTCCCCGGACGTTGCGGATCAGATCGCCGCTGGAGAGGTCGTTGAAAGACCAGCGTCGGTGGTCAAGGAGCTGATTGAAAACTCTCTTGATGCACTTGCCACGATGGTCGAGATCACAGTGGAAGACGGCGGGCGGACACTGATCAGGGTAGCCGACGATGGCACTGGGATGACGCGTGACGACGCTGTTCTGTCGATCGCGAGGCATGCAACATCCAAAATCGTAAACGCGGAGCAGCTGGTGGGAGTTTCCAGTTTTGGTTTCCGCGGCGAGGCTCTGGCCGCTATAGCTTCTGTTTCGCATCTCACGCTGGAAACAGCCGTGGAAGACGGCTCCGGAACGAGAGTGTTGGTTGATGGTGGGACACTTGCGGAAACAGGTGAGATCGCCAGAAGACGCGGAACGACTGTCACCATTTCGGGGCTCTTTCACAATGTACCAGCCAGGCGGAAATTCCTTAAAGGAGCGCGCTCTGAATGGCGTGCAGTAATGGAAGCCATACAGTCCATCAGCATTCTGCAGCGCAACGTGCACTTTACTGTGCGGCATGATGGCAAATTGGTGCTCGACCTCCCTGCGGCGTCGTCGCTGCGTGAACGCCTCGCCAGACTCTGGGGGCATGCCGAGCTGGAAAAGTTTGTTGATGTGGAGGATGTTCAAGGGACGATTCACATAAGCGGCCTCGTTGAGCGGCCGGCAGATGCAGGAATCTCCTCGCGCAAGGTGATGCTCGTAATCAACGGCAGGATTATCCGTGACTCTGGAATCGTGCGTGCCGCTGAAAGCGCGTACCGGACCACCGTTGCGCATGGCGTGAGACCGTCGCTCGTGCTGGTGATCAGACTCTCCGGCCCGGATGTCGATGTGAACGTTCATCCTGCCAAGGCCGAGGTCAGACTACGCGACCGGTGGACTGTCGAGCGTGCTGTGGAAGAGGCGGTACGTCGTGCACTCGGCGTCTTCGATGCCAGTGCCGGACTGGGTTGGCGGCCCCGGTCCTTTGCTAATGCGCAGGGGCAACAGCCGCAGATGTATGGAGGTGAACCATTCGTATTCGGGGGCAGGACAGGCGTTGGCGGGCTCTTTGCTCCGTTGGACAACAGTGATGGTTTTGCTGCAGGCAGCGAAGCCAATGGCAATACCGAAATCACGAATGAGTCACTGGAGGCGATTGAAGCTCTTAACGAAGCTGAGTCTCTGGTTGTACCGCCTCTTGTTCAGCTGCGTCGCACGTTCATGATGTTTGAGCACGAAGACGGCATTGTGCTTATTGACCAGCATTCGGCGCACGAGCGCATTTTGTACGAAGCATTCATGCAAACGATCAACAGTGGTGAAGCTCCCGGTCAGCGACTTCTGTTTCCGCTGACATTACACCTGAGCGCTGCAGAGGCCGATGCGTTTGAAGGTGGCAAGGAGATCTTTGAACAACTTGGGTTTGAGATCCAGGAGTTCGGCGGGAAGTCGCTTATTGTGTCTTCAGTTCCAATGCCTCACCCACGGTTCGACGCAGAGAAATGTTTGCGGGAGACACTTGCGCAGCTGGCCGGAGACAGGCAGGCCGGGATACACGCAACGCATGAACGACTTGCAGCAACGATTGCATGCAAGGCAGCGGTGAAAGCCGGAGATCAGCTGTCCATCGATGAGATGCGTTCACTGTACAGATCCCTCGCTGCGACCAGGTTGCCGGCGCATGATATTCATGGTCGTGCCACTATCGTGCGCCTCGGCTGGGACGGAATCGAACGGCAGTTCGGCCGCCGCTGAAGCATGGACGAGCCTTTGGCTGCCATCCACATAATTACAGGCCCGACGGCAGCCGGGAAATCAGCTCTGGCCATGCATGTCGCAAGAGAACGTCAGTTGGCCATTATCAGTGCGGATTCAAGGCAGCTGTACCGTGGCTTTGATATCGGTACTGCCAAACCACCCATAGCCGACCGCATGAGTGTGCCGCACTATGGGATTGATGTTCTCGACCCTGGCGAACGTTACTCGGCGGCATTATGGGCAAGTGATGCGCGACAATGGATGGCCCGTGCCGAAGCAACCCGGACGGGGGCTGTCGTGGTTGGTGGAACCGGGTTTTATATTCGCGCTCTTCTACAGCCGATTGAAGGGATTGCTGCACCACCAGGTGGCCGACGCGAGCGATTGTACGGCTGGCTTGGTGAACAACCAATGGAGCTCCTTGCCAGATGGTGCTCTGTGCTGGACCCTGCGCGCGCTCATCTTGGCAAGACTCAGCTTCTGCGGGCGATTGAAACCGCACTGCTCACTGGCGAGCGTCTGTCAGATCATTTTCACACGACCGACGCGTCGATCCAGGCTCGCTGTCTTGTTGTTAATCCGTCACAGCCTTCGTTGCTTGCGGCACGGATCGCGGAGCGCGTCCACCGGATGCTCACAGATGGTTGGGTTGAGGAGGTGAAACGACTTGTTGCCACGGTAGACCGGAACGCACCGGCGTGGAATGCTTGCGGCTACGAAGCTCTCCGGGAGTATGTAGAAGGGCGGCTCAGTCTGGATGACGCGGTTACGCGCGTGATCACCGAAACCCGACAGTATGCCAAGCGTCAGCGGACATGGTTCCGTAATCAGCTCGGACAGGGGAACGTGACACATCTGGACCCGGATGACGTCAATGCTGAGGCCAAGGCACTTGCCTGGTGGGATGAGGGACATGCGGCTTCATGAGTACCGGATATGATCGCACGCTATTAGAGATACAGAGATGAAGATTGGCATAACATGTTATCCGACATACGGAGGCTCCGGGGCAGTTGCGACTGAGCTGGGGATCGCGCTCGCGGCACGTGGCCACGAGGTGCATTTCATTACCTACCAGCAGCCGTTCCGTCTTCCGAACTATTTGCCACGGGTGTTTTTCCACGAAGTGGACGTAGGGCGTTATCCGCTCTTTGAGTACCCACCTTACGATCTGGCGCTGGCAGTACGCATGCATGAAGCGGTAATCGATTACGACCTGGATATTCTGCACTGTCACTACGCTATACCGCATGCCACGAGTGCCTGGATTGCGCGCGAGATGCTGCGGGAAGGCGGCCGCGATGTGAAGGTGGTGACGACACTCCACGGTACCGATATCACAGTCGTCGGCCAGGAGCGATCGTTCCACACGATCACCCGCTTTTCAATTGAAAAATCAGATACGGTTACAGCTGTTTCGCATTTCTTGCGTGAAGAGACCTACAGTGCTTTTGGCTGTGTCGGTTGCAATGTGGCTGTAATCCCCAATTTTATTGACCCCACAGTTTACGATCGTGCAGCACACCAGTTTCCGTTGCCGGGAGAGGTGGTGCATGGTCGCCGGGTGATAATGCATGTATCCAATTTCCGGCCTGTCAAACGGGTTCGTGATGTCGTAAGAACTTTTGCACGTATCAACGAGGCAGTGCCGTCACTGCTGCTTATGGTCGGCGATGGCCCTGACCGTCCGGATGCCGAACACGAGGCGCGTGAGTGCGGAGTATCTGCCGAAGTGGTGTTTCTTGGCAAACTGGAATCGGTTGCGCCGCTTCTTGCCGGTGCGGATCTATTTCTTCTCACGAGCGAAACTGAATCGTTCGGGCTTTCGGCGCTGGAGGCGCTGGCGAGCGGCGTCCCGGTGATCGGGAGCCGGGTGGGCGGGTTGGCGGAGGTAGTGACCGAGGGTACCACCGGGTTGCTCTTTGATGTTGGAGACGTAGAAGGGATGGCAAGAGGCGGCATCTCGGTGCTATCGGATGATGCACGATGGCAGGCAATGAGCAAGGCAGCGGCACTGGATGCTCGTGCGCGGTTCTCACAGGAGACGATAGTGGCAAGATACGAGAGTCTTTATGAAAACACGCTTGCAGCGGGCGCTGCAAGGTGACCGTTATTCAGGCCGTGGTTCTTGGGATAGTACAGGGGCTATCCGAGTTTCTTCCGATTTCGAGCTCTGCGCATCTTGCGCTTACTTCCTGGTTCTTTGGGTGGGAAGATTCCGGGCTGGCGTTCGATGTTGCATTGCATGTGGGGACGCTGGTGGCACTGGCCTGGTATTTCCGCAGCGACTGGGCAGCTCTGATCCGGAGTGGCTGGGAGATTATGCGTGATCGTCGGATAGAGACGTTCGATCAGAAGCGGGTGTTGTTTCTTGTGGTGGCTACGATCCCCGGTGGAGTGGCCGGACTTCTGGTAAGCAAGCTGGCAGAGACAACATTCCGGGCGCCGATAATCGTGGCGGTCAATCTTGCGGTAATGGGTGTGGCTCTCTGGATTGTGGATTTGTATGCGCCGCGGAACCGGGGAGAGTCCGCCATTGGAATGCGCGATGCGTTTTTGATAGGTTGTGCGCAGATGCTGGCACTTGTGCCTGGTGTGTCGCGTTCTGGAGCGACGATAATTGCGGGGCGGGCACTCGGGCTGGACAGAGTGGCAGCAGCGCGCTTCAGCTTCCTGATGAGCATGCCAATTATTGGCGCAGCTGCTGTCCTGGAAGCGCCAAAGGTTATGGGTGAACATGGGTTTTCGGTTGCGCTGATAGCCGGCGTGTTATCGGCTGCTGTGAGTGGTTGGCTGGCTATTTCATTTCTGCTCAGATTCGTGAGCAGCAACAGTTATGGGGTCTTTGCCGCTTACCGCGTAATGATCGGAGTGGTGGTGCTTTACACACTGGTAAGGTGATACAGGGTGACCGATAAGGTGACTGACAGGGTGACTGAGCCACTGGTGGTGGATGTTGGTGGAGTCACTGTCTTGCACTTTGCGTCAGTTGCATCGACGATGGACGAGGCTCACCGGTTGGCGCAGATTGGCGTGCGGTCAGGCACCTGTATTCTGGCAGACGAGCAGTCGGCAGGGAGGGGGCGTTCCGGAAAGAAGTGGGTATCGCATGCGAAGGCTGGCATCTGGTTGACCCTTGTTGAGTGTGGGCCGGCGTCCGGTGCTGGTTTGGCGGAGAGCGTTGCTGCCAACTCATACGAACCGGAACAACAGTTGGCGCTAGCTGTTGAGGGGGCGGTTCAGTCGGGTGTAATGGCTCTCAGAACCGGGCTTTGCGTGGCAGAGCTGCTTGCAGAGCTGGATGACGGCGGCCAGTACAGCCTCAAGTGGCCCAATGATGTGTATCGCAACGGTGAGAAGGTGGCCGGGATACTGGTGGAAGCCAGATGGCGGGAGGAGCGACTCGACTGGGTTGCAGTCGGGATCGGGATCAATCTTATGATTCCGGAGTCATTGCCCGTTGAATTGTCGCGCGTAGCTGCTGTTTCATCTGGTAGTACGGAACAGTGGGAATTGCTGGCGCGGCTGATTCCCGTATTGCGGTGTGCAGCAGCCACATCGGCGCATTTGTCGGAGGATGAGCTTAAGCGATGGCGTTCCAGGGATTGGACTCTGGGGCGCGTGGTGGTTAAGCCGGCGCATGGAGTATCGCGTGGCATTTCGCGCGACGGATCGCTGCTTCTGGAGACGGCCAGCGGTTTACAAGCCGTGCGGAGCGGTAGCCTGGAGCTGGCAGAGATCTAGCACAGAACCAGCGCAGAACCAACTGTCTTATAGTTGCGTAACATGTTGTGTCTGTGGAATTTACGCTCGCACTAGAAAGCTAATTCGCGCAAGATTCTGTAAGTTGACTGGAGCCCAATAATCGGGTATTATTAAGATTGTTAGCACTCTCGTAGTTTGAGTGCTAAAACGCTCCGGCGTTGAGCCGGACCACTGTTTGTAACCAATTCCCTGAAGACTACAGGAGATCAGAACACATGGCAAAGAGTGCCGCGAAGGTGGCGCCGCTCGCAGATCGCGTCGTGGTGAAGCCCCTCGAAGAGGCTGAGCAGATGCGTGGCGGGCTGTACATCCCCGATACCGCCAAGGAAAAGCCGCAGCAGGGTGCTGTTGTTGCTGTTGGACCGGGTCGGTTTGAGAAAGATCAGCGCGTTCCGATGGAAGTGAAGGTTGGTGACAAAGTCCTGTACGGAAAGTACAGCGGCACCGAAGTCACAATTGATGGGGAATCGCTCCTTATTCTGCGCGAGAGTGATGTTCTCGCAGTGCTGAACTGAACTCCCCTTTAACCACATAGATGAACTACCATGGCAGCTAAAGAACTCTATTTCAATACAGATGCGCGCGCTGCACTGAAGCGCGGCATCGATCAGCTGGCTGATGCGGTCAAGGTCACGCTTGGCCCCAAGGGCCGCAACGTCGTTATCGACAAGAAGTTCGGCGCACCGACGATCACCAAGGACGGCGTCACAGTAGCGAAGGAAATTGAACTCAGCGACCCACTCGAAAACATGGGAGCGCAGATGGTGAAAGAGGTCGCCACCAAGACCTCCGACATCGCTGGCGACGGTACCACAACCGCCACGGTTCTGGCACAGGCCATTTATCGTGAAGGACTCAAGAACGTCACGGCCGGTTCCAACCCGATGGCCATCAAGCGTGGCATCGACAAGGCCGTTACCACCGTTGTTGATGAACTGAAGAAGATCTCGGTCCCCACCAGTGGCAAGAAGGAAATCACCCAGGTCGGCACCATCTCGGCCAACAACGATCATGAAATCGGCAATCTGATTGCTGAAGCCATGGAGAAGGTCGGCAAGGATGGCGTAATCACAGTTGAAGAAGCCAAGGGTCTTGAGACCACGCTTGACACTGTTGATGGTATGCAGTTCGATCGCGGCTATCTCTCGCCGTACTTCGTAACCGACCCGGACAAGATGGAAGCTGTCCTCGAGAACGCACTGATCCTTATTCACGACAAGAAGATCAGCGCCATGAAGGACCTCCTTCCGATCCTTGAGAAGGTTGCGCAGCTCAACAAGCCGCTTCTTATCATCGCAGAAGACATCGAAGGCGAGGCTCTGGCCACGCTCGTTGTCAACAAGCTCCGTGGTACGCTTCGTATTTGCGCAGTGAAGGCTCCGGGCTTCGGCGACCGTCGCAAGGCGATGCTTCAGGATATCGCTGTCCTTACCAAGGGTCAGGTCATCTCCGAAGAAGTCGGTTTCAAGCTTGAGAATGCTGTTCTGACAGACCTCGGCTCCGCCGCCCGTATCGTTGTTGACAAGGACAACACAACCATCATCGATGGCGCTGGCGACAAGAACGATATCGAAGGTCGCGTCAAGGAAATCCGTGCTGCAATCGACAAGAGCACATCGGACTATGATCGTGAGAAGCTCCAGGAGCGTCTCGCCAAGCTGGCCGGTGGTGTTGCCGTCATCCATGTCGGTGCTCCCACCGAAGCTGAGATGAAGGAAAAGAAGGCCCGCGTGGAAGATGCACTGCATGCCACACGCGCAGCCGTTGAAGAAGGGATTGTCCCCGGTGGCGGTGTTGCACTCATCCGTGCACAGCACGTCCTCAAGGATGTGAAGACCGTCGAACGCGACGAGCAGATCGGTGTGGACATTGTGCGTCGCTCAATCGAAGAGCCACTTCGCATGATTGTTCAGAACGCCGGTGGTGAAGGCTCCATTGTGGTCGAGAAGATCCGTACCGCAAAGGAGAAGAACTTCGGCTACAACGCACTCACCGATGTGTACGAAGACCTCGTGCAGTCGGGCGTCATCGACCCGACCAAGGTCACACGCACTGCGCTGCAGCATGCTGCATCGATCGCCGGACTCCTGCTTACGACGGAAGCTCTTATCGTCGAGAAGAAGGAAGAGAAGCCAGCCATGCCGGCCGGCCCCGGTGGCGGCATGGGCGGTATGTACTGAGCAACAAAAGCTCCTGCAACACAGAAAAGGCGCCTCTCACGGGGCGCCTTTTCATTTCCTGTCAGCCAGGATCGGAAGCGTGAAGCGACACCGGGATTCTGGTTACATCCCTGCTGAGCACCGTGCGCAGCTCCATAGCACGCGTTTCACTCGAAATGTTGGAGACCAGCTCTCTCAGCAGCCCATCGTGCACATCGTAGACTATTCCGTGCAATACCGGTCTTTCACCCTTCTCCCATGCATGCTGGACTACTGGCGTGCGCGACAGGCTCAGCACCTGCTCCAGAACGTTAAGCTCAACCAGGCGTCTTTGCCGCTTATCGTCGTCCGCAAGCAGGTCAAGCTCATGCGCATGTCGATAATGAATGTCACGGAGATCTTCCAGCCAGTTGTCAACGATCCCCTGACCGGGTTGCTTCATGGCGGCTGCAATCCCACCGCATTCGTAGTGACCGCACACGATGATGTGAGGCACTTTCAACACACTGACAGCATAGTCCAGCACTGACAGGACATTCATATCGGTGCGGTGCACCTGGTTGCCGATATTGCGATGTGTGAACACTTCGCCGGGTTTGGCTCCAGTGAGCAATTCGATTGGTACGCGTGAATCACAACAGCCGATGAACAGAAAGTTCGGCGCCTGACCGGCTGCATGACGGCTG
>CAZDMG010000054.1:0-15708 GCA_964506655.1 uncultured Gemmatimonadaceae bacterium
CCGCGGGCCGCTGTACCATTGCGAAGTACCTCATCTCTGAAATCCATCTTGAGAGCCCGAATTGTTAATGTGAAAAGGAAGTCCATGCAACGGGACCTATCCTGATGCTACCGCGTATTTCGCAGGCCGGCAAGACCCTGAGCCGGCTCCTCTTGACAACAGTTCACCCCGCCGTAAACTCTCGCTATAGGTCGGCCCGCCACGCGTTACCCAGGGATCGCCTGCCCGCCACATTTCATCGGGAGTGCTTCTTATGCATTCGGATACTCGGCTCACATGGAACCATCGTCGGGCTGCTGCTCTGGAAACAGATTACAGCAACACGCCTGACACCACGCCACGCGTTTCAGGCACACACTTCAAGGCATGTATTGTGAGCGTGTCATTTGCGCTGCTCGCGCTTGCCTCTACAAACCCGCTCTACGGCCAACAGCCGCTGAATTTTATGGAGATTGGCGTTGAAACCGGGTACGGCGTGCACCAAACAGCACCTCCAGCTGCCAGAACCAGCGTGCCAATCGGATACCGTATCACTTCCGTCTATCCCGAGCGACATCTGGCTCTTTCAATGACGCGTATATCACGGGAATTCAGTCCAGGCAGCAGCCGGTTGGGGTACAACAGCCTCCAACTGGAGTACTACCCCGGTGCATTGGCCCGGTCTGGAGTATCTGGATACTTACTGGGAGGAGCATCGCTCACCTATTCCCGCGCTGTTGTGAACTCTGCTGACACACCGGGTCGAATTCTGGTCGGTGCACTGTGGGGTGCCGGTTTCCGATTCGCACTCTCCTCCTGGACCATGCGGATTGAAACAGTGGGAGCGTCGGATGCCGGTGTAAAACGGAGCGGCGCAGCTGAAGCAGTCGTGCCCAGCCGGAAGACCATGGCTTTCCGCACGAGCCTGCAGTACCACATCTTCTAAGCTGGCAACTACCTCCACCTTATCCGAGGTGTAAACCAGTGCGTCCTGTAATCACTACCCTGCTCGCGCTGTGCATCACGGCACTCCCCGTGCATGCACAGCACCGCTTCAGCGAGATGGAGATGATCAATATCAGCAACACAATCACCAATCATCGGCTGACTGTGCTCCAGGACTACACCCCCGTCTCATACTGCGCAATTGATGAGTTCTGGGACGATAAGGGCGCACTGCTCCTCCGGTATTATGCTGTCGACCTCAGCAAATACAAGAATAGAAACGAGTGCCCAAAAGGAAATGCTGTAACTCCTGATTCGACCGGAAGTACTGTGGAGCTCACCGGTATATCCATTTACGCAGACTCAGTTGTAATCACAGGCAAAACCACCCGAGGCAATCGCTCCTTCACGGAGCGCTACTTCATCGGGTGGGGAGCTGCACGGGTACTGGGTGAACCGGCATACTCCGCACAGCTCGTCCCCGCCAGGAACTGATACCCACTCGATACTACGGAAGGACTGAACCAATGCGTAAAGCTCTCATCTTTCCTGCCATGCTGCTCGCCGCTGTGCCCGCCTGTGCTCAGGGAACTCTCACCAGAGCACAAGTCACAACTATCGGCAACACCATCGCAGATAACCGCCTGATTGTACTCCAGGACAGCACCCCCATCTCTTACTGCAACATCAACGAATTCTGGGACGAGAGCGGCGCACTGCTCTTCACAAAGGATGCAGCCACTCTCAGCAGGTATAAGAACAGAAGCGAGTGCCCCAAAGAAGGCGATATCTCCGTACCAACCAATAGTAGCGTTGCGATCCACAGACTTGAAATCCACCCGGACTCTGTCATTATTATCGGCAGAACCGTGCGCGGCAAACGCAAGATCCTGGAGTTCTACACTGTGCGATGGTCGCCCACTGCAACCGGGCCCTCATACTCAGTGGTCTGGATCCAGGTCGCCGACTGACCGCTATACCGGGGAGGCCAATGGCCCGCCATAGGCACAACCAGTCTGAGACCGGCTGTGCCCTGGCACCATCAGCCTCCCCAACTCATCTCCAATCACCACATGGCCGGACCCGGATCGTCTTCGCGCGGAAGTAAAGTCACCGCAAATACCAGCGCCAACACCGCCAGCTCCACAAACACCGATCACGACGATAATACGCCGCACCCGGAAGCTGTTTCGGACGCACTCTGCCGCACCGCCGCCGAAACCTGCCATCAGCGCGATCGGCGCGCACGCCTGATCCAGATCCATGCCCCGCTGTGGGAACTCGCGGCCGCGGAAGCACTCGTCGATACCTGCGACCTGGCACTCGAGGAAGCCATAGCTGAATTCAGCAAGGATAGCACTGACAGCCCTGCCTCAGATGCCGCGGAACTCCGCAAAACCGCCAATGCCCTCTGGCTCGCCGCCCGCGACTACATAAGACGCATGTCCATCGCCAGCCGCGCTGCACGACAGATCGGACAACAGCACGACGCCGACGCGCTCAGCGGACTGAGGATGGAATACGAGTTCGAAGCCTCCTCACTGCTTGCCCTCAAGCAAGCCGTCGCGGCCTACCTGAAGCTCCGCCCCTCCGCCAACTCCTGAACCCCTCAGCTCCAGCTCAAGAAGCTTCACACTGGGCTGCGGATCACGCGTCAGAAACAGCTGCAACCTGTCCAGCACACAGGGGGTCGTTACACGTAGCGACAACAGCTCCTTCTCCCTGTGCAGCGTAAGCGTCGGGTAAAAGCTCAGCGTGACGTGCGGGCTGAACTGAAATCGAGCCGGCAGGAACCTGAGCCCCGACCTGGCTATCCGCTCATGCAACTCCCGCAAGGGGCCATGCGGATCCAGTGGCAATGACACTATGTCCGTCTGCATGAATCGGTGCGGACGGCCGAACTCCAGCACCAGCGGCGCCGTCGTTGCCGCAATCGGATCCAGCCGCGCACGCAACTCCTCCACAGTCGTATCCGATGCCACCGGCCCCACCCCCGACGAGCCCGCAAGCGTGACATGCGGCGGCGTACGGCGCGAAAGCTTCGGATCAAACTTCTGCTGAATCTCACGCACACGTGCACGCGATTCACCGGTAAGCTCGGCCAGAATGAAGATCCCCGTTGGTATTGACACGCACCATCAATAACCATCTGCCGGCTCAAATGGTATCTTCTCACTATGCAAGGACCCACACACAGCACCCTGAATGGCTCAGTGGTTCTCATTACCGGTGCCTCCGGAGGCATCGGCGCCGAACTCGCGCGCCAGCTCGCACGCAGCTATTCTCACCCCGCCGCAAAACCCGCCCCAAACTCCACCCCGGGCACCGCAACCGGCACTGACCACACTGCTGACCACACTGCCGCAACACCAGCCACCATCCGGATCGCGCTCGCTGCACGCAATACCGAAAAGCTTGATCAGGTTACAGAGGAGTGCCGCGCACTCGGCGCAGATGCGATCAGTGTCCCCGGTGATGTCTCCATCGAAGACGACTGCAGAAGCATCGTTGCCCGCACAGTAAACCACTTCGGACGTCTCGATGTTCTCATCAACAACGCCGGACTCGGCGCCAGCGCTCCTTTCGACGAGATCACAGATCTCAGCATCTTCGAACGACTCATGCGTGTGAATTTCCATGGCAGTGTCTGGTGCACTGCGTTTGCGCTGCCGCACCTCAAGGCCTCGAAAGGGAGAATCGTTGCTGTTTCCAGCCTCACAGGGCTCACTGGTGTCCCGCGACGCTCCGCATATGCTGCCACCAAGCATGCCATGGCGGGTTTCTTCGACACACTCAGAATCGAACTTGCACCAACCGGTGTGTCTGTCACAGTTATTTACCCGGGCTTCGTAGTTTCCGATATCAACAGCAACGCACTCTCAGCCGACGGCACTCCGTATGGCGCAAGACCCAATCAGCGCCGGCTTCCGGAAACGATGGATACTGACGTCTGCGCACGCATCATCCTCAAGGCAGTTGAGCAGCGCAAGCGGGAAGTTGTTATGACATGGCGCGGCAAGATCGGACGCATTATGAAAATGCTCGCACCAGGACTCGTTGACCGGATGACGCTGCGTGTCATGAACAGGCGGCGATAAAGCGTGGAAGTATTTGTTGTGAGCGCTCACGCCCCGGATCAGGCGGCAATCAAGCGTGCCGCACAGCTCCTTCGCTCCGGCAGACTCGTCGCTTTCCCCACGGAAACCGTATACGGACTCGGCGCTTCAGGGCTGTCGGAGGCCGCCGTCGCGCGCATCTACAAAGCCAAGGGGCGACCAGCGTGGAACCCTGTAATCCAGCACGTCGCTGACACCGAAGCGGCTATGTCGCTCGCAGCAGAGTGGCCACCTACGGCTGACATCCTGGCGCGCCACTTCTGGCCCGGCCCACTGACGCTGGTCGTCCGGAAATCCGCAGCAGTACCTGATATCGCAACCGCCGGTATGGATTCAACCGCGATCCGTGTACCTGCACACCCTGTCGCGCTCGCACTGCTCCGTGAATTCGGTGCCCCTGTTGCAGCGCCGAGTGCCAACAGGTTCACCCAGCTCTCGCCGACGACTGCGCAACATGTGGTGGAATCGCTGGGCGAGCGCGTCGATCTCATCCTTGACGGCGGCCCCTGCTCGGTAGGGATCGAAAGCACAGTGGTCGATCTTGCCGGCCCGCGTGTGATGATCCTGCGCCCGGGGATGATCTCCCGTGCAGCATTGGAATCAGTCCTGGGCGATGAAGTGGGAGTAAAAGACTCAAGATTAAAGTTGGACGCGGGCGAAGGAGTTACCGGTGCGCGGAGTCCGGGGCAAGCTGTGCGGCATTATTCGCCAAACGCCGAGACGTGGCTGGCAGAAACAAGTGAGGCGAGTGAGATGAAAAAACCTCTGGCGGCACTCGCAAAAAGTGGCAAGCGGGTGGCTGTTCTTGCCAGGAGTGTGGAGTTTCCGGAGCGCGCCGGAGTGCCTGAAGGGAGCCGTTTTGTGCTTATGCCTGACACACCGGAAGAATATGCGCGTATGATTTATGCTGAATTACATGACGCGGACGTGTCCGGAGTGCATGTTATTCTGATCGAAAATCCGCCCACCACAGGGGAGTGGGATGCCATCCGTGATCGTTTGAGCCGGGCGGCTGCGATTTTATGATCGACTACTGCTTTGCACCATGCTACCAATCGACTTAAGAGGTAAACGCGCACTTGTCGCCGGCGTCGCAGATGACGTCGGATTCGGCTTTGCAATCGCCAAGGCCTTCGCTCAGGCGGGCGCAACAGTGTGCGTGGCGACCTGGCCACCTGCTCTCAGGATCTTCCTCAACCTCATTGAACGGGGCAAGATCGACAAGTCACGTCAACTCGACGACGGATCACTGCTCGAATTCGAGCGCATCTATCCACTCGATGCAATGTTCGATTCCCTGGAAGACGCGCCCGCTGAACTCCGCGAATCGCAACGCTACAAGGACGTCGGCGACTTCTCGATCAAAGGGCTGGCGCAGCGCGTAAGAGAAGACTTCGGCGAACAGCCACTCGATATCGTCTTTCATTCGCTTGCCAACGGCCCGGAAGTACAGAAGCGCATACTGGATACCAGCAGGCATGGATATCTGAGTGCACTGAGCGCCAGCGCGTACTCGCTTGTCTCCATGGTGCGTGAGCTCGCGCCGATGGTGCGCCCGGGCGGTGCTGTCTGCTCACTCACTTATCTCGCAAGCGAGCGTTCAATTCCGGTTTATGGCGGTGGTATGGCGTCTGCCAAGGCAGCACTGGAAAGCGACACGCGCACACTCGCTTACGAGGCAGGCCGCCAGTATGGTATCCGCGTCAACACAATCTCTGCGGGCCCTTACGCATCGCGCGCTGCCAGCAAGATCGGCATCATCGAAGAGATGGTGCGATACGCAGAAGTGAATTCGCCGATACCGGAACGGGTGAGCCCGGAAGAGGTTGCAAACACTGCTGCATTTCTCTGTAGCCCGCTTGGCTCCGGCATTACCGGTACGACTGTGTACGTTGACAAGGGATACCATGTAATGGGGATGACGGCGGACATCCTTGAGGAGTACAGATAAGTCCGTTGCGTCCAACACCGGACAGCGCGTCGGTGGTAAAAGACGCGCCACGTCCTGACTACCCTGCAAGCCCCGCAGTTGCACAGTTCAAGTGGTACTCGGGGCTCAGGGCGAGGCTTTTCTTCTTCGGCATCGCTGTTGCTCTCCCACTGATCGCACTGAGCACATGGAGGCAGTTCGAGCGGTGGCAACAGGAGTCCGAAGAAATCGAAGACGCTGTAATGCACGCCTCACGGCTTGTTACGGAGCGTATCGGAGCCAGAGTGCAGATCGCTGCTGTACGCCTTCAGACTATGGGCGTTTCCGTCGGATTCGATACACGCGATCGCGCACGCAATGACTCCCTGCTCGACCGCTGGCATACCACCGGTAGCAGTGCGTACACCAATTTCGTTGCATACAATACAAACGGTTCTCTGGTCGGTGCAGCTGTTTACCGCCCGATGATGGACTCCATCCAGACGGCCACACTGCGTCTCCTCGACAGACTGAAGAGCACACCGCAACTGGCATTCGGGCTCCGTAACAGGTTACGTGCAGCTGGCGACAACCCTTATACGGTACTCCTCACACGCGGTGTGTTCAGCAACGATACCCTGAAAGGGATGGTCTCCCTTACGATCCGGCTGGACTCCCTCGCTGAGGGTGCCACCATCCCGTCCATTACCAAAGGCACCACTGTAACACTCTTCGACACCACCGGGAACGTTCTTGCGGTCTCCACCGATGGCGAAATCAATATCCCTGATTCTCTTCAGGCAGTCGCGCCCGTCGGAATCGATTCCGCGCCCGGCGTCTCACGCGTGAGGCAGCAATCCGGTGGTCAATACATGCTGGTCGGACACTCCCGTATCGAGGGAACTCCATGGTATGTGAATGTCAGCATACCCGAGGCTACTGTGCGCGCACCACAACGGGCGGCCGCACTAAGAGGTCTGGCTCTCGCAATCGCCATCATTGGCCTTGCACCCATCGTTGCATGGCTACTCGGCGGACGTCTTGTAAAGCCAATCAACATCCTTGCCTCCGATGCCAACACAATTGCACGCGGACTGACCAGTCACCGATCGCGCGTTGTTGACTCCTCTGAAATCGGTGTGCTTGCGCGAGCGTTCAACCACATGGCCGATACTGTCGAACGCCGCAACGCAGCGCTCGGCGACAGTGAACGCAGGTACCGTTTGCTCTTTGATTCAAACCCGCTTCCGATGTACGGGTGGGACGCGGAAAACATGCGGATACTCGCAGTCAATGAAGCCGCGCTTGAACACTACGGTTACGACAGACACGAGTTCCTTTCGCTGCAGATTACAGATCTGATCGACCCGATAGATCACGAACGATTTACCCGCAGACGGCTCCCGTTCTCTGAAAACAGACAGCACGCCGGCCTCTGGACTCACAGAACAAAAGACGGCCGACGTATGGAGATGGATGTCATTACAACCAGCTCACGGCGGCTCGGGCGTGCCGGGTGGCTGAGCGTTGCAATCGACTCCACTGCAAGAAGGGAAGCCGAACGTGCACTTGCACGCAGTGAGGAACAGCTGCGACAGGCGCAGAAGATGGAAGCCATTGGCGCCTTTGCAGGCGGTATTGCACATGACTTCAATAATCTGCTGACAGGGATGCTGGGCTATTGCGATCTGGCACTGATGGACCTCGACAGTGAAAGCAGCGCACGGGCAGATGTATCCGAGTTGCGGAAACTCGCGGTGCGCGGCGCCGATCTGACACGACAGATACTTGCAGCAAGCAGAAGACAGACCGCACAACCGGTGGTCACCGAACTCAACACACTCGTGCACGGCATGGAAGGTCTGCTGGCGCGCATCATTGGTGAACACATCCGTATCGTTGCATCGCTGGATGAAGACATTGCGCGGATTACGGCAGACCCCGGTCAGCTGGAGCAGGTACTGCTCAATCTGGCGGCCAACGCGCGCGATGCCATGCCTGTTGGCGGCGAGCTTCACATCCGCACCTACCTGGTTACCGACAGCGAACGCGATATGAACCTGCTCGACCCGGACACATCGTGGGTCGCGATCTCTGTGCGCGATACCGGCATCGGAATGACCGACGAAGTCCGCGAAAGGATCTTTGAGCCATTCTTCACCACAAAGGAGCGCGGTAAGGGCACCGGACTCGGACTGGCGCTGGCGTATGGCATGGTCGGCCAGGTAGGAGGTGTTATTCGTGTTGCTTCACAGGTGAACGCCGGTGCCACCTTCACCATTTATTTCCCGGCAGTCACCGAACCAAGTACTTCCCCACCAACACATGAACATCCCGTGCGTGACATGCACGGCACTGAAACAATTCTGATTGCAGAAGACGAAGCCAGCGTCAGGAGCATCGCTGTTGCAGCGCTCAGGCGATGGGGCTACGACGTCCTTGCGGCAGAAGACGGTGCCGCCGCACTGGCTATGGCCAGGAATCACAGCGGCACTATTCACCTGCTCTTCACCGATATGGTGATGCCCGGAATGAATGGTCGCGAGCTGGCCGAGTTGATCCAGGAAGCCCGCCCGGAGATCAAGGTTGTCTTTGCCTCGGGATATACCGACGACGAGGAGCTGCTGCGAGGCATCCGCCTCGAAGACATCCCCTTCCTGCAGAAGCCCTTTACCGCCAACGAGCTGATCCACGCTGTCCGGGACGTCCTGGACGGCATCCATCAGAGCTGAGCGTCGGGCTGGGGCCTGGGTCCTCGGGCGTGGGCCGAGCCAGTGGCGCCGTGCGCCAGCCTCCGCTCGCCACCAATCCCCGCCATTGAAACCGCTCGCCCCTACATTGCGTACGGAGCTAGCATAGTGATATCATAACGCTACCATTAAACCACGTTTCCTACGGGGATTACCATGCTACAGGAAGTCCAGGCCCGCTCGCTGCCGGGTATTCCAGCCCTCATCGGTCTGATTGTGCTCTTCGGACTCGCAATCTTCATGTTCATAACCGGGGTTAAAGGGCCGAACCCCAACGGGTTGCTGATCGCGACCGCGATTCTGATCCTGATCGTTACTGTTTTCACCCTTCCCGGGCTCTTTGTGGTGGCCCCCAATGAAGGGAAAGTTCTCACCCTTTTCGGCAATTACCGGGGCACCGAAAAGCGCGCCGGCCTTTGGGTTACCAACCCCTTTACAGTCAAGAAGGCTGTTTCGCTCCGCGTCCGGAACTTTGAAACCAGCAAGCTCAAGGTGAACGACGCCCGGTCCAATCCGGTAGAGATCGGTGCCATCGTGGTCTGGAAAGTCATTGATACCGCCGAAGCCATCTTCGAAGTGAACAACTACGAAGAGTACGTCACCATGCAAAGCGAATCTGCACTTCGCTCACTCGCGCAGGCGTACCCGTACGATCACTACGGTTCCGATGAAGTCACGCTTTCTGCGCACACCGATGAAGTCTCAAAGGGGCTCCTTGAAGCGCTGCACGAGCGTCTGGCAAAAGCGGGTGTCGAAGTCCTGGAGGCGCGCATAAGCCACCTGGCATACGCACAGGAAATCGCCTCTGCCATGCTGCAGCGGCAGCAGGCGAGTGCAATCGTGGCTGCCCGTCAGACCATTGTTGAGGGCGCAGTCGGAATGGTCGAAATGGCGCTCGACTCCCTCAAGGCGCGCAACATCGTGGAACTCGACGGAGAGCGTAAGGCATCGATGGTAAGTAACCTGCTCGTTGTGCTCTGTTCGGACCGATCTGCACAACCGGTGGTAAACACCGGTACGCTGTACAACTGATCACGCAAAGTCATGGCCGAGCGTAAGTCATTCCTGCTACGCGTGGATCGCGACCTGCTCGACGCTATGCAGCGTTGGGCAGGCGACGATCTGCGCAGCCTGAATGGCCAGATCGAATACCTGCTCAGGCGTGCGCTCCGCGAATCCGGGCGTGCATCAAAACAAACTACCGAAACCGAAGCCGAAGCAGCTGTTGAACCACACGTTATTCCGTCACGAACTCAGCACCTGCCGCCACCCGATTCCGACCCCGAAACTGACCCATCCGACTGCAAATGAAGCGGACACCCAATTTTTTCTTCCTCGTTGCTGCACTCGTCACTGCACCACTGCCGGCTGCAGCACAGCCAGCGGCCACTGCGGAATACATATACCTGCTGGCTCAGGATACGCTCGCCACAGAAAAACTTGAAATCACAGCCGGCAGCTGGATAGGCGTACTCAACTGGAAAGGACAGCCCGCCATCAAGTGGACCCAGTCACTCAACACGAGCGTTGCCGGCACAACCGCCGCACCCGGCAACTACAAACTCGAAGTCTTTGCCGCCGGCGCGCCTGCCACCGGCACACCGCTCCAACACGCACTCTTCAGACAGTCCGGTGATACCATCATCGTTGATATGGCATCCGGTGGCGCCACTGATACCCAGAAAGTCCCGAGCGCACCGGGCGCCTATGTCGTCTTCAACCAGTCGCTCACCAATATCCTTACAGCGGCCACGCGCGCGGTTCCCACTGGCGCCGGCACTTTCCACGTACTCCTCGCGCAGGGAGGGCAACGCTTACCCGTAACAGTCAGGCGGAGCGGTGATACCGTCTCTGCCACAATGGGTGGCGTGGAGATGCTGGCTGTCTTCGATTCACGCGGTCTCATTTCGGAAATTCGGGTGCCATCGCAGGCACTCACTGTCCTCCGAAAAGGCGCCACAGCGCCCGCTCAACCCGCACCCACAGACTATTCAGCCCCCAGCAGCGCGCCCTATTCAGCGCTCAATGTTACGATCCCCACCGACAGGGGCTACAACCTGGCAGCCACCCTTACCAAGAGCTCCACCGGCAGCTCCACCAACCAGCGGCAACCGGTTGCAATAACCATCTCCGGCAGCGGGCTCCAAGACCGGGACTCCCGCATCCTCACCGTCCCGGACTACGCTCCGTTCCGGGAAATCGCAGATACACTCGGCAGGCGCGGCATCGCTGTGCTCCGCTTTGACGACCGTGGCTTCGGTGCTTCAGGCGGACGCGAAACTCTCACCAGCGCCACCTCCGCCGATTTCGCAGACGACGTCCGGTCCATCGTTACGTGGCTTAAGAGCCGCCCCGATATCGACCCCGCGCGCATCTACCTCATCGGACACAGCGAAGGCGGGATGATCGCACCCATGGTTGCCGCGGCAAACCCTGATATCCGTGCAATCGTCCTGCTCGCTGGCAGCGCGCAAAACGGTCGGCAGATACTGATGTATCAGAACGAGCAGCTACTCAAAGCCGCCGGTCTCCCGGACAGGGCACGCGACTCCATTATGGCAGCCGTGCCCGCACAACTCGATTCACTCGCAAAAGCCAATGCATGGATGGGCTTCTTTATGAGCCACGACCCTATCGCAACCATCAGGCGCGTCCAGCAGCCTGTACTCATCATGCAGGGTGAGACCGACCAGCAGGTGACACCCGACCAGGCAGACCTCCTGGCAGCAGCGCTTACGGGTGCAGGCAATAACAACGTCACAACTCGCAAGTTTGCCTCCGTCAATCACCTCTTCCTGAGCGACCCTACCGGTGCCCCGCAGGGCTATGCCACGCTCAGCAATAAAAAACTCCCCAAAACCGTTCTCGGCACTATCGCCGACTGGCTTGCAGCAAATGCAGGCACCACGCCCCGCGTCCAGCGACTATTTTAATGCCATCCTCCGGATCAGCATCACGCGCCTGAGACGCGTAGTTGACGGAGTGCGAGCCGGTGCTGGTTGTCGACGCCGGGTTCGCAGTTCAAGTCGCCCCAAACCGGGATTCCAATCTATGAAACATCTCTCGCTGTCCCTGGCAGCAGTTGGCCTCGCACTCGGCGCATGCCGACCGGCGGCCACTCCTGCCCCGCCTCCTGCTCCTGCGCCCGCTGCAGCTCCTAACGCTGCCCGTGGTGGCGGAGCACCCACACCCGGCATGGCTGCCCGCGGTGGCGGTGCAGGTGGTCAGGGTGGTGGGCAAGCTGCTGCTGGAGCACAGGATCCCCAGCCACGTGCATTCGGTCAGGTCATCACTTCAGCTGCTCACACCAAACGTGGCGTCTTCAACGTCCACCAGGTCAGCAGCCGCCTCTACTTTGAGATCCCAAAGAGTGAGTGGAACAAGGACTACATCATTGTTTCCACACTCGCGGGCACTCCTTCCGGCATCGGCATCAACGGTACGATGGGTGGAAACGACCTCGTTCGTTTCGAACGTCGTGACAACCGCATCCTGCTCCGTCAGGCCAGCTACAGTGACATCATCTCTGATACAGCAACTTCTGCTGCAAGCCGGCTCGCGTACGACCTGATCGGTTTCACACGCATCATTGCCGCCTTCAACATCGAAGCCTACGGCCCGGACAGCAGCGCTGTCATTGAAGTGACGCGGATGTTCGTCGGTCAGATCCCGGAGTTCCTTGCGCTCGGACAGCGCGCGCAGGTGGATGCATCGCGTTCATTCATTGATCGCTTTGCCGCGTACTCGCGCAACGTGAATGTCACTGCAACACAGACCTTCACACCGCAGGCGGCGGCAGGCGCTGCTGCGGCAGGTGGCAGGGGCCAGGGTGCAGGACAGGCAGGCCCGACAAGTCAGCGCTTCACCTTCTCGATCGTCAAACTCCCCGATGATCAGATGATGCCGCGTCTCGCCGATCCGCGCGTTGGATACTTCAATGTCCGGCAGCGCGACTTCGCAGCCATCACACATCGCGTCGAGAATCTGCAGTACATCTCGAAGTGGCGTCTCGAGTGCTCCGACCAGAAAGTCGGGAACCTCTGCGTACCGAAGAAGCCGATCACTTACTACCTCGATCCTGCCACACCGGCGTGGATCAAGCCATGGATCAAGCGCGGTATCGAAGCATGGCAGCCCGCCTTTGAAGAAGCAGGTTTCTCCAAAGGCATCATAGCCGCCGAGCCGCCAACCAACGATCCTGACTTCTCGGGTGAGGATGCTACTGTGTCGATGGTCCGCTGGCTCCCGTCCGCAACTGAAAACGCTGTCGGACCAAGCCTCAAGGACCCACGTACAGGTGAAATCCTCGACGCCGATGTACAGACGTATCTCAACGTCATGAACTTGAGCCGCGACTGGTACTTCACGCAGGTGTCACCACTCGACAAGCGCGCACAGAAGCTCCCGTTCCCGGATTCGCTTATGGGCCGTCTGGTTGAGTATGTCACCGCGCACGAAGTCGGACACACACTCGGTTTCCAGCACAACTTCAAGGCCAGCTCCATGTATCCTCTCGACTCACTGCGTTCAAAGACGTTCGTGAAGAAGATGGGACATACGCCGACGCTCATGGACTACGCACGTTTCAACTACGTTGCGCAGCCCGAAGACGGTATCGATGTGGAAGACCTGATCCCCAAAGTCGGACCGTACGATCATTACGCTGTGATGTGGGGTTACACACCGATCCCCGGTGCAAAGACACCGCAGGATGAAAAGCCCACACTCGACAAGTGGTCGAAACTGCAGGACGATACTCCGTGGTTCCGTTTCTCCGGTAACAGCGGCAGCGTCGATCCGGGCGAACAGTCTGAAGCAGTAGGTGATGCAGATGCTGTACGCGCCACCACGCTTGGTGTGAAGAACCTCAAGCGCGTCATGGGCTACCTGGAAAGCGCTTCTGCATGGAAGGAAGGCGATTCCTTCGCAGACCTGAACGAACTGTACGGCCGTACGGTCGGTCAGTGGTCAACCGAGATGAACCACATCACCCGTATCGTCGGTGGTGTCAACATCCAGGAAAAGATGGTCGGACAGGCCGGTCCCAGATACACACCAGTCGATCCGCGCCGTCAGCGTGAAGCCGTGAAGTACCTCAACGAAAACGCCTTCACCACGCAGAGCTGGCTCCTTGATCGCAATATCCTCAGCAAGCTCGAGCCCACAGGCAGCCTGAACCGCTTCGGTGGTGCGCAGACGCGCGTTCTCAACTCGCTGCTCGCCAACGACAAGCTCAACAGGATGCTTGAAGTCGAAGCAACTGCACGCTCCAGGAGCGAGGTCTATCCGCTCGCTGAAATGCTGGCAGATGTCCGCAACGGTATCTGGTCGGAGATCCGCACAGGCGCATCGATCGACCTCTTCCGTCAGAACCTGCAGTCATCATGGCTTGAATCCATGAACACCAAGATCAACCCGCCGGCAGCAGCTGCTGGTGCTGCACAGCAGGGAGGACGTGGTGGCGGCGCAGGCGGAACCACAGGTATCCGCGCTATCCTCAAGGCTGAACTCCGTACACTCGACTCACAGCTCGCAGGCGCGATTCCGCGCACCAGCGATACCATGAGCAAGGCACATCTGCAGGATTCACGCGATGTGATCCGGAAGATCCTCAACGAAAGCACCGGAAGCAGCAACTGACCGGATGCTGCCGGCAGCACAGCACACGCTGCCGGCAGCAGGCTTTCTTCACATCCCTGGCACACTGGTGCCGCACGGATGTACCATGGTAGTATCACGGATGTATCGGTGAACGCGCGGCGGATCCTGTCTGTCGCGCGTTCATATTTTTTCACCTGACAAGGCTTCTGAATTGACCCCAATAGTCCGTCTGCTGCTCATCTCAACAGTTGGTGCCTATCTCCTGCAGAAGCAGTTGCCGCAGGTGGCGAACTATCTGGTCTTCTTTCCGCCGATCACCCTTAGACAGCCGTGGTCACTGCTGACGTACATGTTCCTGCACGGCAGCGGCACACACCTGCTGTTCAACATGATCGCGCTCTTCTTCTTCGGGCCACGCGTTGAAGTCAGGCTGGGCTCCAGAAGCTTTGCGTTTCTCTACTTCCTGAGCGGACTCTCAGGCGCGCTCCTCTCCGCTGTTTTCTCTTGGAGCTCGCCGATCATCGGCGCATCGGCTGGAGTCTTCGGTGTCATGCTGGCATTCGCGTACTTCTGGCCACGCGAACTCATTTACATCTGGGGCATTATCCCGGTGCCATCAAGGGTGCTCGTGATTGCAACCACTGCACTCGCACTCTGGAGTGGATTCAGCAACACCGGCAGCGGTATCGCTCACTTCGCGCACCTCGGCGGATACCTGGGGGCCTACCTGTATCTCAAATGGGTGTCGCGGAAAAAGCGGACCTTCCGCGCAAAACATGAAGCAGCGCCGCCTGTAAAGAAGGCGGACGTGCTGCAATGGCAGCAGGTTGACAGGTCCGGGCTCCACCCGCTCAACAGCGAAGAACTCGACCGCATTCTGGATAAGATACGCGAACACGGTATCGAGTCACTCAAGCCGTCGGAGCGGATGTTCCTTTCCAACTTTGTCCCAGGCGGCAGCACGCAGAAAAAAGACAGCGACAAACCGCATTGAACGGTCGGTCGCTGCCGGTTGAGCATTTAGCACATCAGCGCTGATTCGGTTTACAGCGCTGATACTACAGGATCAGCGCGAAGTTATTTCGCCTTTGCTTCGCGCTTGGCACTGAACGGGAAACTGCCCACGTCACTTCCCGCCGACATCATGCCGTTCATGGTCACACTGTCGGAGATGACCCCATAGGCGTCGATCTGCATACTCATTCCCTGTACCTCAATCGGAAACGAGAAGTAGACAGTGTCGGCACTGGCCTCACCGGAAATGTTGTAGGAGCCGACCTGATCAATGGCAATGCTTCCGGAGAGAGCCTTTCCTTCCTGTTTGAGATAAAGGGTGGATGTCATAGTGCCCATGGGTGATGCGGTACTCATCATCCATGTACCGGAGGCGTCTTTGGAGTAGATCTGT
>CAZDMG010000055.1:0-15416 GCA_964506655.1 uncultured Gemmatimonadaceae bacterium
AAGCACCTTCAGTGGTTCAGGCAGGTGCTTGAACTTCAGATGGACGCCGAAACACCGGGCGAGTTTCTTGAATTTCTGAAGCTGGATCTGTATCAGGACGAGATATTCGTCTTCACTCCCACAGGCGATGTGATCAGGCTCCCCAAGGGCGCCACACCGATCGATTTTGCTTATGCAGTGCATACCCAGGTCGGTGCGCGCTGCTCGGGTGCAAAGGTCAACGGCCGTATAACGCCGCTTTCGCGGGAGCTCCGGAACTCCGAAACAGTCGAAATTCTGACCAGCGCCAATGCGCGCCCCAGTCGCGACTGGCTGGCACATGTACGAACCGGGCGTGCGCGTCACAAGATCCGACAATGGCTCAGGCAGGAGGAACAAAGTTCTGCATCACGACTGGGCCGCGATATCATCGATCGGGAACTGAAAAGACGCAGGTTGCCCAAAGCGGACGATGCTTCACTTGACGCTGCCGCCCGCAAGCTGAATCTCCAGAGTGCACGGCAACTCATTGCGTCGGTGGGTGTCGGCGATGTGCATATGCTGCAGCTGATAAAAGTCTTGCACCCCGAGCTTGAGAACCCACCGGTCGAACCGGAAAAGCCGAGCACGCTGGAACGGCTCGTGGACCGGATGAGAGGGAACGGACGCGGGGTCCGGATCCAGGGAGCCGATGGACTGCTGGTGCGCTATGCACAGTGTTGTCAGCCTGTGCCGGGCGACAAGGTCGTTGGTTATGTAACGCGCGGCCGCGGTGTCTCTATTCACAGAAGCGATTGCCCGAATCTTCTGTTTCTCGCGCATGAGCCCGAACGCAGACTGGATATCGACTGGCGCGAAGTCGCGGGTGAGCGGTTCGTCGTACGTCTGACACTCGAAGGGACTGATCGCCGCGGACTGTATGCTGATGTCGCGGCAGCAGTGTCTGCAACAGGTACCGACATCAGGTCGTTGGAGCTCCGCACTCACGACGGCAGGGTCACAGGTGCAGCACTTGTTGAAGTTGAGAACCTGCCACATCTGGAACGGATCATCAAAGCTGCAAGACGGGTAAAAGGTGTGGCCAGTGTAGCACGTCAGGAACAGCTTACAACAGATGATTAGGGTTGAAGTGAAGGAAATTATTGCCGGTATCACCGGGGCACGCAGTGGCTGCTGAGTTCAGGCTGGAGTCGCCATTTGTACCGGCAGGAGACCAGCCCGGCGCGATAAAGGAGCTTACGGCAGGGCTCGAACGCGGAGAACGCTTTCAGACGCTACTCGGCGTGACTGGTTCCGGGAAGACCATGACAGCGGCGCACTGCATACGCAACTTCGGGAAGCCCACGCTGGTCCTGTCGCACAACAAGACTCTGGCTGCTCAGCTCTACGGCGAACTCAAGAGTTTTTTCCCCACCAATGCAGTCGAGTACTTCATCTCGTACTACGACTACTACCAGCCGGAAGCTTACGTACCATCCAGCGATACGTATATCGAAAAAGACGCATCCATCAATGAGGACATCGACAGACTGCGCCTGAGAGCGACATCATCGCTCATGGAGCGCGAGGATGTCATCATTGTGGCTACAGTCTCTGCTATTTACGGACTGGGCGACCCGGTCTCATATCGCGAACGGATGTTGTCGCTTTCTGCTGGGCAGCGTATCACCAGAGACGATCTGCTGAGGAGCCTCGTCGGTATCCAGTATTCACGCAACGATGTGGCGTTTGAGCGCGGTACTTTCAGGGTACGCGGTGACACTGTTGAGATCTTCCCCGCATACGAAGAACAGGCTGTACGGATCGAACTGTGGGGGAACGACATAGAGCGCATTTCCCGGATCGACCCTCTCACCGGCAAGACCATCGCTACTCTTTCCAGGTCTGCCATCTATCCGGCGAAGCACTTTATCACTTCGCGGCCGACACTTGAACGGGCAGCAAAGCTGATACGCGCGGAGCTGGCTGAACGCACCGCGGAGCTCCGCAGGGAAGAGAAGCTGCTTGAAGCACAGCGTCTTGAGCAGCGAACCAACTTCGATCTCGAAATGATGCTTGAGATCGGTACCTGTGCAGGGATTGAGAACTACTCACGTCATCTCAGTGGACGCGCGGCAGGTGAGCGCCCTGCATGTCTGCTCGACTACTTCCCGGACGACTACCTGGTGGTAGTGGATGAGTCGCACGTGACACTCCCACAGATTCGCGGCATGTATAACGGCGACCGTGCCCGCAAACTCACACTCGTGGAGTACGGATTCCGGCTGCCGAGTGCGCTGGATAACAGACCACTGGTATTTGAAGAGTTCATGGATCTTGTGCCGCGGCTGATCAATGTCTCGGCTACTCCCGGTGAACTTGAAACCGGACTTTCGGAAGGTGTGGTCGTTGAGCAGGTCATCCGCCCGACAGGGCTGGTGGATCCGGCTGTCACCGTGCGGCCGGTAAAGGGGCAGGTAGACGATCTGTTGCATGAGATCAGGATACGCGAACGACTCGGTGAACGTGTGCTTGTCACAACGCTTACCAAGCGGATGTCTGAAGATCTCACGGACTATCTGCAGCAGGTCGGAGTCCGCGTGCGTTACATGCATTCTGATATCGATGCAATCGAACGGATGGAGATCATCCGTGGTTTACGGCTGGGCGAGTTTGATGTGCTGGTCGGGATCAACCTGCTGCGTGAAGGACTTGATATGCCAGAGGTCTCTCTTGTCGCGATTCTTGACGCAGACCAGGAAGGTTTCCTGCGCAGCGATCGCTCGCTGATCCAGACTATGGGGCGTGCTGCGAGGCATGTAAACGGACAGGCGATCCTATATGCCGACCGGATCACAGGATCCATGAAGCGCGCCATGGACGAGACAGGTCGCAGGCGCGCAATACAGGAAGCCTATAACCTGGAGCACGGTATCACTCCTCGCGGCGTCGAAAAGAGCATTCAGGATATCCGCTTTGTTACCCGCGTGGCCGACGCGCGCGAACAGCCAGGTCATGAGATCGGTGCAGCAGGCGGAGAAGAGCAGGCCAGCGCGATGCATGGACGTTCGGCGGAAGAGTTGCGGTCGCTTGTAGTTGAGTTGGAGTCGCTGATGCATGCCGCAGCAGAAGCGCTGGATTTTGAAGCAGCTGCGCGCCTTCGCGATCAGCTCTTCGAAGTCAGGCTTGCACTGGGCGATTCGCCGTCAAGTGCCCGGGGTAATGTTCAACAGGTGCGATCGCGCCCGGGTGGCAGCACCGGGCGTCGCGCGGCGCACACTCCGCATGTGGCGCACTCCGGACCCCGTGAGTCATGAGAAGCAACTTCAGCACTGTAAGCGGAAGGAGCGTCACATACTGCCTGTCGATCGGACAAGCCCGTGAATGGGCGCGCACTCTTGCAAGCAAACTCCCGGGAGGCACATTCATTGCACTGCATGGAGACCTCGGCGCGGGGAAAACCACGCTGGCGCGTGCACTGTGCGAAGGGTTTGGCATCGCAGATCACAGGGCTGTAACGAGCCCGACTTATTCCATTGTGCAGGAGTATGAAGCAGCAACCGGCCGTATTGTGCATGCCGATTTTTATCGCATTCGCGATGGCGCTGAGCTGGTGCAGCTGGGGTGGGAGGAGCTGGTGGCGCAGTCGGCACTTACCATTGTGGAGTGGGCGGAACGATTCCCCGATGCCATACCTGAGAATTCACTTCACATCCACCTTGAACACGCTATCGAAAGCCCGGAGGTACGGCGGATAACAATCCTTGATCCGGATCGGTTTCCGGGGCTTCGCTAATGTTTGCGTTGTTTACAGTGAATGGCGTGCCGGTTGCAGCCAGCGCGGGCCGTGTATTGCCGGCCTGGAGTTGCAATGATTGAGTATCCGTTGCTGGTGCTTGAGTCAGCGACGGCAAGCGGTTCGATCGCTCTTTTCACCAACGCGCACGCAGTTGCATCCGTGAGTGTAAAAATGGGTGCCGCGCGGGAGGATCCTGTGGCTCCGGCTGTCAGCACACTGATTGCAGAGTCAGGAATCGCAGCGTCAGCGATTCGCAGTGTGTTGTGCGGCGCAGGGCCGGGGAGTTTCACTTCGTTGCGTATTGCGGCTGCTGTAGGCAAGGGGATAGCCTGGGCGAATAAATCCACACTGTACGCAGTACCTTCACTGCTTCTTGCTGCAGCGTCGATTGGAAAGGAAGGGCACTATCTGGTGCATTCTGACGCCATGCGCGGTGAGCGTTATGCGCTGCCGGTGAATATTGATTCCAGCGGCGCGGTGCAGAGCGCCGGCAAGTTGTTGAGGGCTGCTCCTGTACAACTCGCGGATAACGCTGAGAAACGGCAGTTGGTGTCTGTCAGCGATATTGCAATCGACGCCGCCAATGCGCTCCGTATATCCGAATGGCAGCTGCAACCGGTTTCGCTCCCGGGTTGGGAGCCGGATTACGGCCGACTGGCTGAAGCGCAGGTTAAGTGGGAAGTCGACCACGGGATACCGCTCGGCGTACCACTCGGCCCTCCGCTGCCGACTGTCACACGTGACTGAACAGGGTGAGGTCGTGCTCTGTCCTGCCGATGAAGGGCATATCGCGGGGATAGCGCTTGTAGAGAGTGAGTCGTTCTCCGATCCGTGGCCTCAGTCGGCATTCGAAACATTCCTGACGCGCAGATATTGCCGGATTACAGTTGCTGTCAGTGAAGGTACGCGCGTGGTTGGCTATTGCGTGCTTCTTACTGTGGCAGACGAGGGAGAGATTGCCAACATCGCGGTTGCTGCGGATTTCCGTGGCACTGGCGTGGGCGGCAGGCTTCTTGACGAGGCGATATCGCTGGCAAAGGAGCGTAATGCAAAGGTGCTCTACCTTGAGGTACGTTCCAGCAATAAGGCTGCCATCCGGCTTTACAAGTCCCGTGGATTCCATCAGGTTGGGCGCCGGAAGGGCTATTACCAGAATCCGCCGGAAGATGCCCTCGTGCTCCAGTGGGACGAAGGTGCGATATTACGGTAGCATCGGAATACAAACGGTCATGGAGCCAACCCTATCGCGAGGAGGCACCCGTGAGTCGCAGTCTGAACAAAGCTACCCTGATCGGCAACGTAGGAAACGAACCTGAAGTCCGGAGCACCTCAAGTGGTACCAAGGTCGCTTCATTTTCCCTTGCAACCGGCCGTCAGTGGACCGATCAGAGCGGAAACCGGCAGGATAAAACCGAGTGGCACAAGTGTGTGGTCTGGAACAGCGGTCGCTCCGGCAGCGGCCTTGCTGACGTTGTCGAAAAGTACGTCAAGAAGGGGAGCAAGCTTTACATCGAGGGTGAGATCCAGTACCGCCAGTATCAGGACAAGGACAACCAGACCCGTTACGTAACTGAAATCAACGTTCGGGACCTGATGATGCTGGACGGCAGAGGTCAGGGGGGGGGAGGCGACGACGATTATCGCCGCGGTGCCTCTGCCGCGCCCGCTGCACGCAAGTCAGCCGCCGCCAGCTCAGACGACGATTACGTCGATTTCCCGGGCGCACTGGAGCAGGAGGACGACGACCTCCCGTTCTGACGGGAGGCGCCGTTACGCTGTAGCGCCTGTGACAGAAGGTTCCCGTTCCAGCGGGCGCACAGCGTGACTCCGGTCCTTGTGACGGCGTCATCCAACGGGGTCAGCCTGCCACGACAGCTGCCCCTGTAGGCAAGCCCGTGTACCCATGTGACCTCCAGGAATTCCAAGATGCAAGCCTCAGCACAGGCGACAGCAGTCGCTGCCAAGAATGTCACCGCCGGCCTCGTAATGCGGCTGGTAATAGCCGCCATACTGGCAACGCTGATGCTGCTTACCTGGTGGCCATCTGTCGTGCACTCGCAGTCTGCGGTCAGCCGGCAGTCTACGGATGGCAGCTACACCGTCACAACGCGTGCTGGTGAACAGCTGCAGGATATCGCCAAGCGCTTCTATGGCGACACAGCCAAATGGCGTGAACTCGCTGCTGCCAATGGACTTAGCACCGATAATGGGAAGTTAAGTGTCAAGGTTGGTACTCAGCTTCGGATCCCTGGAAAGAGCGCTGCCGAGGTAGCGGCTATCGTGCGCGCTTCGACCCCAGCCCTGGCAGCGGCCAGCGGGGTCAACGAGGCGTCGTCGGCCAGGGCGTCGGCGGATTCGCGCCCGCTCGAACGGAGCGGCGTCCGGATCGGAATCGTCTCCCCGGATGACATGCGTGCGGCCCGCGGGAAGGACGAGCCCACCATTTTCCTTGGGCACACCGAGGACAGCGGAAAAGAAGCGCTCAGAGCCATTGAGGCCGCCATTCGTACGCATTCCCCGCCGCGTCCGAGGGAGGCCGAATACGCTGCCGCGCCCTACGCGGCCGGTAAATCGGCACTTGAACGCTCCGGACGGGTGGTGGCTCGCGCTACCGCCGACGGTGAGCCAGAAGGCTCTTTTGCACGGAGCATAACCATCGCAGACGAAGCCATCGTCCGGCTCCCGGCAGGGAGCTCAGCGGCCGTTGCACAGCGCTACATAACGGTTGTTCCGGGCGCGGCTCTGCCCGGTGGAAGCCGGGTCCTCGTTCCCACTGGCGTACTTGAAATCACCCGCTCAGAGCCCGGTAAGCCGGTAGTGGCGCGTGTCGTTCGCCAATCGGGTGTCATTGAGGAGGGGCAGGCTATCCTGCCTCTCGAGGGCTCAGCCGCGGCGGTAGGTGTAACAGCTGTCGCATCAGATGCCGATGAACCGCTCCGCGCCCGGGTGCGATATGTGCAAGGCGATCAGCTGCTATCCACTCTTCAGACATTCCTTGTGATCGATGCCACAGAGAATCAGGGTGTGCAGCAGGGTGATGAATTCTGGCTGGTGGAAGCTGCACCGGACGGAAGCGGTGCCGAGCAGCGGATTGCAGTCGTACGCATTGTGCGGACAACGAGCCACGGCAGTACGGGGATAGTGATCCACCAGGACCGCCCGGGTATCGACGTCGGCGTAGCAGTAAGGCGCGCCGCACGGGCATCATCGGGTCCGGCGAACTGATCCTATATCTCTCCCGGAATTCTCAAGCGAATATCTCTGCCGACGACTCAAGGGAGCCGTACAGACATTGCATGCGCGTATGTTTACATTTTCTGACGCGCCTTTGACGGGAACATCTTAAGAAGCTTCCAGGAAGCTTCAGTGAATCAACGAGCGGCGCCGCGACTGGATCGCGACGCCGTTCCTGCTTTGAAGCTGTATCTGCTGCGCTTCTGTATTTCATGGAAGCACGCCCGGTATGTGGAAGCTTCATCCTGCCAGGGCCACTCTCTCACAGATTCCGGCGCTCCAACAAGGAAGAACAGGGTCCGAACATCAATATGGCGAAAAAAGTGCTTGTAACCGGTGGTGCCGGTTTCATTGGGTCGCACGTGGCAGATCGTTTTCTTGCTGCAGGGTATGAAGTAACAATACTGGATAATCTTTCCAGTGGACGACGTGAAAATATCCCCGATGGTGCGGGATTCGTACTCGGTGATATAGCAGAACAGGCGTCCTTTAATCTTGTCCGCGACGGCGGATTTGATGTCATGTGCCACCTTGCAGCACAGATCGACGTACGCCGCAGTATGGAAGATCCGGTCTTTGATGCATCGCGCAACATCCTGGGAACTGTCAATCTCATGGAAGCGATCCGCACTTCCGGCGCCCGTACGCGCGTTGTCTTTTCGTCGACCGGTGGCGCACTGTATGGCGATTTCGATCCACCACCCAGTGCGGAGACCTTCGCCAAAAATCCCGAAGCTCCCTATGGGATCGGCAAGCTTTCTGCCGAGTACTATCTGGCGTACTATGGTCGCGTGCACGCAATTGACAGTGTAGTGCTGAGGTACGGCAACGTATACGGGCCGCGGCAGGATCCTCACGGAGAGGCCGGGGTAGTTGCCATCTTCTGCAATCGTATACTCGACGGGAGAACGCTTACGGTTTATGGCGATGGTGAACAGACGCGCGACTATGTTTACGCGGGTGATGTTGCTGCAGCGAACCTCGCGGCGGCTGAAGCGGTGCTCCCACCTGCCGGACGTCTCGATGCCAGGGCGTTCAATATCGGAACCGGTGTGGAGACAACGGTGAATACTGTTGCCGGACTGCTCGTGAGCGCGGCGGGTGCAAAGACACCTGTTGAGCATTCACCACCCAGGGCAGGCGAGTTGCTGCGTTCCTGTCTCGACACAGGGAAAGCTGCGAAGGTACTTGGCTGGCAGCCGGCAGTCTCAATCAGCGACGGGCTGGCACGTACATACGCGTATTTTGCAGCACAGCGTCAGACAATCGCCAACAAGGGTAAGGGAGAGTGATCGTAACACAGGCTTTGTTCCAGCTCAGCGAAGCAACCGCGGGGATACCTGAATCACCGCTCGCTCTTATTACAGAAAGTGACTGGCTCACTCAGTCAGTCCTGGTGGTACTCGCCATCCTGTCGCTGGTCTCGTGGGGAATCATGTTCGCCAAGTGGCGTGCTTTCCGTGCTGCCGAGATCAATGGCGCTGCTTTTGTTTACGATTTTGAACGTGCCCACGGAATTGATGACGCGATTCAGTACGCCAATCGTGCGCGTCCAAGTCCGTTCACATCGGTGTTCCGCCGCGCTGTGCAGTTCCTGCATGATACCACGCCTGCACTCAGCGCAACGCAGGACCGCGCAGCCCGGCTCAGCGGTTCCCAGGTTGAAGCCCTGCGACTTGTACTGGATGCTGAGACTGGAAAAGAACGGGAAGCGCTGGGGACTTATATCCCGTGGCTTGCCACGGTGGGTTCTGTCAGCCCGTTGATTGGTCTTTTCGGTACCACTCTTGGTGTTATCAGTGCCTTCACCGGTATTGCGGCTCACGGTTCCGGCAACATCGGTGCAGTTGCTCCCGGTATCGCGATAGCACTTACCGCTACTGCTGCCGCGCTTGCCGTGGCGATTCCTGCCGCGTTTGCGTATAACGTCTTTGCAGCCCGGCTCAATCGTTACGACAGCGCACTGGAGGGATTCGGCTCAGAGCTGATCGCTCTTATGGTGCGCGAGGGGCGTATCTGAGTGGGTAGCGCCAGCCGTCGCAGCGCCCGCATGGCGCCGAATGCTGAGATCAATGTTGTATCTCTGATCGACGTTATGATGCTGCTCATGGTGATCTTCATGATCACCGCTCCCATGATGCAGGGTGGCGTGGATATCCAGTTACCGAAGGCCGATGTCATGCCGCTGGAGCCCAAGGGAGGGCTCGTTGTAACGGTGGCAAAGGACGGTCGCGTATTCGTTGATGACACGCAGCTTTCACTGGACGAATTCGCCGGTACCATCAAGCTGCTTGCAGAAAGGAAGGGGAAGGACGGAGTCTATGTGCGTGCGGACGATGCGGTCCCTTATGGACACGTTGTCCGGGTACTCGCTGCAATGCGCGCAGCCGGAGTCACGGATATGGGACTCGTTGCGGAACCTGAGGAGCAGCGTTGACGACGCAGTCGCTGCAGCATTCGTCTTTGCTGCACTCTCCCGCAGGCGCTGGTGGCATGCGGAACGGGATGATTATTTCTGCGCTCGTTCACGTAGCTATTGCGGGTTCGATAGCGTACTGGGATACACGTCCGCAGCCCGTCCGGCCACCGGTTTACCGGGTCAACCTTGTGGGCGCACCACCAGGAGTACGGCAGGTGGGAGTTGTGGACGACCGCAAGCCAGTTCCAACGGAAGCAACAAAAGCAGCGGCCGCAAGTGGTGTGGAGCAGGCCAAGGCGCCGGATAAGGTGGTGCCAACAAAGGCGACCACCAAGGCTCAGCAGCAGGCGAAGGCCACGCCTCTCCCGTCCAGATCGCGTACAGCAGGTAACGCAGAAAGCACGGCAAGCAAGACTGCAGCTGCACCTCCCAAGGCTGGATCGGGAACACAGGGGAACAAGGGCGCCGATGTTGTGACCGTGCGCACCGAAGGAATCGCTTTTCCTGATCAGGGGTACCTGAACAACATCACGCGACAGCTTACACTGAACTGGCATCCGCGCCAACAGGCAGGTGCGCGTGTCGCTGAGATCAAGTTCACTATTCACCGGGATGGTAAGGTGACCGGGATCGAAGTGGTACGCCGTTCAGGGGATCGTTCCTACGATATTGAGGCAATGGGGGCGATTGAGACTGTTGGCAACAATCGGCTGTTCGGGGCGCTGCCACAGGTCTGGAGCGACGACGTCCTTATCGTGTACTTCACATTCGACTACGCACTGCTGAAGTAATGAGCATACAGAGCATTTCATTTTTTCGTCGGTGGACAAGCCGTCGCGCGCCATTGTGGGCAGCGCTGCTGTTGGTGTCGTCGGCGTTCATCACAGATATTGCGTTTGCACAACAGGGTGTATCACTGGGCATTGTGTATCGCCCCGGGCAACGGACCAACCTCATTGTCCTGCCGATTCAGGCTCCCGATGGGGATACAATTGCTACGATAATTGCGCGCGATCTGGACTACAGCGATCGGTTCAATGTCTCCATGACATCCGCTGGTCCGGTCTCGGCGACGCTCAACTATGCGGTATACGAGAAAGCCGGTGCTGAGGGTGTGATTCAGGGGACACTGCTTCCAGGTGGCAATTTGCGCATCGTGCTCCACGATGTGGCAAAGGGAACGGCGGTAAATACGCGGGACTTTGCGCTGGTGCATCCGGTTATCTCGCCAGGTGGGCGGATGAGTGTTCACGGGGTGTCCGATGTCATAGAGCAGTGGATAACCGGTGTGCGTGGCATTGCGCAGACACAGATAGCATTTGAGCGGGGCGGGCGGATCTGGACGGTTGACAGCGATGGTGCGAACGTCACGGCACGTACGGCCCAGGGGATGTCACCTGCGTGGACACCCAACGGCAAGTCACTGGTCTATTCCGTTCTTGGGAACGACCGACAGAGCATCTTCATTGCGGATCTTCTTACGGGTGCGCAGCGAAACCTGTCGAACGCGCCATCATCGGTTCAGGACATTACCCCGGCGGTCTCCCCGGATGGGCGCACGGTCATCTTTGCGCGCCTTATCGGAACCGGTACTGACATATTCACGGTGCCGATCACCGGCGGCTCCACGTCGCGGGTGACAGTAGGGCGGGGGAGCGGCAACGCCTCCCCGTCATACGGGCCTGGCGGAGATCGCATAGTATTTACGAGCGACCGCGTCGGGAATCCTGAAGTGTTTATCGCAGATGCTGATGGCACGAATGTGGAGGCAATAACCACTCCCACCTATGGCGAGCGCAGCCACCGGGCTGAACCGGACTGGTCACCCGACGGACAGCTTGTCGCATACACGGCACGGCTCAGCAATGTGAACCAGGTGATGGTGCTCTCTCTCCGCGGAATGACACCTCGTCAGATCACCGCTGATGGCCGGAACGAGCAGGCCTCCTGGGCTCCGGATTCGAGACATCTCGTCGTGACATCCAATCGCAGTGGCGTGCGCCAACTGTGGGTAGTAGACGTGGAAACCGGCCGTTCAAGGCAGCTCACCCGTGGTCCTGAAGCCCGGCTCGGCGCCTGGTCGCCACGCTTGATGCCTTAGAGTGTAAAATTGATTATTGTTATCAGATGCAATCCCTGCTTTCAGCCAACTACCCCAAGCTCCGGAGTTCCACGATGACGCGTTCTACAAGACTGGTCCTTCTTGCTCTCACCCTGCCACTTGCGATGGGCGCGTGCAAAAAGAAACAGCCAGCTGTAGTACCCCCGACACCTGTAACCAATCCTGGGGGAAATTCACCGACGGTGGCTCCGCCGACCACAGTCACACCGACAGTTGACAGCGCAGCCATCAAGGCTGGTTGGGCCGCTACGGTTCGCGCAACGGTCAGCGAAATGATCCACTTTGACTATGACAGCGACGAGCTGACTTCCGAAGCACGTGCAATTCTGGATGCCAAGCTTGCTGTCATGAACGTGAACCCGTCACTCAGCATCCGCATTTCCGGTCATTGCGACGAACGCGGTACCGATGAGTACAACCTTGTGCTGGGTCGCAGGAGAGCTGAGCAGGCCAAGCGCTATCTGACCGATCGTGGTATCAGTGCATCACGCATTGAGACCTTCTCCTTCGGTCGCGAGCGTCCGCTTGCCAGCGGTTCCGGAGAGTCCGCATGGTCGCAGAACCGCCGTGATGAGTTTGATATCACGGCCGGTGGTGACAACCTCCGTATTCCGTGATGTTGATGGCACCCGCTGCCCGTTTGCGTTTTCTGTTTCCTCTCGCAGTGCTTGTCACTGCGGGAGGGTGCTTTGCCACACGTAACGATGTGCGCGTGGTGCAGACTGATGTACAGTCGCTTCGTACTGAGTTGCTGCGTAACGACGCTGAACTGAGGGAGGCACTCGCTCAGGCAACGCGGACGCTTGCCATTGCAAACGATTCGCTGCGCGCGCTCGGTATGCGCGCAGTGTCAACGCAGGGTGATGTGCGTGGCGGTACACGCAGTATATCCGAACAGCTGCTTCAGATTCAGTCGCTGCTGGGACAGAGCCAGACCACCATTAACCGGCTGCGGGCGGAGATGGAGCAGCGCAACACCATGCAGCAGATGGTACCTCCTGTCTCGGTGCCTCCATCCGGTGTCGTACCACCGACAAGTGGAACCACGGTGCCGCCTGTACCTCCAACCGGCGGAGTCCGTGACAGCGCAACCGCATCGGATTCCACAGCAGCAGCGAACCTGGAGCCTGCGCTCGGCCCCAGCCAGTTATACACCCAGGGAGTCGATAACCTGCGTCGCAACAGCTACACCACAGCACGCACGCTCTTCCAGGAACTGCTCAGCAACTATCCGACCTCCGATCATGCGCCGAATGCGCAATACTACATCGGTGAGTCTTATGAGCGGGAAAAGAACCTTCAGGCTGCGGATGCTGCCTACTCTGCCGTCGTAACTGTATATCCCAACGCTGATCGCGCGCCGACAGCACTCTTCAAGCGTGCAAAGATCGCCCAGCAACTCGGGAATCTTGCAGACGCACGCCGACTCGCAGACGATGTCGTTACCCGATATCCGAGAAGCGATGAAGCCGTCCTCGTACCTGACTTCCTCAGGAATCTGAGGTAGGCGCCGGCTCCGCGCGAGACACCCGGCGCACCGGACTCTGGGCATGGCGAATAAAATAGAAAAGGAGATGCCGTTCCTCGATCACCTCGAGGAATTGCGCTGGCGGCTGTTCCGTTGTGCAATTGCACTGGCGGTAACCATAGTCGGGTCCTTCGCGGTTCTCGTTGCCAAGAAGTTTGACATTATTGCGATCCTCGCACGCCCGGTACAGCCGTATGTACAGAGCACCCTGATTGCGACGCATCCAAGTGAGCTATTCGGAATCACGATGGATGTCTCCATTGCACTGGGTGTTGTGCTCGCGTCACCGGTGCTGGCATGGCAGATATGGGCTTTCCTGTCGCCTGCGCTTTACAAGAGTGAGAAAAAGGTGGTGATCCCGATCTTTATCGGAGGCGCCCTTCTTTTCCTGGCCGGAATGGCACTGGCTTATTTCTATGTGCTTCCCGTGACACTCGGCTTCCTGCTTGGTTTTCAGAGCGATTCTGTTCAGTCGATGCTCAAGGTCGGCGAGTATATGGGCTTTGTGATTTCAATGTGTCTGGCATTCGGTGCTGCATTTGAATTGCCGATTGTCATTCTCCTGTTGAGTGCGCTCGGAATCGTGAATCCGCGCATGCTTACACGTTTCAGAAGGCACGCACTTGTTGGGTGCATGGTTGGTGCAGCGCTGATCACGCCGGGCTCAGAGATCATATCGCTGCTGGCGCTTACGGCGTCTTTGTATCTGCTGTATGAGGTGTCAATATTCCTGTCGGTGATTGTAACGCGGCGACGGGAGCGGAAGCGGGCTGCGAATGCGGCTCTGGAAGGCGCGTGAGAGGTCGCGCTTGAGAAGGCGCGTTCCGTTTCTTGCGTTATTGTTGACCCTCGGTTCCGGTGCGGGTGCCGGTGCTGCGGGCGCACAGGCTGTGCCTCCGCCATTGCCACCAGTGCCAGCCAAGGAGAGTGTCGGAGGCGGCGCAACCGGCGGCGTACAGATGCCACAGAAACGGGAATTCCTGTGGGCTACACCCGACTCCATCATGCGGGATCTGCTTAACAGAGCGGGCTATAGCAAAGTCGAGTACCAGGGTGCGGCTGTAAGGTTTGAATCCGATACACGGTCGCTGAGGCTGCTGGGCGTTCCGGCGGCGGTGCGGCGCGATGAAACCATGCTCATCGGCGACAACATCGTCTATGATGACTCCACCAAGAGAGTTGTAGCCACCGGTGACACGCTCGTGCTCCGGGACCCGTCGCAGAAAGGGTCGGACGATTTCATTGTACTCGGCAGCCTTGAGTACGACCTTGACACACGTTCCGGGCGTACTGGAGCATTTTCGACGTCGATTGAATCGGGGCAGAGGCTATACATGACCGCCGAACGGGGGGCCATGATGACTGATACGCTCGTCTCCGGCGGCGGACACATCGTTTATGCTGCCAACGGTTCCTTTACATACTGCGACCACCCGGATCCGCACTTTCACTTCACCACACGCCAGATGAAGTTCATCTCCGGGAACGTGATGATAGCACGCCCCGGAGTGCTGTATATCGGTGAGGTGCCCGTCTTCTGGATCCCGTTCTTTTTCCAGGATGTAAGACCCGGACGCAGGAGCGGTATTCTTACACCCGGCTTCGGTGTCGGTGAGCTCGTCAGGAACTCATCCAACTACAGGCGCAGCATTTCCAATATCGGATACTATTTTGCGCTCAGCGACTATATGGACACACAGCTGTCCTTCGATTGGAGGAGTGGCGCCGGAAGTAATCCGTATGATCCAGGTTATCTGCGGGGTAACATGGAGTGGCGATACCGTTGGCTGGACCGATTCATTACCGGGCGTTTTGCAGCTTCATATCTGTCGCAGCGTGACGGACGCACCAACACGTCGTACACGTTCAATCATGCGCAGGACTTCTCCAAAGTCACCAAGCTTACTGCCAACCTGAACTGGACGCAGAGTACACAGATCCAGCGTCAGACGACGATGAATCCCATCGCTGCCAACGCTACTATTTATTCGCAACTGAACTATCAGACGCGGATCGGCAGGGCTCAGATCAACACCGGTGGTTCGCGTCGACAGTATCCCGGGCGAACACAGGTTGATATGGATTTCCCGACTATCGGCGTCACTGTGGGTACGATTGGCGGTGAGAGGTTGCAGTGGACACCGTCGCTTCGTGTTGGCCGTACAAGTCAGAGCAGGATTGACCAGGGACTGCAGTTTCCGTTCGTGTATAGTACGGGGCCAGGTGGAATCGTGGACAGCTCGCGCTTCCGCGCTGACAGAAGCCGGCTCACAATGAACTTCGATACGCCGGTAAGAATCTTTGACTTTACCTGGCAGAACAGTTTTTCCTTCAGCGATGAACTCAGGGACTACCC
>CAZDMG010000056.1:0-15169 GCA_964506655.1 uncultured Gemmatimonadaceae bacterium
TCTGCGAGTGTCCGGACAGTAAGCGTTTTGGCCAGCCCGGGCACACCCTCCAGCAGGACATGCCCACCGGTAAGCAGGCTTATCAGCAGGCGCTCCACCATATATTCCTGCCCTACGATGCGCTTTGCAACTTCATGCAGAACTCCCTGTACCAGCTCTATATCACTGGATGCAGTGGCTTTCGTATTCAAATTGAGTACTCCTGAAGATGGTGCATCAGCTGACGAGCGCCCTCAGCACTTCGATTTCGCGCGCAGTCAACGGCCTGCACGCCCCGGTTGCGAGTTTGCCGAGTGTGACAGAGCCGTAGCTGATGCGGACGAGACGCTCAACACGGAGACCCAGTGCACGACAAAGACGACGTACCTCGTGTTTCCTTCCTTCCGTAATTGTTACCTCGAACTCCCACCGTCTGTTTCCCGCCGGAACAGCAGAAACATGCCGTGGACGTACCTCGCCGTCGTCGAGTTGCACTCCTTTACGTGCAATGCGCGCCGCCTCCACTGCATCCCCCTGCACAACTGCGACGTACGTGCGCTCGACTTCGTTGGATGGATGTGTCAACAGATTGGCGGCAGTACCGTCGGTTGTAAGGAGCAACACACCTTCTGTCATGTAGTCGAGCCGGCCCACATAAACCAGCCCGGGTGTATCCGGAACCAGATCAAAAACGGTTTCGCGACCGCGATCGTCACGGCGTGTTGTCAGAACCCCTGCAGGCTTATTGAGCAGATACCATGTCCCGGTATCAGCGACCGGCGGAATAACCTTGCCATCGACCCTGATTACATCGGTGCGTGTGTCGACGATCTGACCGGTTACCGCAACTTCACCGTTTACAGTAACGCGCCCGGCTGCAATCGCCTCTTCAGCATGACGGCGCGACAGCAAGCCTGAGCGGGCAATTGCACGTTGCACTCGCATCTGTCCGGAGGCTCCCTGAGTCTTACCACCAGCCGCACGTCGTGCAGTGCGATCACCTGACTCACTCTTCACTCCTGGCTGACCTCTGTTGCAGCTTCCGTTGCAGGTTCCTTGGTAGTTTCTGTTGCGGCTGCCGTCGCAACTTCCGTCGCAACTTCCGTCGCAACTTCCGTTGCAGGTCTTGTCGCTACGTCTGTTGCAGCTTCAGATACCGCCAGGTTCCCTGCGCCACGCAGCGCAATCGCCAGTTCATCTGAACGCGGCAGTTCTTCCAGATGCCGCAACCCGAACTGTTCGAGGAACTGCGACGCTGTGCCGTAAAGAAGTGGTCTGCCGATCCCTTCACCACGTCCGATAACATCAATCAGCCCCCGGTCGTGCAGTGACTTGAGCACACTCCCGACAGAAACACCCCTTATCTCCTCGATTTCAGCCCGCCCGATGGGTTGCCGATACGCCACTATCGCCAGCGTCTCAAGCGCCGCTCCGGATAACCGCTGGGGCCTGGCCGCTACCTGTGCACGTTCAATCGCTTCGGCGTATTCAGCACGGGTGAGTATCTGCCAGCCTCCGCCCTGCTCCACCAGCTCTACACCATGGCCATCCACATCGTAGTGCTCACGGAGTTCGTCCAGCGCAGACGCCAGTGCGGCCGGCGAAGCGTCCGTATCCAAAGCTGCGAGCGCTTCGGTAGTAAGTGGCCGCGGCGCTGCAAACAGCGCGGCTTCAAGCAGCTTCGCTAACGGTGACACCTTTTATCTCCACAGCTCCAAATGCACGTTTCTGAATAATTCTGAGCTCGCCGAGTTTGGCGAGTTCCAGGAGGGCAAGCAGAACGGAAAGTACCTGCCACGGTTCAGCATCGGCACCCAGTATATCGCTCCAGTGCCCTTCACCGCGGGTGCCCAGCAGTTCGCGGATAGTCACCATTGCTCCCTCAACGTCAAGTGCTCTGGCAACCACATCGTGCACGACAGGATCCCTGGAAGCGCGCAGGATGCGGTCCACAGATGCCATGAGGTCATTAAGGCTTATGCTCAATACCGTGGGCACGGGCACTGCCTCTGTCAGCTGTGGAATGTACTGGCGTGCGAATCTGTTGCGGCGTTCCTCACCTCTGTATTCAAGCAGATCCACGACTTCGCGCATCTGTTGATACTCGAGGATCCGTCGCACGAGTTCTGCGCGCGGATCTTCCCACCCTTCTTCACCGTCGCGACGGGGCAACAGCATCTGTGCCTTGATGCGGAGTAGCCGGGCAGCCAGCTCCAGATAATCAGCGGCTTCATCCAGCCCCAGTGTACCTATGCGTGCCAGGAACTGTTCAGCGATGCGCGCAATCGGTATGTCGTAGATATCCACCTGCTCATCGCGGATGAGTGAAAGGAGGAGATCGAGGGGCCCGGTATAGTGGTGTAGTTCAACCACGAATACCGGCGAGTCTGATTCGCTGACACGCCTGGCTGAGGCCGCGGTTATAGAGGAGGCAGGGGAGGGGGCGATCAATTCAGGAATGGGTTGGGCAGCATGAAAGGAGCGTAGAGCGACTGGGCCAGTCCGTATAACAGATAGACCGGTGAAAGCCATGCATAGAGGATGCGTGGCGCAAAGAGCAGTACCCCGTAAAGAATGAAGAGGCCATAGCGTGCTGCCTGTTCGTAGGCCCTCCCCCACTGTGGCGGCAGCAGGTACTTGAAGACATGCGATCCGTCGAGTGGCGGGATCGGCAGCAGGTTGAAAGCTGCAAGAAAGAGATTGAGCAGTATGCCGAACGCCATCATATACTGCAGCACTCCGAGGAAACCGGCCGCGCCAGGCAGCGCTGAACCCAGGAGTCCCAGCAGAATTACAACCGGGATTGAGATGATTGCGATCGCCACATTGGTTGCGACACCCGCCAGTGACACGATGATATCACCGCGCCTCAGGTCGCGGTAGTTTGCAGGATTCACCGGTACCGGTTTCGCACCGCCGAAGATGGGTCCACCGATCCACATAAGCATGAGCGGCAGGATCACGGTCATGAACGGATCGATATGCTTAAGCGGGTTGAGCGTGAGCCTTCCCGCATTATATGCAGTCAGGTCACCTTGTTTTTTGGCTGCATACCCATGTGCGTACTCGTGCGCCACCATGGCGAAGAGCAGCGGCGGTGCGTACAGGAGCAGCTTGTCGAAGAAATCCAAACGACGGGGATCCGCGGCAGAGAGTCGCAGCACCGGAGGTGCTCTCCGACGCTGTCCTGCGTGATTGCAAGCAAGTTGTTCTAAGCTATCGGGGTGCCGGCGCGCTGTCAAAAGCCTGGGTTGACTTGACCTTAAATCTCCGGCTGTGTAAGTTAAATGGCTCTCTTCGAATAGGTGTCCAAACTACGCCTTTTCGGATCAAACCGTCGTCCAAGTTCGTATTCCGGAGTACTTAGTGCCCAACATAAAGTCCTCAAAAAAGGACCTGCGTAGATCACGTAAAGCCACCGTGCGCAACCGGGCACAGCGGTCAGCGCTGCGCACTGCCATCAAGAAGGCCAGAAACGCCAGTGCTACGCCGGAAGAGCGCTTGCACGCAGTTTCACAGCTCGATCGTGCCGCCCGGAAGGGGCTGATCCACAAGAACGCTGCGGCCCGCCATAAGAGTAACCTGGCAGGCATCGCCGCCGCAGCGTCGGCTTGAACCAAACTTGAAGTAAACCTGAATCAAAAAGGGGTGGCCAGTGCCACCCCTTATCTTTTCCCCCCGCCCGACACCCCGCCAGTCCGCAGCCGTTGCCGCCCTGCTACCGATCCCAGTCTGTCAGGCCGGGCGCGGCGACAATGAGAAACTCAGAACGCTGCCAGCTCGCCGCCACAGCGCTCGCAATACCACTCGGTAGGCAGGTTCATCGTGCCGCACTCCGTGCAGCGAAGGGTCTTCTGCTGCTCCGTAACTCCGGCACTGCCACCACCCGCTGCCGACGACAGCTCTGAATCCACGACCGAACGCAGGAAAGCCAGGTCGTCGAATGCGTCATCGGCAGTAGTACCAGCCCCCGCTACTCCGCCCCGCAGCTGCTCGCTCTCATCCTGGCCAGCCAGCGGGTCGCCACCGAATACCGACTCCGGTGAGAAGGCCTGAGCCGCACCAGATGCCACCGAAGGGGCATCAGATACCGGCAGGATATCATCGTTTACCGAAATCACAGCACCATCAACGGTGAACTGCGAAACGCTCACAACGTGCTCGGGGATATCCATGGGCGCGTCTAAAGCAGTCTCCGCGGACACTTCGACCAGATCCGCACCCTCTTCCGCACTCCGCTCTGCCTCTTCAAGATCCAGAAGCTCATTCGCCTCCGCGTGCACCTCACCACCCTCAACAACCTCAGCTGCATCGACCGATGCAATTCCCGCCACTGATTCAATGAGCTCCCCGGAGTCAACCGACGACTCGACAGCATCAGCCTCCAACGTCTCGGCCAACGTATCGACCAACGCCGCGGCCCCAGACTCCGAACCGACATCTTCCTCGACTGCATCGCCATCCGCCTCGACGGCTTCTATCGCCGCAAATCCAGCGCTATCGAGCAGTTCACGCACCTCAGCCAGGCTGGCCGAAATCCCGGCGCTTGTGGCAGTCTTTTCGCTTATACCGGATTCGACTTCAGCCCTGGCCTCTTCCCAGTGATCGTCGTCGAACTCGCCAACCTCGGTGCGCAGCAAGGCTTCCATGCGCGCGTCTTCCAGCTCCGAAAGCTCAGTACTGATCGTTTCCAGCTTTGACTGCAGATCATCGCGCAGCGATTGCAGCATTCCGAAATGACCACTCAGGCGCTCCGTGACGTCGTCGCGCCGCGCACGGTAGTCTTTCTCCACGCGCTCAAAAACGTGTACAGGCGTTGCCTCACGCCTGGCCTCAAGCGCTGTCAGCCAGTCGTCGTAACGCTGACGTTCCGCTACCAGTCCGCGTACTTCGTCGATCGATCCCGTTGTTGTCACCATCTTACCCTCATGTTAACCCGGAAAGATCCGGCTGACGATCACTGCCACCTGACAAAGTGATCGTATCTCTCACATCGTGACGATGTGAACCGTCAGTGTGCAACGAATGACACTCCAGCAATGTGACATGTGTCACTCCGTCACTCAGAAACTCACCCGAATGTATCGAAAACGACCCTGCCGCCAACAATTGTTGCCCGCGGCGCACCCTCGAGACGCATACCGCCATATGGGGTATTCCGCCCCTTAGAACGGAAACGCGATGGGTCAACTGTCCATGTCAACGACGGGTCGAAGATTGTGACGTCACCAATCGAACCTCTGGCGAGGGTGCCACCTGGCAGGTGGAATATACCGGCAGGGCGGCAGCTCATCGCATCCACCATTCGATTGAGAGAAATCACATCGCGGTGCAGCAGCCAGCTGCAGTTGACACCCAACGCCGTCTCAAGACCCACAATGCCGTTCGGGGCGTTCGCAAACTCCCTTTCCTTTTCATCGTAGTGGTGAGGCGCATGGTCCGTAACAAGGATATCAATCGTACCGTCGGCCAGCCCTTCCTGCAACGCAGCCACATCATCAGCGGTGCGAAGCGGTGGATTCATCTTGGCGTTGGTGTTGTACCCTTCCACAGCATCTTCAGTAAGACTGATGTGATGCGAACAGACCTCGGCGGTGACATTCACTCCGCGCTCTTTCCCCCAGCGCACCAGCTCCACCGAACCGCGGGTACTCAGATGACAAAGATGGATATGCCCACCCGTGCGGCGCGCAAGCAGGATGTCACGTATCACGTAGATCTCTTCCGCTTCGGCAGGTATCCCCCTCAGTCCAAGCTTGGCAGACATGAAACCCTCGTTCATGGCACCACCGTGCGCCAGCGTCATGTCCTCGCAATGTTCGGCAACAGGAACGCCGAAGGTACGCGCATACTCCAATGCGGTACGCATAAGCTGAGCGCTTTCCACTGGCCGTCCGTCATCGCTGAACGCTACAGCGCCGGCGTCCACCATCTCGCCGAAGCCCGCGAGAGTTTCACCCTTCTGCCCCACCGATATCGCGCCGTACGGATAAACGCGCGCCATACCGGCCGCTTCTCCCTGGCGCTTCACAAAGCCAACAGTCGCCTGATTGTCGGTAACCGGACGCGTATTTGGCATCGCGCAAACGGCGGTAAAACCACCCGCCACAGCAGCATGCGCACCGGATGCTATCGTTTCGACATCTTCGCGCCCGGGCTCCCGCAAATGCACATGCACATCGATAAACCCGGGAGCCACCACCAGTCCGGAACAGTCGATGACTCTGGCGGCATCCGGCGTACCAAGGTTCGCACCCAATGCTTCAATGCGACCATCGCGGATCAGTACATCGCCTGTTTCGTCCATCCCCTGCGATGGATCCACGATCCGACCGCCACGCAACAACAGATCCTGGGACATCACTCTGCTCCTGTGCGCGGTCCACGCGCTGCATCGGCAAGATCAGGGCGTGCTCCTGCAAGCAGATAAAGTACAGCCATACGCACAGCGACTCCGTTGGTGACCTGGTCAAGTATCACTGAATGCGGACCATCAGCGACGTTACTGTCTATTTCAACACCGCGATTCATTGGTCCGGGGTGAAGGATGAGAATATCGCGCGGTGCACGCTCAAGCCTTTCAAGCGTTACACCAAATATGCGATTGTACTCGCGCAACGATGGAATGAATCCCGCCTCCATACGCTCGAGCTGCAGCCTCAGAACGTTAAGCGCATCAGACCACTCAATGGCGTCTTCGATGCGGTTGAAGACGGTCACACCCATGTCCGCGATGGCACCGGGGAGCAGTGAACGCGGCCCACAAACTGCGACCTCTGCACCCAGCTTTTTGAGCCCCCAGATGTTGGAACGTGCGACACGCGAATGCAATACATCTCCGACTATGCACACTTTGCGGCCGGCTATGTCGCCAAACCTGTCACGAAGAGTCATCAGATCGAGAAGCGCCTGCGTTGGATGCTCATGCGTACCGTCGCCCGCGTTGATCACATTCGATTCAATACGCTCCGAAAGGAATCGGGCAGCACCGGAAGCTCCATGGCGTATCACCACCATGTCAATCTTCATCGCTTCCAGATTGCGCGCTGTATCCACCAGCGTCTCACCTTTCGCCACACTGGAGCCGGTGGACGCGACATTCACCGTGTCCGCACTCAGTCTCTTTTCTGCAAACTCAAACGAGATGCGTGTACGCGTCGACGGTTCAAAAAAGAGATTGACAATCGTCATCCCGCGGAGCGTCGGTACTTTCTTGATCTGCCGCAGTGATACCTCTCTGAGAGGAATCGCAGTATCAAGAATCAACCGGATCTGATCGGCACTCAGCTCAACCAGTCCAAGCAGGTCTTTGCCAAGTGCGTTGCTCACTCGCCTTCCCTGGCTTCGCGCGCTGAGATAACGACTTCGTCGCGTGCATCCAGCTCCCTGACATAGACATCCACTCTTTGTCCGGCTTCGACTTCAACGGTCTTACCGACTATGTCGGCGTGGATCGGCAGCTCGCGGCCACCCCGGTCTATGAGAACAGCAAGTGCGATCCTGCTTGCGCGTCCAAAGTCAGCGAGTTCATCCAGCGCAGCGCGCACTGTTCTGCCCGTATAGAGAACGTCGTCTACAATCACCACCCGCTTCTCATCGAGTGTCCATGGCAGATGCGTGGCACCCACGACGGGCCTGGGCCCGACCGTTTGCAGATCGTCGCGGTAAAGCGTGATGTCCAGTGCGCCTTTCGCCACTGGCCCGCCTTCCTGCTTCTCAATAAGAGCAACAATCCGCTCGGCCAGCGGCACACCCCGCCGCTGGATCCCTACAATCAGAAGATTCTCTATTCCGCCGTTCAGCTCGACAATCTGATCGGCCATTCGACGCAGCGTGCGGTCTATCGCACGCGCATCAAGGACAGTGGAGGGTGATCGACGCATGGCCGGAAATATAGCCACCGACTCACCCCATACCACTGTCACATCACGCAGATTTTACCACGTATTCACCATTCGCGGCGACTCGCCGGTGGTTCGTCCAACCCGGTTGGAGCCACCCACGCATTGTTCGAGAGTGGTGTGAATTTCCGTACAGCGACTCTGGCTTCCTGCAGCCGTTCCCTGTCCACCATAGGCAGGGTGCCCGTTGCAGCGTACATCGTGATATCCAGAGCGGCTTCAAAAGCGGCACCCGCAAACCCATCACACCAATCGGCGCCATACGGGTGCACTGTCGACCGTTCACGCAACCCGCGCCCGAATGCAGCGCTTTTTTCAGCAGCTTCCCGCAGGCTCCTGCTGGACGCCAGGTGCGCAACAACCACATGAAACGCATCGCGGCGCCCCATCAGGTAGGCAGCCGAGTTGTGGCGCTCGTCGGCTGTGGGAGTCACTGCGCCGGACGCAATCCCTGATGCCAGCACGCACTGCTGAGAGAAATAGTTGCGCGCGGGGTCCGGTGTTGGCTCTGGCAGGATAGTTGACATGCTGGTCTCTTCGGTAGTGAGGTGTTTACCCTACCAACAGCAATCACTATGCCGCAGTCAAAACCCTCTCCTGCAACAACTTAGAGAAGTCTTGCCGAGAATGCGTGGCAACTCCGCAACCACGCATGTAGCGTTGTTGCTACAGGTATAATGCGTAGCAGCAACGCAACATAAGTGAACGTCAGGAGGCGTACAGTCTCAGCTCGGAACCCACGTAGTCAGCCATATCCATCGTCTCCTGCCAATCGGGGTGCCTCAACGTGACGTGTCCGTCCGACAGCAATGTGGCCTTCCAGTCGCGGCGCATGGCACCAATCGGAAGCAGATCCACCGCCACAATTGCATCCCCACAGCGGGCACGGACACGGTCAAGGCCGTCAACCCGCACTATCCTACCCCTGCCATGAGCGCGCTTCGTGATACAGGCACAGTTGTACTTGCGCTCAACCTTATGAGGGAACGTCCCTTTGAGCTCCGCTTCTGCCCAACCAAGGAAGAGATCGATATCTCCCGAAAAGTTCATCAGGTCCACTGTCCTCGCACCCGGTGGACGCGCGGCTATCTCTCCGAATACCACTTCACCGTCAGACTTGAGGTACCACTCCATGTGCGTAAACCCGCGCTCGTAGCCCAACGCCTTAATCACAGCTTCACCCATAGCACGCCCACCGGCCACCCACGGGTCATCCACATCGCGGTAGGTCAGCGTTTGTGGGCTTATCCATTCATGGCTCCGCGCCACAAGAGGTCGCGGTCGATAGTAACCGATGTGGAAGTACCTGATTTCATTGTCCACACAAATAGTATCGTAGGTAAACTCCTCGCCGTCGATGAACTCCTCAACGTTCACCTCCCCGATATGTCCCAGCTGTGCAAGTGCATCTTCCAGCGCCCTGGCATCATCACAACGATAGGTATCCTGCGAACCGGCACCGGCGATCGGCTTGATGATCAACGGATATCCAATCATCTCCGCCGCCTTCCAAACCTCCTTCACATTGCGCGCTGACATATGAAGCGGCACCCGGATCCCGGCGTCGGCAAGCGCTTTCTTCATCAGATCCTTGTTACGAAACCGCGCAGCCTGCTCCTCCGACTGTCCAGGTACGCCAAGCGCACTCCGAATAGCGGCAGCCACCTCGACGCCCGGTTCCCAGAGACAGCAGACGCGGTCGATAGTCCGGTTGCCGATCCATTTCCTGAGTTGCGGCATCACCGATGCCGTGTCCGAGAAAAGACCCGGAAGTGCCAGATAATCGGAGAGATGCTGCCTGGCAAGGTCAGGGAGGTCGTGCGCAGGACCATCCGCTACACCCAGCACCTTCGCGCCATGCAGCGACAGACCTCGTGTGAAATACGGCATCTCACCCGGATAACCAGGGGTAAGCATCAGGACGGTAGGACTCATAGTGAACCTCTCATGATGTACTGGCGGTAACCGGCAAAATGCCGGACATCTACAAACCTCGTACTGCTCCTTTTCGAATTCCTCTTTATCTACTCTTTATCTACTCGTTATCTGCTCTCTATCATGCAAGCCTGACCCGTACAACGTCCACTATACGTTTGAGAGCCCGGCGCACGACCTCTGTTTCCTTGTGACGCACGACAATAAAACCCTCACCCTCATAACTGCCTGTCTGTTCCTGCCCAAACGTCGGAAGACGGTGGTCGCACACAATAGACCCGAATTCGCGCTCCACAAGATCCAACCCTTCAATGGCTACCACTCTGCCACCCGACTGCCCCTGCCCACGCAGATATGCTGTGCCAACGGCGTACTTCTGGACCGGGAGTGCAAACTCACCAAACATCATAAGCGCAACCCAATCACGGATAATGTCAACATCATTGGCGCGCGAAATCATGGTGGTGATCTGCGCGCCGGGTGGCCTGGCTGCAATCTCACTGATTGCCAGACTACCATCGTTTCGCCTGAACCACTCGCAGTGCGAAAGCCCGGTCTCCATACCAAGCACCTTGAGCGCCTTTGCGCCCAGCTGTCGGATCTCCTTCCACTCATCGGAATAAACATTCGCCGGCAACAATACGGTCCACTGGATCCACGGGTTCTCCAACACCTCAAGCGGCGTAGGCGCGTAACTGCTCACGGACTGCCAGACAGCCATTCCACCGATCGTAACCGTCTCCAGCGAATGCTCCCGCCCTTGCAGGAATTCTTCGGCAAGCATCGGCTCGTCCGTACTGGTATCCAGCCATTCAAACAGTGCCTGTAGGTCGGCATCCGATGAAATTCTGTAGGTAGACCTGGCACCCGCACCGGCCGGCGGCTTCATCACAATCGGGAAGCCTACCAGGCCGGCAAACTCTTTGGCGTCGGCCTCTGAGGGCACAAGTGCGTGGCGCGCCACCGGTATACCGGCCTCCCGCAGGAGATCCTTCATCACCGACTTATCACGAAAACGCATCGCGACCGCCGAGGACATCCCCGCTATCCCGAGCCGCTCGCGGGCGATTGCCAGTGGGTACTGCGCCTGTTCATACGCGGCAAAACAACAGTCAATCCGCCCGTCGAAAACAGCTGCACCAAGGTGCCTCAGCGCACCTTCCAGAGCATCGGCATCGGTAATATCACGCACATGCACATGTCCGACGAGCCTGGCACGGAGCTCAGGATTCAGGTGCTGCAACGGCTGCTGCGAAATGACAGCAACGCGTGCACGGGCGGGCAATGACACGGCCGCCTCGATCATCTGCGAGGCGGCCGGTGAGAATATGGGCGCAACGAACACTGCGTGTGTCATGCACCAGTCAGTTAAAGGGTTGGCTGGGGCTGCTGTAAACCGCAGCTGGCTATCTCAAAGAATTACATACACATCCACGAACTGCCATCTACCTTCTGCGTAATCTTTACGTCCGAAGTGGAATCGGCAGCAGTAAACGTTACAGACTCACTGGCAACGTCCGAATTGTTGGTGGTGCACTGGGAGGTGGCACGGTGCTTGAATTCACCCTTGGCATCGACGCTGACATACCCGAAATCCTGCGGCATGTTGGTGCCCGGAGCACGCGTTGCGGTTAGCTTGATACGTGCTTCAGCAGGCCAGTTCTTGCCCTGGAAGGTGATAACGGCACCCTGTGATCCTCTCGATGCTTCCACCTTGAAAGATGGCTTTTTCTGGGAAATCGGCGACGTGAAAGCGCTGGCTGCCAGAGCCAGCGCTGCAATCGCCATTACCGGGGCGAAGATCGAGCGCAGCCGTGAACGGTTGGAAGCAGGTTCCTGAGAGAACTTCATCTGTAAACTCCTGATGGTGTTGGCAGGCGAGCGAGGCCGGACCGTGGCCACCGCACACAATCATAATGTGCACAAGTCGCCGTTCCCGCAACGCCGCTGCTATGCATTGCCCAGCGAGACCTGAACTGCCAGTGACCGTGCCGGTGTCCGTACCCCACTGCTCAACAGGGGTTCAGAAAACAAAAACCCCGCCAGAAAGGCCAACATAGCCAACTGACGGGGCTCCACGGATGGGGTGGGATTCGAACCCACGTTAGGCTTTTGACCTAAACACACTTTCCAGGCGTGCGCCTTCAACCACTCGGCCACCCATCCTTACAACGCAGGAGTTATCCTCTTGCTGCGGCATAAAACACGCATCTTTGCCCGCGACCAGCCGGCGGCCAATATCCGAGCAAACCCACCGCCCCGACAGCAGCAAAGACTACGGACAGGGAGAGATTCGAACTCTCGATACCGTTGCCGGTATGCCGGTTTTCGAGACCGGTGCATTCAACCACTCTGCCACCTGTCCTGACGGACACTCAGCTACAGAGGCAGACGCGCCACGAGCCAAGCCAACAACCTAAACGAGACGACGTAGCGGGGCAATTAAGAGCTGGAAAATCAGCTGCATCAATCACAGGAAAGGCACAGCATTCACCCACCACGACGCTCTGCAAAGAAATCCCGCAGCAGCTCAGCCGATTCCTTAGCCATCACCCCACCCACCACCTCTGGACGATGGTTCAACCGCGGATGACGCACTATGTCACCCACAGAACCGCACATCCCAGCCTTCTCATCCCAGGCACCGAACACCAGCCGGCCCACCCGCGACAACACTATCGCACCCGCACACATCGCACACGGCTCCAGCGTCACCACCAGCGTCAGCCCAGACAGATACCCAGAGTCGTCCTGGCCAGACGCATGAAGCGCACCCCGGGCAGCTTCAATAACCAGCCGCTCGGCGTGCGCCGTTGGGTCGCCCCGCCCCACCATTTCGTTGTGGGCACGGGCAATCACCCTCTCTCTGTCCACAATCACTGCACCAACCGGCACCTCATTCTTTCGGCCAGCCTCACGGGCCTCCTCCAGTGCCAGCGACATCCATTCAGCAAGAAGCGACCCCTCCCGCGAAGGTAAGCGCCGCCCCATCCCTGGCATGTCGGACTCGCCGGCAGCGTCAGGCACCGTGTTTCGTGTGGAACGTCAGACCATCGCCCGTACCGGTATCGGCCACGATCACATCCCCCTCCCGGTAGTCACCCTCCAGGACCGCCAGCGCCAGCGGGTTCTGAAGCATCCGCTGTATCGCCCGCTTTAGCGGCCTGGCGCCAAATGCCGGGTCATATCCAGCATCACCCAATGCACGGCGCGCACCCTCTGTGAGCTCTAGCGACAACTTCCGCTCTGCCAACAAGCCGCGAAGCTTGCCCAGCTGTATGTCCACTATCCGGTCGATCTCGGCGCGGCCAAGCGGGTGGAAAACAACGATGTCGTCAACACGGTTGAGAAACTCCGGTTTGAATACACCTCGCAGCAGCTGCAGCACATCCGATTCGATCCCCGACCACTTATCCGGATCGCTGCCGCGCTCCAGAATCAACGTGCTCCCGACATTCGATGTCATGATGACAACCGCGTTCCGGAAATCGACAGTACGCCCCTGCGAGTCGGTAAGCCTGCCATCGTCCAGCAGCTGCAGCAGAATGTTGAACACATCCGGATGCGCCTTCTCAATCTCATCGAAAAGGATCACCGAATACGGGCGGCGACGCACGGCTTCTGTGAGCTGTCCACCCTCTTCATAGCCGACGTAACCCGGAGGCGCACCGATAAGACGGGCTACCGCGTGCTTCTCCATGTACTCAGACATGTCGATCCGCACCATTGCCTGCTCGTCATCGAAAAGAAATTCAGCAAGTGCACGCGCTGTCTCTGTCTTTCCCACACCCGTTGGGCCAAGGAAAATAAATGAACCGATCGGACGGTTAGGGTCCTGCAACCCGGCGCGCGAACGACGCACTGCGTCTGCTACAGCACTCACTGCTTCCGACTGCCCGATGACACGCGTTGCAAGCACATCTTCGAGTTTTGGAAGACGTTCACGCTCAGACTCAAGCATGCGGGACACCGGAATGCCCGTCCAGCGCGCTACAACTTCGGCCACATCATCAGCACCGACTTCTTCCTTGAGGAACTGAGGACGTCCATCCGCGCTTGCGAGGCGGGTTTCCGTCTCCTTCATCTCCCTTTCAAGTGCCGGAATTGTGCCGTAGGTAATCTCCGCGGCTTTGTTGAGATCACCGGACCGCGTTGCCTTCTCGGCTTCGAAGCGGGCCTGCTCAATCTCCTGCTTGATGCGCCCGACTGAGCCAAGTGTCTCTTTCTCCTGCTGCCACTGCGCGCGCATGCCAGCCACCTGTTCCCTGCCTTCAGCCAGATCGCGCTCGATAACAGAGCGTCGTTCAGCAGATGCCGCGTCTGCTTCCTTGAGCAACGCCTGACGTTCGATTTCCAGTTGCACTATGCGGCGCTCGACTTCGTCGATCTCCTGTGGCACAGAGTCGATCTCTATGCGCAAACGCGATGCAGCTTCATCGATGAGATCAATGGCCTTGTCGGGGAGAAACCTGTCTCCTATGTAACGGTGCGACAGTGTGGCTGCGGCAACGACTGCGCCGTCGGTGATGCGCACACCGTGGTGAGCCTCGTAGCGCTCCTTGAGGCCGCGCAAGATGGCTATAGTGTTTTCAACGCTTGGTTCACCGACAAAAACAGGCTGGAAGCGACGCTCAAGCGCAGCGTCCTTTTCAACATGCTGCCGATATTCGTCGAGAGTGGTGGCACCTACTACACGCAGTTCACCGCGCGCCAGCATGGGCTTGAGCATGTTGCCTGCGTCCATGCTCCCTTCGGCTTTGCCGGCACCAACAAGTGTATGCATTTCGTCGATGAAGACGATGTAAAGTCCTTCTGCATCGGTGATCTCCTTAAGCACTGCCTTGAGGCGCTCTTCGAATTCACCGCGATACTTGGCGCCCGCTATGAGCGAGCCCAGGTCCAGGGAAACGAGTCGCTTGTTGCGCAGCCCTTCCGGGACATCACCGCTTATAATGCGCTGCGCCAGCCCTTCGGCGATTGCTGTTTTGCCGACCCCCGGTTCACCGATAAGCACAGGATTGTTCTTGGTGCGGCGTGAGAGCACCTGAATTACACGACGGATCTCTTCATCCCGTCCTATAACCGGATCCAGTTTTCCCTTGCGTGCGGCATCGGTAAGGTCGCGGGTGTAGCGCTGAAGCGCCTGGTACTGCTGTTCCGGGTTCTGACCGGTTACCTGGTGTGTGCCTCTTACAAGTCGCAGTGATTCCAGCAGTTCGTCGCGATTGATTCCGGCTTCGGTGAGCAACCGCATGCTGTCGGTGCCCTTACCAGCGGAGAGTGCGAGCAGGAAGTGTTCAGTGGAGACGTATTCATCGCCGAGTGCGTGTGCTTCCTTTTCGGCGGCATCGGTT
>CAZDMG010000057.1:0-15002 GCA_964506655.1 uncultured Gemmatimonadaceae bacterium
TTCCTGTTTGAGATAGAGTGTTGATGCCACAGTACCCATAGGTGATGCGGTACTCATCATCCATGTACCGGAGGCGTCTTTGGAGTAGATCTGTGCAAGGGCAACGGACCCTGCAATTGCAACAGCAACGCCAAGCGCTGCTATGCGGGCTGTCAGTGTTTTCATGGCAGTACCTCTCTGGGGTCGCGGTTCTTTTCTGTCTGGTAGCTTCGAAGCGGCGGCATTGGTAAGGCGGGCGTTGGTGCCTGATTGCAGCTGCGTCAATCCGGGCAGAAAGGGGCTATCTGTTAAAGTTGCAGCTTCCTGCCCCGTAAGGGAAGATCCAGCCCGCCACGGGTGGACCTTGAGCATGCTGCCGGTCGCCGCACTTCGGTACCGCGAACGAGCCTTCGGGGGCTCCGTCGCCTATTGGCAGGTATCCGGGCATGACAGAGGCCAGCACCTGATATTGATTGTAAAGACAAATATTACCTGGAGATGACATGTTGAGATCAGCTGGCCTTGGGTTCCCCCGGATTGGCCTGCACCGTGAACTCAAGCGGGCGCTGGAGTCCTACTGGGCGGACGACACCGACGCAGCCAGACTGCACGCAACCTCCCGTGAGCTCAGGCTCCGGCACTGGAAGCTGCAGCGTGATGCAGGGATCAATTGCATACCCAGCAACGACTTCTCGTGGTACGACCACGTGCTGGACACCGCCATCCTGGTTGGCGCGATACCTGAACGGTATGCGCCTCTCCGGGAACGCGACCTGGATCTCTATTTCGCGATGGCACGAGGCCGGCAGGATGATACGCTCGACCTTTCCGCCATGGAAATGACAAAGTGGTTCGATACCAACTACCACTACATCGTTCCTGAATTCACAGACAATACCCGCTTTGTTCTTAACTCCGCGAAGCCCGTAGATGAATTTCTTGAAGCTAAGCTGGCCGGTATCACCACCCGCCCGGTAATCCTTGGCCCCTTGTCGTTCCTCCTCCTTGGTAAAACCAGCGGCGGAGCCACACTGGAAGTACTGCTCGATCAGCTTATCCCGGTCTATCGCGATCTGCTCGCACAGCTCGCGTCCGCTGGCGCCGACTGGGTGCAGTTGGATGAACCATGCCTTGTAACTGATCTGCCGAAAGGTGTATCGGAGTTGTACACAAAGGCCTACGAAGCGCTGCATGCTCCCGCCGCTCCACGCATCATGCTCGCAACTTATTTCGGCGGACTGGGGGATAACCTCAAAACTGCAACGCAGTTGCCAGTTGCAGGGCTGCACATCGATCTGGTCCGTGCGCCCGGGCAGATCGATGATGTCCTTAATCGTATCGGACGTGACAAGGTTCTCTCGCTCGGCGTCGTTGACGGCAGAAACATCTGGAAAGCAAACCTCGACCGTGCAGCGTCTCTTATCAAGCGAGCACTTGCAAAGGTTGGCGAAGAGAATATTCAGGTGGCACCGTCCTGTTCACTGCTGCACGTACCCGTGTCACTCAGTGAAGAGACTGCACTGGACAGCGAAATAAAGTCGTGGCTTGCCTTTGCAACTGAAAAACTGGATGAAGTTGCAGCGCTGTGTGATACCAGCAGCTATGAAAGCAACTCCACACCGTCGCCGCTCTGGGCCGCAAGCCGCGCCTGCGTTGAAAGCCGCCGCAGCTCCACCCGGATCCATAACCCCAATGTAGCGAGCCGTATTGCCGGTATCACCGACGCTGACAGACAGCGCAAGTCGCCGTTCGGCACAAGGTACGAAACACAGAAGTCACTTGGGCTGCCTCTCTTCCCCACTACTACCATAGGATCTTTTCCGCAGACTTCCACAGTCCGGCAGATCCGTGCGCTCCACAGAAAGGGTGAACTCAGCGATCACGAGTACAATGACTTTCTCCGCGGTGAAATCCAGAACGCGGTAATGGTTCAGGAAGAAATCGGGCTGGACGTGCTTGTACACGGCGAGTTTGAACGCAACGATATGGTCGAGTACTTCGGTGAACAGCTCGAAGGTTTTGCATTCACGCGCAACGGGTGGGTGCAAAGTTACGGCTCCAGATGCGTGAAACCACCCATAATCTTCGGCGACGTTTCAAGACCGGTACCGATGACAGTGGAGTGGTCGGTCTATGCGCAGTCTCTTACAAAGCACCCTATGAAAGGGATGCTTACCGGCCCTGTTACAATCCTGGAGTGGTCGTTTGTGCGCGATGATCAGCCCCTTGAAACCACCTGTAACCAGATTGCACTCGCCATCCGTGACGAAGTGCTGGATCTCGAGCGCAACGGACTCCGTGTCATACAGATCGACGAGCCTGCACTGCGGGAAGGGCTCCCGCTTCGCACCACCGAACACGCGGAATATCTGCGCTGGGCCGTCAAGGCATTCCAGCTTGCCGCCTCCGGAGTGCGGGATGAAACGCAGATCCACACGCATATGTGCTACGCAGAATTCAACAACATCATCGATGCAGTCGCGGCGATGGACGCCGATGTGATCTCCATGGAGACTTCGCGTTCACGGATGGAGTTGCTGGATGCGTTTGTGACGTACCGCTATCCGAACGCCATCGGACCTGGCGTCTATGACATCCATTCGCCGCGCATTCCGACCGGGGAAGAGATGCTGGACCTCCTTGACCGCGCCGCAAGGGTACTCGATGTAAAGCGCCTCTGGGTAAACCCCGACTGTGGTCTGAAGACACGGAAGTGGGAAGAGGTAACGCCGGCGCTCACGGCTATGGTCACTGCTGCACGTACGCTCCGTGCAAAACTGGCTTAAGGATCTCACACTCGCGCTCAGTGGACAGTACGCCATTGAGCGCGAGATCGGACGGGGCGGAATGGGAGTCGTGTTCCTTGCACGGGACGAACGACTCGACCGGCAGGTGGCACTTAAAGTCCTCCCCCCTGAACTTGCCCGCCATGAGTCCGCGCGCGAACGATTTCTGCGGGAAGCACGCATGGCAGCAAAGCTGTCGCATCCGAATATCGTACCGGTGTACCGCGCCGATGAAATCGGAGGCTTTGCATTCTTTGCCATGGAGTACATTGCCGGCGATACGCTGGCAGCCCGCATGCGAGCCCGCGGTGTCCTTAATGCAGACGAAGTAATACGCGTAGCGCGCGATGTTGCATGGGCTCTCGCCTATGCGCACGCACGCGGCATTATCCATCGCGATATCAAGCCGGAGAATATCCTTATTGAGGCGAATACCGGACGCGCACTCGTAACCGATTTCGGTATCGCCCGCACAGAAGCAGCCAGCTCACTCACAGCCGACGGTAACATCCTGGGCACTGTGCACTACATGAGCCCGGAACAGGCACAGGGGAGCGAACTCGATGGGCGCAGTGACCTCTATATGCTGGGGTGCGTTGCTTTCGTAGCACTCAGCGGTCACTTCCCCTTCGATGCTGCCAATGCACAGGGCGTTCTCGTGGCAATCGCTACGCGGAATGCACCACCGCTTGGCGAAGTTGCACCACACGTACCTGCAACTCTCGCTCTCGTTATAGACCGCTCGCTGTCGCGCGACCGCGAACTCCGCTTCGGTAGCTGCGAAGAGTTTGCAGCTGCACTCGGCAAAGCAGCCGAAACAGCGGCCGGTGCCGCAGAGGACAGTGCGTACCGGAGTACATTCATTTCCGGCGATGAAGCAATGGCCGTGTGGCAGCGCGCAGCTGAGTTGCAGGCGGTGACGGCGTCACAGCAGGAGGAAGCCAAAGCAACAGACAGGCCAGCAAGCGGGGAAGCCGCTTTACCGCCTGGTGCGACCGGAGCCAAACAACATGAAAGCCTCCGCTCTGGCGAATCCGGGCGGACCCAGAGCGCCGCTACCGGATCTATCGCCAGGCTCGCATCTGCCGAAGCACCTGTTCTCGCACCTACCGACTCGTACAGCCTGCGCGATGTGGAGGACGCCGCACTCGAAGCCGGGATCTCACGTAAGTATGTAGCGCTCGCGCTTGCAGAGTTGAAGGACGCAAAGCAGAACGCAGCAGATAGCGCGATTGAACCTGTGGGTGTTAAAGCGCAGCTCGCTGCTCTGATGCTCGATCGCGAACGGCCGCGCATCACCGTTACACGCAAAATGCCGTATCACCCGCGAACGGTACTGCTCGCAACCGGTCGCACACTCCGTTCCGATCCCTACAGAATGGAGCTGCTCGGCACAACCGGCGGCGAGCCACTGGCCGGTGGAACAATAGTTTTTTCGATTCCGGAACAAAGCTACGACGATTACCGCTTCATGATGACGCGGTACATGGTGGCTGCGAAGGAACTGCATGTCCGGATTTCACCCATGCCGGACGAACCCGGAAGCTCTGAAATCACAGCAGAAGTTGATCTGCGACGCGGCCGGAATGCCAATTTCGTCGGCTACAGCATTTATGCAGCGGCGCTGGCCGGCGGAACAGGTGCGCTCGCAGCTGTCGCAGCAGGAAAGCTGGCTCTCGTCGCTGCAGCACTGACCGGACTTCCGATACTCGGCGGGATCGCGGCGGGCGGTGCACTTGGAGTCTGGTCTTCCCGCGTGTTCTACCGTGGCTCTGTCAACAAGGCACGCAAAGAACTTGAGAAACTGCTCACATCCGTTGAGGCATCGCTCCGATCGTACGATCTCTTTGGTGAGCTGCCGGCCGTCGAGCTGCTGCCACGCAAGCGGCGCGATATGTAGTGTATGTAACGGCGGTAAACAAGCGCCGTCGTGTGTTATAAACTTCCCCGGTAACGTGACGTGTAACAGTAACGCCTGCAGACGCTGTTATCTGCTTTCCGCTTTGCCGCCAGGAGATACAGAGAACTGCCCATAAGGCGCGCACAGCGGGTCGCCAACCACAACATCCTTCCACAGCACCATCCGTGACGCCGCGTAGAACGATTCCGCGAGTGTGAAACCGTGCACGTAGCGGTCGAACAGGATTTCCGGGTCTGCAAGAGCGGTTGTATAGGGTTCGCTCACATACCCCTTCACACCGGTTACACCCTGCGCTATGAGATCAGAGATAACACTCTGCCCTTCTGTAACCGGCCTGAATGTCCGTGCACTTGTGGACACAAACGTTTCAGCGATTGCACCGGGGAGGAACCTGAGGCGATGCCATGCTCCCTCATCGAAACGACTGTCGTTGCTCCCCCAGCTGGCGTACCCAGCAAGCGGAAACCCGGGCGCCACAAACGAACTGGACGAATCAATGAATACATCAGCGCCGATCGTCTTAAGCCTGCGATACGCGCGATGCAGCGACAGATCCATGTACCCGTATCCATCTGGCTGCTGGTTCCGTACCGGTCGCATGGCGTCAAAGAAGAATGGCCCGCGCACGGGCCTCGCAGCCAATGACCGGTCTATCAGTGCAAAACAATCGTCGGTATCGCGGCAGTCGAGTCGCGTTACCAGATACATGTTGTAACGCTCGCTGTTGAACGGCTCGGTGGCTGCAAAGTACGGATTCCGGTAGCGCGTAATCCAGAGGCTGTCGTATCCTACCATAGGCGGTATGGAAAGACGCATCCCCGCCACGTGCGCATCGACACTGTAGCCGCGCTTGTTCTGAAGCCGAAGCGGAATCCCCTTTGTCAGAACAATAAAGTCGATTCTCTGCGGCAACCGGTCGAGCGCAGCGCGTATCGGAGACTGAATCCGGCGGATGAAATCAATCTCGCCGATCTCATCATCGACGGGCACATCGACTGTCACCAGATTGGTTGCAGGCACTTCGCGCTGGCGCATGTAGTAGCTCGCGATATCGAGCCCATCCTGACTCCGCTCATTCGCAACGACCAGCACGCGGCCACCCTGAGTCGGCGCCTCAGCCTTGGGTGCACCAGGTGCTGCACTCCGGTTGCATGCACCGGAAACGAGCAGCGCTGTCGCCACTATAAACAACCGTGTACAACAGCGCTTCACCTGCACTCTATCTGCACCTCATCTGCAAGGTCATTCGTTTCTCACCCGCATTTCACCCGTACCTCACCTATGCCTCACCTGATCCCGATCGCTTCACAAAGCGGTTCGTCACTGCGCAATCGCCTCAGCTCTTTAAGGCGCGTCGAATCGGGATCGCTCCGCTGATAGATCGAGTGCCAGCAGGTAACGCGCCCCTTTGTTGACCTCGACCCAAGCAAATGACCCAGACCGGCGCCGATAACACCACCGAGTATCGCGGGAACACCTGGGTTGCCCCCTGCTGCCTTGGAAGCTACTCCACCTATGGCAACCCCGGAGATCCCACCAAAGATTGCCCCGCGCTGCGACGCCGCCTTCCAGTTGGTAAGCTGCGCCATTTCGATGCGTGAAACAGTCACCAGCGGCAGTTGCATCTCGGTGAGCTGACCGCGGCCTCTGCCTGCCAACCCCATATACACAACTGTATCGCCAAGCAGGCGCTGGAACAGCCCGTACGACGCACTGTCCGCTCCGAACTGCATGATATATAGCGGACGCTGAACAGGCGGGACTATCCGGAAGTTGTTGGCAATCTGCGCGTCAGCAGTGCCCGCAGCGAGCAGCACAAACAGCTGTGCCGACAGAATCAGACGTTTCATCAGCCGTTGCACTCAGTTCCACTTCTCGTCTGCCGACGGCCCGTAAATCGATGGGACGCGACCACCGGTCATGCGCACATACACCGAAAGCTGACCGCGATGATGAATGTGATCGAACAACATCATCCACAGGAAATCCATGATCGGTATATCGGCGTACTTACCGGGGCCAGTCATAAACTGTACGGTGGCAGGGATATTCCCTTCTTCCAGACTCTTCAGATGATTCAGGAGCAAGCGATGGTTCTCCTTGATACCGGCAATGAGCTCGTCTGCACTGCCAGGCGCTGCTACCATTGCATTGGCAAGGCTTGCGCCTTCGGTAGTAGCGAGCTGCACCATGCGCGCCTCAACTGCGAAAGTCCACAGCAGCCGCTGTGCATCGCTGGATCGCTCATGCGGCCGGAACCCGATCTCTGCTACCGGGAACTCATCAACGAGACGCTCCGTCCGTGCTATCTCCTGCCCCAGCGTGCGTACATACGATTCAAATGCTGACATACCTTCTCCTGTTGAAGTGATACAATAGCGATACGATACTGAAATTCACGAACCCTGCTTCGTTGCCCGTGGTGCCGGCCCTTTCACAGCGGTCAGCATCCTACCGACGAAATCGTTTACCCGATTGTTCTCTATCCAGCGCACAACCGCAACGATGTCGTTGTCCGGATCTACATAAATGACATTGGTACCATTGCCGAGGTGCACGAATGCCCGTGCAGGAGCATTGGAATAGTAGCTCTTGTCCGTGTTGAGGAACCAGTTCATGAAACCATAGGTCGGTTGCGCCGGAGTGGGTGTCAGTGCCTGCTCCACCCACCGTTCCGAAATAATCTGCTTGTCACCCCACCGGCCGCGCCTGAGAGTAAGCAGCCCGAAACGGGCCATATCGTGCGCACTGATGAACATCCCGCCACCCCAGTGACCGCCACCACCAACAGCCTGCATATACTGGCCGTCAATTATTACCCACGAGTTGTCATATCCATACCAGCGCCACATCGGCGATGCACCGATCGGGTCCATCACCTTCTCCTTAAGCACTTCGGGAAGCGGCCTGCGCAGCACATTCAGCGCTGCAAGCGCGAGCGCGTTCACACGCACGTCGTTGTATTCGTAGACAGTGCCAGGCTCCACCCGCTCCCTTCCGATCCATGTGGCCGGCTGGCCCGTCGGCCGATCGGCCCATTCAGGCTTCCCCCACAGCGTACCTTCCCAGTCGCTTACCTGACGGAGCATGTCATCCCATGTGAGCCTGGAGTTGTGAGCACCATCGAATGGCCGGATCCAGCGGTCCTCACCAGGTGTGTCTCGCCCCAGACCGGCCGCCGGCGCTGCCGCCAGCTGGATCGGTGCCATATAGCGCGACACGGTGTCATGCACACTCCGGATCAGTCCAGCATCATACGCCACCGCAACTACCGTTGACAGAAAACTCTTGGTGACGCTGAACGTCATATCCACCCGGTCGGGCTCACCCCATTCAGCCACTATGTAACCACCCCGGATTATCACACCCGTTGGGTCACCACGCGTTTTGAATGGCCCGACAGCGAATCCAAATGGCTCCCTGCCGAATGTCTGATAGTGCGCCACCTCCAGATCGCGAGGTGCACGACTCTCCGCACCAACAGCAAACTCAATCGCACTCCACAGCTGCGCCGAATCCATACCGGCCTGCGCTGGCGAACGATGCTGCCACACTGCTCCCGCAGCCGGTGGATAGTATGCGTCGCCAGGAACAGTCCATGTGGCCGGCGTGCGTTTAACGAGTACAGGAGGCGTTTGCTGCGCCTCAAGTCGGCTCGCTGAATACGGCAACGCAACAAGCGCTGCAGAAAGTGTCGCGATTATTAACCTGTGCATGATGGTTCCGTTGTTACAGGCGGGGAAATGAGGTGGGGTGAGAGAATCGGGCGAGTAAACGAACGAGTAAAGAACGGCGAGTGAATAGCTGCTGTTGCCTGCTCAACGCATGCGCGTTCGGTCTGCACTGATAAGTGAGTCCGCCAGCGCACGGGCGGTGAGGTAGCTGGTGCTGTCCGGACGCCAGACTGTAAGTGAATCTGCGCCGGCATACCCGAAGCGCATGCCATTGCAAACCACCCAGCGACCATCGTCGGTCTGATACACATCCCACTCCAGCAGATCTGAACGGATACGCTGACGGGCCGTAAAACCTCCGCTCCGCCTGTCCACATCCTGCTCTGCTACAGTGGTTACAAGTGCGCGCGCGATAACAGTGTCGCCTCGCATCTGAAATGGTTCAAGCGACCAGGTCGCAAGCATAAGCGCAGGGAAATACGCTGCACTGCCGCCGTCGTCGCAGTCAGTGAGTGAATCCAAGTCACCGGCCGATGGCGAGTCTTCACGCGATGCGGCAAGAAAGGCGTTGAGTACCGAGGCCGCAACAGTGCTGAGACTCTCCGGCGCTGCCGGCAGTTCAGCAGCAAGTTCCGATTCGACCGGATGCTGTTGAAACACAGCCTCATGAGCGGCATTGTCGGCGTCGCTGCCACCGCCGGCTGAACAAGCGGCTGACAGGATCACTACAACACCGGATATCAGTACACGAAACCGATTCTTCATTCCTTCTCCTCTGGTGTCGCGAGACGCGACTGACCTCTCGTTGCATCCTGCACGGCGCTGTCGAACAACGCACACTGCTCCACCGGCAGCCTTACAGTCAGCACTACATCCACGCCATACTCTTCGCTGGTCACTTCAACTTCGTGCGCAGTGTACAGCTGCCGCACAGTCGCAAGATCTCCGTAACTGATACGCATCCTGCCTTCAGTGAGTTGCAGATGAAGGCCACGGGGCATTTCAGCCAGCGCGCTCTGCACTGACCCGCTGTACGCCTTTACAAGCCCACCCGTCCCCAGCTTCGTGCCACCGAACCAACGGGTTACCACAGCAGCGATATCACCAACCCCGGAGTGAAGAAGCACGGTAAGCATCGGACGGCCCGCTGTGCCATGCGGTTCGCCGTCGTCGCTCATACCGATCTGCCCGGTATTCCCCGGCTCACCCACCACATACGCCCAGCAGTTGTGCGTGGCATCCGAATACCTCGCACTGATCTCCTTCACAAACTTCTGTGCATCACTCACAGACGACGCTCTGTCTATCGTGCACAGAAAACGGCTACGCTCAATAACAGTCTCAGCCGAATGGCGTCCGCCAGGTACAGCGTACCGCCCGGAGCCTGCGCTCATTCTCCCGCAGGAACAGGTCGGTAACTGTCTGGCTCACCACCTGTAAAGTCTTCGCCCGGGTTGATGAACTGATCGCTTTCAAAGCGGTACTGCCGATCGTACAACTCGCGGTAACGGCCGTTGTGCGCAAGCAGCTCGCGATGCGTACCGCGCTCAACTATCTCACCTTGCTCCAGTACGAGGATCTGGTCGGCACTCGTAATTGTCGACAGTCTGTGCGCAATGACAAACACAGTGCGCCCTGCCCGGAGCCTCTTCAGCCCTTCCTGAATCAGCTGCTCGCTTTCCGAATCAAGCGATGAGGTCGCCTCGTCCAGAATCAGGATCCGCGGGTCCGCAAGAATTGCGCGCGCAATTGCTATACGCTGCCGCTGTCCACCCGACAGCTTGACACCGCGCTCACCTACTACGGTGTCGTACTGGTCAGGAAACTTTTCAATGAACTCGTCAGCGTGCGCAATCATCGCGACCTCGCGCACCTCAGTCTCCGTTGCGCCAGGCCTGGTAAACGCGATGTTCTCACGTACCGTGCCGTCAAAAAGAAAGTTGTCCTGCATTACAACGCCCAGATTCCTGCGGTATTCCCGCAACCGGAGCCCCGTGATATCTGCGCCATCTATCAGGATCTTTCCTTCCTTCGGAGATGCGAACGCCATGATAAGCGATATCAGCGTACTCTTGCCGGATCCACTGGAACCCACCAGCGCTGTAGTCGTGCCGGGAGGCGCAGTGAATGAAATACCTCGCAGAACCGGAACTCCCTCTTCATACTCAAAGACCACATTCTCGAAGCGCACCTCGCCATCGATATCCGAAGGGATGCTCTTGCTTTCATCGCCGTGATCCTCGGTTGCCATATCACGCAGTTCACGGATTCTGTCGAGCCCCGCAAAGGCTTCCGTGAGCTGCGTACCGATATTCGCAACCTGCACAAGTGGTGCTGCAACCAGTGCGACAAACGCGACGTACATAACGAGATCACCAACAGTCATCCGGCCAGCGAGAACATCCCGGCCACCCACAATCAATACAATCAGATACACAGCGCCTACCACTGTCGTCGAAAGCGCCATGGCCGCAGAGGTGCCGGTGATCGTCTTCGCGATGTTCCGGAACAGACTCATCACACCATCATGGAACACCGCGCGCTCCCGCTCTTCGGCGGTATAAACCTTAACCAGCCGGATACCACCGATCGTTTCAGCAAGACGCCCTGTCACCTGCGCAGTGATCTCACCCCGCTCGCGGAAAATCGGGCGCAGTCTGCGAAACGCGTACGACATTCCGCCCGCGAACACTCCCAGAAAAACAACCGTGACAAGCGTCATCTTCCAGTTGATCCACAACAGAACTGAAAGTGCGGCAACTCCTGCTACTGCGCCGCCCGCAAGCTGGATCAAACCTGTGCCCACCAGATTGCGGATCCCTTCGGGGTCGTTCATTACACGCGATATCAGTACACCCGACTTGGTGGAGCTGAAAAAGCTCACCGGCAACCTTACGAGATGCGCCTGCACCTCCTCACGCAGATTCGCTATCGCTTCCTGCGCGGCAACACTCACCACCTGTGAAAGCGCAAAGGAGGTTATCGACTGAACGATCGTCGCTGTCGCCACCACAAGCACAATCGGCAGGAGCAGAGAATGGTCTCCCTTGGTCAGGACCCCATCAATCACCCACTTGGTGCTGGCCGGCAGGGCGAACCCTGCCGCGCGGCTTATGAGCATCAACACAAGTCCGATTGAAACGGACCTGCGGTGCTTCCAGATCAGGGCGCGGGCTTCACCCCAGGCGCGCTTTGTATCGTAACGGGGCTTCTTCTGTTTGCTGGCAATATCCGGCATTTCTTAAAGCTAGCACACCGCTGCCGCCTGGAAGCAACTTCCCGGAGTTACGCCACCACGCCCTCGATCCGCCGCTGCAATGATGCGTCCGGCAACTTGCCCCGCCCTGCGTCCAGATTGTCGGCCACATACTCAAGCCGCTCTGTACCGGGCACCACCACCGTAACCCCGGGCTGCGCTACCAGATACTTGAGGAAAATCTGTGCCCAGCTGCGCGCACCGATATCCTTTGCCCACGACGGGAGAGCCTTGCCCAGCACGTGCGCAAAAAGATCGCCGCGGCCGAACGGATGGTCGATCATTACTGCCACCCCATTGTCAACAGCTGCCGGAAGGATGCGCTTCGCTGCACTCCGGTCCTCTGCCGACATATCCACCTGCACGAAATCCAGCTTCGCCGTACGGATAAGCGTCTCGAGCGCATCATGATTGCCGGCACCTACAGCAACCACACCGACGTAACGCGCTTTCCCTTCTGCCTTGAGCTCCTGTGCAAGCGCTACCGTCTCTGCATTCGCAGCACTTACCGGCAGCTGCAGCAGTTCAATCTTGTCGGAGCGCAACCGCCGCAGTGATTCGACAAACTGCTGCGCGGCCGCGATCCGGCCCGCTCCCACGGCAAATGTGTCTGCCAGAAACAGGGAATCGCGAAGCCCCTCCCGTGCAATGATCTCCCCAAGTACCGATTCGGCGTCACCGTATTCGGGTGAGGTTTCGATAATGCGACCGCCGAGTGAGGTGAATTCGCGCAGGACATGGGCTAGCATTGTGAGGTTGTCGGGCGAGACCTGCGAGTAGCCGCGGGCGGTACCTATTCCGATCACCGGGACCAGTTCACCGGAGGACGGAATTGCGCGGGCAATAAGGGGGAGCCGTTTTTGTGTCGCGGCATGAAGGAGCGGCGCCGGCACCAGCAGTGCGGCGATCCCCGCCTTTATCGCGGAGCGTCTGGTGATCCTGAACTCGTCTGTCATAAGCGACGTATTGCCGGAGGTGATGGTAGTAGGATGTGCGGAAGACTCGCAAAAAGGCAACTGACTGTGCATTTTTACACCATCAGCAAGGGATCCTTCCAACTGCCCCGGACGTTCAGGAGACTGACATGGCACTGTTGACCAACCGCTTCCGCCTGTGGGCTGGAGCGGCCTTCCTTTCACTCGCATTCGCGGCACCGGCCGGCTCACAGAGCGCGGTACCATCGACCTACGCGATAACCAACGCTCGCATCCTGCCGGTCTCCGGCCCAGCGATCGAGCGCGGCACGATCGTGATCCGGAATGGCCTGATAGCGGCCGTCGGGGCCACGGTCGCGGTCCCCGGTGACGCCCGCGTTATAGATGGCAGCGGATACACCGTCTATCCAGGCTTCATCGACGCCTTCGGCTCGCTTGGCGTCCCCTCCCAGGGCGGCGGCGGTGGCGGAGCCGGTCGCGGTGGTGGCGGCGGGGGTGCCGGCGCACAAAGCGCTCAGGGTGCCCCCAACTCCAACTACCCACCCGGGCTCCAGCCTGAGGTGTCGGTCGTCTCGCTTCTGGATATCACCCCGGACGCCTTCAGCGGCGCCCACAGCGCAGGCTTCACCGCAGCGCTTACAGCCTCCCCGACCGGGATCTTCCGTGGCCAGTCGGCCATAATCAGCCTGGGCGGCACCGACGTCAACGCACTGGTCATCAAACCAGCCGTGGCGCAACACATCGGATTCTCAGCCGGCCGCGGCGGCGGCTACCCGAACTCCCTCCTGGGTGTCTTTTCAGCACTTCGCCAGCAGTTGCTGGATGCGCAACACTATCGCGACATCAAAGCGGCATATCAGCGCAACCCGCGCGGAATGGCACGCCCGGAGTTCGATCCGTCCCTGGAAGCGCTGCAGCCCGTAATTAACGGCTCACAGCCCGTCGTTATGTTCGCGTCCAATAAACGCGAAATCGAACGCGCACTCAATATCGCCAAAGAATTCAACCTCAAGCCCATTATCGCCGGCGGCGCGGAAGCACCCGAAGTAGCTCCGCTCCTTAAAGCTCAAGGCGCAGCGGTGCTCCTGTCGCTCAACTTCCCCAGGCGAACCTCTGCCCCGTCGCCCGATGCCGATCCGGATCCGATCCGCGTCCTCAGGGAGCGGGTTGAGGCACCCAAAGCGCCCGCCAAGCTTATCGCCGCCGGCGTACCCTTCGCATTCGAATCCGGGGGCACCAGCTGGAGCGAGGTCATTGCCAACGTCAATCGCGCCATCGACAACGGACTCACCGCCGACCAGGCACTCCGGGCCCTCACACTGACCCCTGCCCAGATCCTCGGCGTCAGCGACCGGCTTGGCACAATCGAAACCGGGAAAATCGCACACCTCACCATCAGCCGCGGCGACCTCTTTAACGGCACCGGACGCGTCGCACAGCTCTTTGTCGACGGCAAGCCCATCAACATCGCCACTACCGGAGCACCAGCCGGACGCGGTGCCGGACCGGGCGGAGCCGGTGGACGGGGCGCCGGAGCTGCCATGGCCGCCGGTACAGCTGCCGCCAGTGCCGCTGGCACATGGACCCTCACCGTCAGCATCGAAGGCGATGACCGCTCGGTCACCCTCTCCATGCGACAGGAAGGCGCACGACTCATAGGCACCTACCAGGGGATGCTCGGCTCAGGCGAAATGGGAGACGGTACCATCGATAACGATGGCAACTTCCGCTTTATCGCCTCCATCACACTTCGCGAAGGCACCGAGGAAGGCACTTTCGTTGGTACTGTCCAGGGGAACCGGATGAGTGGACGACTGCAGATAGTCGGACATGAACCCGGAACCTTTGCCGGCACACGACCAGCCGCGCCAGGTGGACGCGGCGGCAGCCTTCAGCCGGAGTGATGAATATGAAGAACAGATCCAGCACATTCATTAGCCACGGAGCTACGATGAATCCGCTACGTACTGCAGTCACAGCGACCCTTCTCACAGCGACGCTTCTCGCGTGCATCACGATCGCTGCACCCCACGCGCTTAGCGCGCAGGCACAGCGCGCAGCCACGCAGAAACCTGTAACGCTCATAAAGAACGCCACGGTACTGACAGTTACCAAAGGCGATCTCGCAAACACCGACATACTCATACGCGACGGCAAGATCGCACAGATAGGTACCAACATCCAGGCGCCCGCAGGTGCTGTCGTAATAGACGCCACAGGCAAGTACGTCATGCCCGGGATCATTGACGCGCACTCGCACATGATGCTCGATGCGATCAATGAAGGTTCGCTTTCGGTTACATCCATGGTGCGCACCGACGATGTACTCAACCCGACAGCGATCAACGTTTACCGCGCACTCGCTGGCGGCGTTACATCTGCCAACCTGCTGCACGGCTCCGCCAACACCATCGGCGGACAAAGCTCCACTGTCAAACTCAAGTACGGACT
>CAZDMG010000058.1:0-14982 GCA_964506655.1 uncultured Gemmatimonadaceae bacterium
ACTATGCTCGAACTTCAGCGACGCATCTCAATACTTCCAACACGTTTCGCGACGGCCTGCACCGTTGGCATGCTGTTGTTCGTGCCTCTACCTGGCTTCGCGCAGGGTTCACGACAAGTCGCATTCAACCCGGCGACGCTTCCGTCTGACGTTTTTATAGGTCGTATAGCCGGAGCCGTACAGCTCACTGGCGGTACACTTGTTGTTGCAGACGACGTCGAACGTAAGCTTCACTTTTTTAGTTCAAGTGGACGATATCAACGGAGTGTCGGTAGAAGTGGCAAAGGGCCTGGCGAGTTTACGGGTTTGCATTGGGTTGGAGAATGCGCGCCCGACACGGTATCCGTATTCGACCAGACACAGGCTCGAGTAAGTGTTTTTACCTCAAGCGGCGAGTACGTTCGCACGTCGACACCAGTAGCTGCGACCGTTGCGTTAATGGATTGCGCGCGCGATGGCACGACGGTGACTGCGCTGCCGGGTAAGGACGCCGTTCAGAATCTGACGGGAACGATTGTGTTAACCCGACGTGATGCCGAAATACTGACTGTTCGCGGTACATTGTTGGACGAAGGCAAACCATTAGGTGCTTCATTGCGTATCGCAGTCGCGCCAGGTCGGGTTTATTTCGGTGCGGGCGATACTCCGGTAATCACACAACGCACGTTCACTGGCAGTAGAACAATCAGTGTAGGTGGTGCGGCGCGCGTTCCGACGGCTGCGAACAAGAAAGCCGCGATCGAAGAGTTGGCTACAAAATTTCCGGGAAGTGAGCGTGACTATGCGCGCATGCGACGCATGCTGGCGGCGATGCCGATAGCGGAGCGGCTGCCATACTTCCGTGGATTATTTGTCGACGCGGAAACCAACAATCTCTGGGTGTTGGTTTCCGCGCCTGGCGATACTGCAACTGTGCTGCAGGAGTTAGGTGAATCGGGTCGGAGTTTGCGCGAGATCAGGCTTCCTGCAGGTGTTCGTGTGTATCAGGTGCGAGCGGGACGCGTTATTGGGAAGGAGGTTGATGAGGCGAGTGGGGAGGAGATGTTGTTTTATTATCGGGGAAGGTGAGGGCGCGGGTAGGGTGGTAATCCCCCCCGTAGGTCAGCGTGTGCGAAAAGTGGAGTTTTCCAGTGGTTGCACCCCAGGACGTTCCATGAAGAGGTTGGGACCTCTGGTACCCGGGTAGATACCTGCCCGGAGCCCGCCCGCCCCCCTCCGCTTGACCCGCAGCCATGATTCTGGTAAAATTCAAGGCTATCTATTATTTCACGTGGATCCCACGACTGCCGATACTCAGACCGGAGTCGTCAGGAGTTCCACCACTTTCGTAACACGGAGAGATCCAGTTTGTCCGAAGTAATCATTCACGAGGACGAGAATTTCGAGCGCGCCCTCAAGCGTTTCAAGAAGAAGTGCGAGAAGGCGGGTATCCTCAGCGACCTGCGCAAGCATCGGCATTATGAAAAGCCATCCGAGCGGCGCAAGCGCAAAATGAATGCTGCCGTGCGCAAAAACCGCCGCACCCGGCAGCACTGAGACTCACTCGTGACTACTGCTGACGCGCCACTGCTCGCAAAGCTCAAGGCAGACCAGGTAACAGCGCGAAAAGCACAGGACAAAGATCGTGTTCTCCTCCTCGGAGTCACGATCGCGGAAGTGCAAAACAGGGAAATTGAACTCCGACGCCCTCTCACTGATGAGGACGTCGTTGATGTCGTCCGTAAAGGGATAAAGAAGCGGCGTGAGTCTGTCGCGATGTACGAAAAGGCAGGGCGCGCCGAACTCGCAGCCAAAGAACTGGCAGAGGCCGCTGCACTCGGGACATACCTCCCCGAACAGGTCGATCCGGAAGTTTTAAGAGAAGCTGTTCGCGAAGCCATTGCCGGCGGTGCGTCCAACATCGGGGCAGTAATGGCGAAGGTTATGCCCAGGTTCAAAGGCAAGGCCGACGGTTCCGTAATTAACGCGATGGCGCGGGAAGAGCTCGCAAAGGCTTGATCCCCGTGCCATCCTGTTGCAGGGTGGTGGGATGAACGCGCACGCACTGGGTATCCTCGAACTGCATCGCCTCCTGGCGCATGTGGCCTCACATGCCGCATCCAAACCGGGGAGCGATGCTGTCAGGAACCTCACCCCGCTCACCGACCGGACACTCATCGAGCGCGAACATGCACGCGTGAATGCTGTTCGCTCGCTCATACAGGCCGAGTCCGGGTGGAACGCTCAGAACATCCCCGATATTGGTGAACCGCTCCAGCGGCTGAGGATTGAAGGGCTCGCATGGAACGCATCTGAACTTCTGCAGGGGGCGGCTCTGCTCCGGTCGTCGCGACGTACACTGGAGGCGCTCAGAGACCCGCGCCTGCCCGCGGTCGCGATCGCCTTTCTGAAAGACATCGCAGACGCGCTCGTCTCAAAAGAGCAGACTGAATCGGTTATCGGGCGATCCATTGCAGACGATTCCTCGGTGCGCGACGAAGCATCGCCGGAACTCAGACGCATAAGACGCGAACTCCGCGCCACTGAAGGACAGCTCGTCCGACTTCTGGAGCGCGAAATGAAACGCCTCGAAACGCATTACCAGACAACTGATCTGTCTGTCACCATGCGCAACGGACGCTGGGTTATCCCCGTGCGACGAGAAGCTCGCTCGCATGTCACCGGCATCGTGCACGACAGCTCCGGCACAGGCGCAACGCTGTTTATCGAACCGCAGGCCGCGGTCGAATTCGGGAACCGCGTGCGCGAACTCGAAATCGAAGAACTGCGCGAGATTGAACGCGTACTCCGCACACTGACAGATCTGCTCAGGCCGTTCCACGCTGAAATGCAGCAGGCGTTCAATGCACTTGTACTTCTGGACTCACTCTACGCGAGAGCGGAATACGCAATCCGCGCCAGGTGCGGCGAGGTAAGCTTCACAGAACCCGCCAACGGGCTCCGCATTACCGACGGACGCCACCCGCTCCTCATTGCGGGTGGTATCGATGTTGTCCCGTTCGATCTGGAGCTCCACGCGCATGAACGGACACTCCTCGTGTCTGGCCCCAATACCGGCGGTAAGACAGTACTGCTGAAAGCCATCGGGCTTATTGCCGCTCAGGCGCAGTGTGGTGTCCCCGTGCCGGTAGGTGCAACGAGCACACTCCCCGTGTTTGACAACATCTTCGCAGATGTCGGCGATGAGCAGAGCATAGAAGCAAGTCTCTCCACCTTCAGCGCACACCTTAAGAATCTGGGTGAGATACTCGCCAACGCGACATCGCATTCACTTGTGCTTGCCGACGAGCTCGGCTCCGGCACAGACCCAGTCGAAGGAGCAGCACTCGGCGGCGCGATTCTCGAAACGCTTACCAACCGCAATACCCTTACAGTTGCCACCACGCATCTGGGTCAACTGAAATTGCTTGCAACCCGCGTCACCGGTGTAGTGAACGCTTCGCTTCAGTTCGACGCCGAAAAGCTTGCACCGACGTATCGTCTGCTTAAAGGCGTTCCAGGGCGGAGCTATGGTATAAGCATCGCGCGCCGCCTGGAGCTTCCCGAAGAGGTGCTGCAACTCGCGGAAAGCCAGCTTCCGAAGGGTGAACAGGATCTGGCGGTGCTGCTCTCAGACATTGAAGCGCGGAGCGAGGCACTTGCAGAACGCGAGCGCAACATCGAAATCGAGCAGCGACGCGTCAACTCGCGAGTCGCGACCGTTGCCGACCGGGAGGCTAAGGTGCGCGAGAATGAGCGGGCCGCCGAGCGGAACGCGCGACAGGAAGCGCGCCGCTTTCTCCTTGATGCAAGGCAGACACTTGAAGACGCTATCGCAAGTGTGCGCGCTTCAGCCGCCACTATCCGCGGGAATGCCGGCACAGCCGATACCGACGAACAACTCGGCGCTGCAGCACGCGATGCACGCCGCACGCTCGAAGAAGCTGCGGCACTGCAGAAATCGGGGATCGCTGAAACCGATAAGCGAACCGAACACGCCAGGCTCAAGTCGGAACGCGCGAAGAAGAGTCGCGACGGGTCCGCCTCTGTGGGGGCACGAGACGGTGCAACTGCCGGCGCAACTGCTTCATCACCCCGGACGCCCGCGGCCGGCGACAGCGTTCTGGTTGGCACACTGGGGGGCAAGGCCGGCCGCGTGCTGAGCGTCAAGGGGAAAGAGGCCCGCGTGGTAGTTGGCAGCCTGACTCTCGCGGTGCCGCTGAGTGCACTGGAACTCACGACACCACCGCCCCCGCCCGCTGTAAGAGTATCGCTGCGCGGTGATATCCCTGAAGAGGAGCCGCTCCGCGAAATCGACCTCCGTGGCTTCCGCGTGGAAGAAGTTGATGAGCGGCTCACGCAGGCCATTGATGCTGCTATCCGTGCAGATCTGCGGGAAGTGCGTATCATTCATGGCAAGGGAACCGGTGCACTCCGGGCCCGCGTAAGTGAGATGCTGCGCAAAGACACGCGTGTCACCGGACAACGCTTCGGCGCCTGGAACGAAGGTGGTGTCGGTGTCACAGTAGCCGAACTCGGCTGAACCAACAGGAGCCACAAACAATGATCCCCGACGATGTCGTTGAGCGCGTGCGCGCGAGCGCTGACATCGTGCAGCTCATTGGCGAATCTGTCCGGCTGAAACGATCCGGATCGGACTGGCGCGGGCCGTGTCCTTTTCATAACGGCAAGGACCCCAACTTTTCAGTCTCAACGAAACGCAACAGTTATCACTGCTTTGTATGTCATGAAAGCGGTGATGTGTTCACCTTTGTGCGAAAGAAGTTCGGCATGGACTGGCCGTCGGCCGTGAAGTACGTGGGTGAACGTTTCGGTATTGAGGTTGTGGATATTCCGGCGCGCGCACAGGCACCTGATCCGAACCAGAAGAACTGGGAACTGCTTGCTACTGCTGCCGCCTGGTTTCGGTCGCAGCTGGAGGAGAGTCCACAAGCCGTAGAAGCCAGGCGGTACCTCGCCGATCGCGATATAGACAGCGAAGCAGCCGGTCGATTTGGCATCGGCTATGCACCGGCCGACCCCAACGCGCTCAGGTCCTACCTTGCCACACTGGGCTTCGACGACCAGCGATTGCTTGAGGCCGGCCTCACTGTGGTTCACGACGACAGCAACGCCGCACCGCGCATTCGCTTCCGGGACAGGATAATGTTCCCTATAGTCGATGAGGCAGGGCATCACGTTGGCTTTGGTGCGCGCGCACTGGGTAGCCAACAGCCCAAGTACCTGAACAGCCCTGAGTCTGAGGTATTCAGAAAACGACAGACACTCTACGGTCTGAATAGCGCACGCAACGCCATACGCCGCGCTCAGCGCGCGATCGTGGTCGAGGGATACATGGATGCCATCCGCCTGGTGCTTTCCGGGTTGGAGGAGGTCGTGGCGCCACTGGGTACCGCCCTTACAGATGAGCAGGCGCAGCTGCTTGTGCGTTACTCGAGCTCCGTGTATCTGCTGTACGACAACGATGAAGCTGGTCTCAAGGCCACTTTCAGATCCGGGCGGGAACTGTTGCGGCATGGCGCTGAGGTACGGGTTGTAACTCTTCCTCCGGGCGCCGACGGCAAGGATCCCGACTCCTTTATCCGGAGCCATGGCGTCGAAGCGCTGGAAGCGCAGATCGCAGACTCCATCGATCTCTTTGACCGGCAGATTCAGATCATCGAGCGACGCGGTTGGTTTGGCGACATAAAAGGGCGGCGGTCGGCGATCGACAAACTGATCCCCACCATCCGGGCCGCAGTTGACCCGTTAATGCGCGACCTGTATCTGACGCGACTGTCCGAAGCTGCACACATCGATAAGGAGACGCTTGTGACCGAGGTTAAGCGTGGCGACGCTGGCTATGGTGGACGGCACGTAACGCAGGAGGTGCAGCGCGCCGGCGATTGGCAGCGCACTGACGGTGCGCCTCCTCCCGCGGGCAACGGATGGGACGGAGCGGGCGGTACGCATGCTGGCGACAACCAGGGCCAGGACGGGTGGAAGTCGCGGCGTAAGGGACGTGCCAGAGGGCGGGGTGACGGGTGGCGTACGAACCCAGCTCCGGTCAGCCGTTGGCATGAGGAGCCGGTTGAGCGCGCGCTCTTGCGGGTGATGGTGGCCGACCAGTCGGTCGTCGAGCGTTTCGCCGAGCGTTTTGGCGCGGGTGATCTCCGGGATGGCGTCTACCGGGAGATCTTCACTGCCTTGCTCCAGGCCGGTGATGAGGACGATCCAGGGACGTTGGCGGAGGCTCTGTCAGACGGTGCAGCGCGGGTCTATCAGGAGCTGATCAACAGCGAAACGGGCGCTTTGGAGGGCACCGACCTGGAGCTGACATTTGCGCGACTGACGGCGCGCCCGATCGAGGAACGCATTGTGACCATCCGGGAAGCGCTGGCGAGAGCTCCCCGTGAGGAGCAGGATGTGCTGTTGCGTGAACGCATGGAACTTGAGAAGGAGCTCCGGGCATTACTCCCGATCCGCAACATCCGGAAGAGTTGAGGCCGTTGAGAAACATCGTCCGGGGTACACTTTGCGCTGACTCTGTTATAACTACAGAAGCAGAAAGTGAACCGCTGTTATTCCGGGATTTAATTCCCTGTCTGATATAAGGAGGTAGTTTGTTAGCGGACGTCGAGGCATTGCTGGCCGTTCAGGAGCACGATGATCGGATACGTGAAATAGAACGCCAGAAAGCGCGGATACTTCCACGCCTGGAATCGCTGAACCATGCACTGGCGCGGATGGAGGAGGAACTGGCGTCGCAGGCAGCCCGCGTTGCTGCCGACTCAGCCCGGTACCGTACGCTGGAGAGCAGGGTACAGGAGCACCGTGCGAAACATGAAAGAAACGTGGAGATTCTCAACAACGCACAGCGCGTCAGAGAAGCATCTGCTGCGGAGGCGCAAGTGGATGCTGCACGTCGTCTCCTTACCGAAGAAGAGTCTGAACTTGAGTCGCTCGCGCGGAGGCTCGCTGATCTGCAGACCGCACACAGTGCCACGGCCCGGGCTCTCGAAGCACTGAAAGAATCGCAGCAGGAGGAACGCGCTGCACTTCAGGCAGAGAGTGATGAGCTGGACAAACAGATAGGCAGTATGCGGAGCATCCGGGACAGGGCCGCTGCAGTGATCCCTGCCGGGCTGCTGTCCCGTTACAACAGAGTGAGCTCGCGTCGCAGGACACGGGCAGTATTTGCGCTGCGCAACTTCACCTGCGGAAACTGCGATACGGCAATCCCGATGCAGCGCCGTCCGGCAATGCAATCCGGTAAGCAGATCGATGTCTGTGAAGCGTGCGGAGTGCTGTTGTATCTTCCGGAAGTACACGCCGACGAGAGCGCTGCCGGGTAATGGCGTTCACGTACGGGACGTAATGGCGTGACCGCATCCGGTTCACCACAGCCCGGAGCCCGGACAGGGATACTGCGGCCGGAAGCCAGGTGGGTGCGTGCAAACCCACCCGATCCGGCCGTTGTTGCGTTGCTTACACAGGAACTACTGCTCCCCGAATCGGTGTGCACACTGCTGATAGCGCGTGGCTATGCCGACCCTGTCGCTGCCAAGCGCTTCTTAAGGCCCAGGCTTGAAGACCTGGAAGCACCGGAGTCGCTGTACGACCTGCCGCGCGCCACGGACCGGATCGCATCTGCCATAAAGCGCGGCGAAACAATTTTCGTACACGGCGATTACGACGTCGATGGCATGAGCTCCACTGCGTTGCTCGTTCGTACACTGCGCACACTTGGTGCTGCGTCCGTCGTTCCCTTTGTACCGGATCGACTGACCGACGGATATGATCTGGGCAATGCAGGCGTTGCAGCAGCAAAGCGTGCAGGTGCAACAGTTGTAGTTACATGCGACTGTGGCACGAGTGCACATGACGCCGTCAATGCACTTAATCAGAGCGGCATTGACGTCATCATCACAGATCACCATTTGCCCGGTGGCCCGTTACCGGATGCCTACGCGATATGCAACCCGCGTCGTCCCGGCTGCACATCCGCAGACAAAAACCTCGCCGGAGCTGGCGTAGCGTATAAGCTGGCCCTTTCGCTCTGCGATGCAATGGGAGTGACGCGCAACATAGCGCAGCGCCATCTGGATCTGGTCGCGCTGGCAACTGTTGCAGACGTCGCACCTCTTACCGGTGAGAACCGCGTAATGGTGCGTTACGGACTCAGGTTGCTGGCAGAGACTGATAAACCCGGCTTGCGCGCACTCATCCGTTCCTCCCGCCTCGAAGGGAAGCAACTGACTGCGGGGCGTGTGGGTTTCGTACTGGCTCCGCGTCTCAACGCTGCAGGCCGTGTCGGCAGTGCGTCGCTGGGGCTTGAGTTGCTCTTAGCCGACGATGAGCACACTGCCAATTCGATAGCAAGAGACCTTGAGGAGCTCAACGCAGAGCGTCAGGGGATCGACAGGCAGGTGTACAGCGATGCCATGCGGATGGTGGAGTCTGCCGATATGAGCGATCGGTGGGCCTTTGTTCTTGCAAAGGAAGGGTGGCATCCTGGTGTGATCGGCGTAGTCGCGTCGCGTATAGTGGAACAGACTGCGCGCCCCTGCGTGCTTGTCGCAATCGAAGATGGTGTTGGTAAGGGTTCAGGGCGTTCAATAAGCCGCTTCAACCTGCATGCTGCGCTCACCGGGTGCAGTGATCTTTTCCAGCGGTTCGGCGGGCATCGCGTTGCAGCTGGCCTCACAATGGATGCGGCACTCATTCCGGCATTTGCGGAACGCTTCGATACCATTGCAAGGAACAGCCTCACTGTTGATGACCTGACACCTGAGTTGCGTGTCGATCTTGACTTGTCGCTCCCACAGATTGATGAAGAGCTGGAAAAGGTACTCCGGCACTTTGAGCCCGCCGGAATAGGAAATCCTGCACCGGTATTCAGCGCTGAGGGTGTGACTATTGCCGCCAGGCCACGCAAGATCGGGAACGATGGTCTTAAGCTCGTTCTCGGTACCGGAGATGACACGATCGAAGCCGTCGGGTGGGGGATGGCCGCGCATGCTGCCGGTCTTTCAAGTGGCGAGCCGTTCAGTATTGCCTTCAAACTGGAGCGCGAGGAATACCGTGGCGTATCCAGATTGCAGTTGCGACTTTCCGATATCCGCCGCTGAAGGGCGGGGCTGGCGATGCCACGGGTAATTGCAGGGCGCTGGAAAGGACGTCGCCTTGAGACGCTGCCAGGTGTACAAGTGCGCCCTACTGCCGATCGGGTCCGGGAAGCGTGGATGAGTATCGTGCATACAAGTCTCCCCGGTTCCCGGGTTCTTGATCTGTTTGCAGGCAGCGGCGCGCTGGGGATAGAGGCTCTGTCGCGCGGTGCTGAGGAGTGCGACTTTGTTGATATCAGAGCGGACTCGCTTCGTGTTATCCAGTCCAACCTGGATACTGTTGGCGCAGGAGAGAGTGCCACGGTGCACCGTGCCGATGCGCTGACATTTGCCGGCCGGCTCGCGGCTGGCGCCTATGACGTGGCATTTGCAGACCCGCCCTACGCTGGCGACTTTGCAATCCGGCTCGCTGAGTGCTGGCTTAATTGCAGCTTCGCGCACATACTGGGTATTGAACATGCTGAGTCGGTCGTGCTCCCGGGCGGGGCAGAACGCCGGCGTTACGGATCTACTGCAATCACCATCTTTCGATGAATACAACAGAACCACGGGGCCAGCGCGTTGCCCTCTACGCAGGTTCATTTGATCCGGTCACCGTCGGCCACGAGGATCTGATAAGACGTGTCCTTGCGTTTACCGACACCGTAGTAGTCGCGGTTGCCAACAATGTGAACAAGCAACCGCTGTTCCCGGTGGATGCGCGCATCGGTTTTCTGCGTGCAGCTCTGGGAGACAACCCGCGGATACAGATACGGTCATTCTCCGGGCTCCTGGTGGATTTCGCACGCGAAGTGGGTGCTACGGTGAACATCCGCGGGCTTCGTGCAGTCAGCGATTTCGAGTATGAGTTTCAGATGGCGCTTATGAACCGGCACCTTCACTCCGAACTGGAAACGCTTTTCATGGCCCCGTCACTCGGCACTACTTACATCAGCTCCAGTATGGTGCGTGAAGTTGCGCGCTTTGGCGGGGATGTGAGCGGCCTTGTGCACCCTGTTGTGCGGGATGCCCTTGCGCGGCACTTCGGTCACAGCGTCTGACCGTACCCGGGAGAGTTGTCTTGTGAGTGCATCCGAGGCGCTGTCGGCAGCGTTCCTTGAGTCGGTAGTTTCGCGCGCGTCGGCAACAAGGCGTACGATCCTGCTCCCTGAGTCCGACGACCCGCGCGTCCTCGAGGCCGCAGACGCAACAGCCCGGCTCGGTGTAGCAAGGGCCGTGCTGGTTTCATCGGCCAGCGAACTGCCGGTACGCACAGCTGTCGAGGTGCTGTACACAGGAGATGCCGCACTGCACGAACGCGTGGTTGCGCATTTGCTGGAACGCCGGCGGGCCAAAGGGCTGACCGAAAACGCTGCCAGAAAATTGGCACTGGACCCACTCTATTTTGCCGACTCTCTTGTTGCATTGGGAGAGGCGGACGGTTGTGTGGCTGGTGCGCGCTTCACAACGGCCGAAGTGCTGAGGGCAGCCATTCAAACGATCGGTACAGCACCGGGTGTGAGTACGGTGTCGTCTTCGTTTTACATGGTGACAGCACCGTTCCGCAGTGAGGCCCCGGAGGTCCTGACATTCACGGATTGCGCCGTAGTGCCGTACCCCGATGCACGTCAGCTCGCGGACATTGCGCTCGCTGCTGCAGAGGATCGCAGGCGGATAGTGGGGGATACACCTGTAGTGGCGTTCCTTTCTTACAGCACACTTGGCAGTGCCGAGGGCGAGTCGGTTTCGAAGGTGCGGGAGGCCGTTCAGCTTGTTCGTAGCGCGACTCCGGAGCTTTCAGTCGACGGTGAGTTTCAGGGTGATACGGCCCTTATCAATGCGGTGGCAGTCCGGAAAGCACCGGGGAGTGCGGTTGGGGGGCGTGCCAATGTTCTTGTATTCCCATCCCTTGATGCGGGTAACATCGCGTACAAGCTTGTCCAGCGGCTGGGGGGCGCCGAGGCCATCGGGCCGATACTTCAGGGGCTGCGTCTTCCGTGCAGTGACTTGTCGCGGGGGGCCACAGTTGACGACATTGTGTACGCAGTGGCTATCACCGCCCTTCAGGCTCCTACCGTTGAGTAGGCCAGACACATCCCGTCCGGAGTAACCCGATGGCATTCAAAGTCGAAAAACAGGATTCCGTTACCGTCATATCGGTCGACGGACAACTCGTGGTTTCCAACCGGCAGGAGTTCAAGCAGCTGGTGCTGGATGAGGTTGCCGGTGGTGCCCGAATGATTATTATCGACTTCAGCGGGACCTCCTATGTGGACAGCTCCGGACTCGGTGCATTGGTATCACTCGGCAAGCGACTGCGTGAGAGTGGAGCCGAACTGAGGTTGGCGGGGTTAAATGAGGATATGGTGGCCCTGTTCGAACTGACACGCCTCGACTCGTTGTTCCGGTTGTACAGTTCAAGCAGTGAAGCCCGGAGTGGGGCAGAGCTGTCGTGAGCAGGGCGCCGCTGCGAAATCAGGAGGAGTTTCTGATGGCGGAGTGTGCGTCACACGAGTGGGCGATTGCCTCGGACGTCGCAGAGATCGACGGGATCGTTGCGCAGGTTGTCGCGTATAGCCGTGCTGCCGGATTCGATGCGAGACAGTGCCGGCTCAACATCCCTGTTGCGCTCACTGAAGCGCTGTCCAATGCGATCCTTTGCGGCAACAACAGCGACAGCTCCCGGTACGTCCGGGTGAACATGCAGCTGAACGGCCACGAGCTTGTTTTGTGTGTCAGCGATGAAGGCGACGGCTTCGACCATACCCGCAACTGCAACGGCCCGGGCGACCCGGACTGGCTCGAACGTGAAGACGGGCGGGGTCTTTTTCTTATGCGTTCGCTGATGGACGAAGTTCAGTACATGGCAGCACCTCCGCCCCGACGCGGGCATACAGTACGATTGCTGCTCAGGCGCGCATGAGTGACCTGGTCGCACTGCTCGCTTCCTCGCTTGAAGCTGCACAGCAGCTGGTGCGCGAACGCGACGGTGCGATACGCGAACTCGCCGAACGCTACGAAGAGATCAGCCTGCTGTACGTTGTTGCCAGGCTGCTTGGAAATGACCTCCCTGCCGAAGTGGTTGCGGAAACCCTTCTCCGCGAACTCTCGGTCACAATAGGTGCGAATGCAGCTGCATGCCTGTTGGCAGACAGATCGTCGGCAACTCTGACTCCGGTTGCATCGTATGGCCTTGGTGGGCACAAGTATCCGGAAGTCGCCACACACGATAGTGCGCATCTCGCGGCTTCGGTATTCCGGAGTGGCAAGACTGAAACGGCAAACGGCAGCAGCCCGATTGCGGTTTCCGAGCCGGTGCTGGGTGAGCTTTGCGATTCCATTCTTGCTGTTGCAATCAACCGTCCGAACACTGCGCTCGAGGGTGATGCCGGCGAAGGAGATCAGCTCCTCTACAACACGCGCGAGTTTCCCACTGATCTGACGCCACTGGGTGTCATGCTCTTCGGCAGACGAAACGGTGATCCGGCATTTACTGCGGGCGATCAGAAGCTGGTCGGAGCCATAGCTGCGCAGTTCGGTAATGCGCTGCATAATGCAGCTCTTATGCGTGAGGCGCGGGAGCGCGAGCGGTTTGAACGCGAAGTACAGCTCGCACATGATCTTCAGCTCAAACTCCTCCCCGATCCATCCATTGTTGGCCCTGAAGCGCGGGCCGCAGCAAGGATCATCCCCGCTGAGCGCGTCGGCGGCGACTTCTATCTGTTCGTTCGACTCGATGCGGCGCGTACAGGCGTACTTATCGGCGATGTCTCCGGGCACGGATATCAGGCTGCGCTCGTAATGGCGCTTGCACTGAGTGCGGCAGGAATTCACATCCGCGCCGCCAACGATCCTGCCGATACACTTAGCGCAGTTGCGGGTTCGCTGCTGTCGGAACTTGAATCAACTGAGATGTCCGTTACCATGTGCTACTGCATCATTGACGAAGCAAGTGGCACCCTGAGTTATTCGAACGCTGGCCATCCACACGTCTTTGTGCAGAACGCAGACGGCGAACTGAACAGGCTTCTGGCACAGTCACCGCCGATTGGTTTCGCAGATGCTTCGCTTCCGGGCGATGTACTTGAGTGGGGACCGGGTTTCCGGCTCGTTTGCTTTACAGACGGAGTCGCGGATGCGCGTAACACGCGCAACGCACGACTCGGCGAGGACGCCATTCTTGAGATACTGCGTTCTGCCGGACCCGACGTGCCACCGACTGCCGTACTGGATCGCATCATGGAGACCGTTGGCAGGCACACCATGGGTACCATACTCCGGGATGACATCACTGTGCTCGTGGTGGATCGCACGCCAGCGCAAAGCTGATAGCGCATGACTGGCCCCGCACGGCCCCGGCTCCCTGGCCCCCGCAAGCGTTTCGGACAGAATTTTCTGCACGACACTCGCGTGCTTACAGTCATTGCAGATGCACTCGGCGATATTCAGGGCCAGACAGTAATTGAAATTGGCCCCGGTCGGGGAGCACTTACTGATCTGCTTGTCGCACGCAGAGCTTCACTGACAGCGGTTGAACTTGACAGGGATCTCGCCGGATATCTGGAGGAGCGGTACAGCGCGCTGCCGAACGTCCGCGTGATATCAGGTGATATCCTTGGGATCCCGCTTGGGGATATTACAACCGGCCCGTACAAGCTTGTTGGCAATGTGCCGTATTACATCACGACGCCGATCATCTTTCATGCGCTCAGGAACCCGCGCCCGGAGCTGGCGGTCTATCTGGTGCAGAAGGAGGTGGCTGAAAGACTTGCAGCCGCACCCGGAGCGAAAGCTTATGGTGCACTCACCGTCAATGTAACTGCGCTGGCAGAAGTTGAGCTGCTCGCGCACGTTCCGCCCGGCGCGTTTAATCCGCGCCCAACTGTTGATTCAGCTGTCGTGCGACTGACTCCGCTTGCAAACCCCGTGATCAACGAAGAGCTGGAAGACAGTTACAGACGCTTCGTTATGCAGGCGTTCGGGTTGCGGCGGAAGCAGTTGGTGCGTGCACTGCGCACGATCACATCGCTCAGTGCGGATGCGTGTCTGGAGATTATTGGCGCGTGTGGTCTGGACCCGGTGACGCGCCCTGAAACACTTTCGCCTGCGGACTTCGGTAAGTTGGTGCGCCTGCTGGATCAGCGTAACGGCAGTTAAAACGAGCTAGCGGCAGTTATGAGCGCGGCAGTCGGTAGTTATCAACGCTGCCGTGAGTGCCTATTCAATCGGTAACTGCGTTCGTAAGTGCGAACGACAGCCCTTCCAGCTCCATCGCCATATTGACGGTCTTAACGGCTACATCCTGCGGTACGTGCAGCTGCGTCGGGGCGAAGTTGAGGATGGCCCGTACACCCGCACGCACAGTGATGTCAGCCACATCCTGCGCGGAGTCAGCGGGGATCGCGAGGATGGCAATCAGTGCATGGTTCTTCCCGATATCGCTTTGAATGCTGGAGATATCGCGGACAGTGACTCCTGCCAAAGTGGTGCCGACCTTAAGCGGATTGTTGTCATAGACGCCAACGATCCGGAACTTCCGTTGCAGAAAACCTTCGTATCCAGCGAGTGCAGCACCGACTTTCCCGGCACCGATAATGATCACTGGCCATTCGTGCTGCAGGCCGAGAATTGTCTTGAGTCGTTCAGTGAGTGCAGCGATGGGGTAGCCGAGACCTCTTTTGCCGAAGGAACCGAAAAACGAGAGGTCCTTTCGTACCTGGGCCGGCGTGGTGCCGCACAGTGTAGCGAGTTCATCGCTGGACGCAGTTGTCTGTCCGTCGGTTTCGAGTTCTTCGAGGTACCGAAGGTATGTAGATAGTCTGCGAACGGTGGAGTCGGCGATTCTTTTCACTTTTTGGTGGCTTGTGAAATTCTTCACAAAGCTATTCGATTGTAC
>CAZDMG010000059.1:0-14833 GCA_964506655.1 uncultured Gemmatimonadaceae bacterium
AGGATATGATTGCCCACCTTGAGAGCCGCATCGAGGTACTCCACGGGAGGGCAATGATGGTGTGTATGAGCCGCCGCATCTGTATTGCGCTGTACGACGAGATCATCAAGCTGCGCCCTGAGTGGCACAGTACAGACGACGCTGCCGGCGAAGTCAAGATAGTGATGTCCGGTTCCGCCAGCGACAAACAGTCGTGGCAACAACATATTGGCGGCAAGGTTCGGCGTGACCTCCTTGCCAAACGTGCCCGTGACCCGGATGATCCGCTCAAGCTCGTCATTGTGTGCGATATGTGGCTCACCGGTTTCGACGCGCCGAGTATGCATACGATGTATATCGACAAGCCAATGCGCGGGCATGGCCTGATGCAGGCAATCGCTCGCGTAAACCGTGTCTTCCGCGACAAGGAAGCCGGGCTGATCGTGGATTACATCGGTATAGCGCAGAATCTCAAGTCTGCACTCCGGCAGTATTCCGGCGATGATCAGTCACATATCGGTATCGATGAACGTGAAGCAGTCCGTGTGATGATGGAGAAGTATGAAGTCGTGCGGGACATGTTCCACGGTTTCGATTACACAACCGCATTGAATGGTACACCGAAAGAACGACTGGCCATGATGGCTGGTGCCATTGAATGGATCCTCGACCTGCAACAGAAGCTTTCCGCCAAAGAGGAAACAGACGCAGGCAGGAAGAATGCGCACCGCCGCTATCAGGATGCCGTACTCGCGCTGTCCAAAGCCTACGCGCTGGCCTCTGCTTCAGACGAAGCCCGTGCTATCCGGGAGGAAACGGGCTTCTTTCAGGCCATCCGTGCTGCGCTGGTGAAGAGCAGTACCGCTTCCGGTATTACACAACAGGATCGCGAACTCGCGATCCAGCAGATCGTGAGCCGCGCGGTACACTCCACGGGCATCATCGACATACTTGCCGCAGCCGGTGTCACGAGCCCTGATATATCCATCCTGTCGGACGACTTTCTGGATGAAGTCAGCCGGATGGAAAAGAAGAACCTTGCGCTCGAAGCATTGCGCAAGCTCATTGGCGACGGCATCCGCTCACGCAGCAAATCCAACGTTGTGGAGACCAGGACTTTCTCCGAGCGACTGCAAAACGCTGTCGCACGCTATCACGCCAACGCGATTACAACCGCTGAGGTTCTGCAGGAGCTGATCAAGCTCGCAAAAGACATCCGTGCAGCACGTAAGCGCGGCGAGGAATCCGGCCTTTCAGACGAAGAGATAGCGTTCTACGACGCACTTGCCGAAAACGACAGCGCCGTTGAGGTCATGGGGGATGACAAGCTAAAGGTGATCGCACACGAGCTGCTGAATAGCCTCAGGGATAATGTATCGGTGGACTGGGCGCACCGGGAATCGGCGCGTGCGCGCATGCGTGTTCTGGTGAAGCGTATCCTGCGCAAGTACGGCTATCCACCGGATCTGCAGGACGCCGCAGTACAGACGGTGCTCCAGCAGGCTGAGCTGCTGTCTGCCGCGTGGACGGTACCGCGGCGCGGCGCGTCAGCTATGTAGTTACAACCCTCCCCGCACCAATAGCCGGTCCGGCTATTGCAGGTGCTGGCCGGTTTGCCGGGCTCGGCTTGATGCGGGCAAACAAATGAAGAGCCACAGGCACCCACTCCTGCGACTCTCCATTCGCACTGCAACCAACCAGCATACTCCCCGGCCGGTTACAGCTGCCCGTTACACTTTTTACTGAGCATTCACTCCACTGTAATCTCGCCTGTCATTCCCGGGTGGTAGCTGCAGAAGTACGCATTTACTCCCTTCTCCTGCATTACCACCACACCCTGAGCGCCGTGCACTATGGCACCGGTGTCCCAGTGCGTGGCGTTCAGTGTATCAGTGGCCGTGTGCGGCACGATGTCGTTGTTGATGAACACTATTGTGTCACCCTGGCTCACCGTGATGGAGGCCGGCGAAAACGCCAGCTCCTCCATCGTAATTTCGTAGCGCTGAGGCGTGTGCTGCTCTGTGCTGCACGCAAAGAGCAGCGCTGCCGTTAAAAGTGCCGCTGCGGGGCGGACAAGCCGCGTCATTTTGCCAGCGCCTGCTGAATCATCTTCGCATGGTCCAGGTGCGCCACAAATGCCGGACGCGCGTCAACCAGGAACTTCTTCAGCTCAGCATTCTGCAACTGCGGTACAAGTACACCGTCAAGCGCACCAATCACTGCCTCGTGATAAGCCACCTCACGGTCGATATAGGCCTTGTCGAAGGCCGCGCCACTCAGCTTGTTGAGCGAGGTCTCAACTCCCTTTGCATCGGTCATAAGCGACTTGCTGAGGTCGTTGTCAACAGGTGTAACACCCAGCTTGCCGGCAAGAGCTGCCGCGGCGTCGATCACGGCGCTGTGGTCACGCTGCATGGTTTCTGCAAACTTCTTTACCTCAGCATTCTTCGTGCGGTTGATCGCGATCTTGGCTACGTCCACGTCAATGGCATTCGCCGTCACTGCCACATGTGCGATCTCTGCGTCATTCAGTTTCGGGGGGGTCTGTGCTTCGAGTGAAGTCGGTGCAACCAACATGGCTGCTGCGATAAGCGCGCCGGACAGGCCGGCGGCTGCGACTGATAGAATTTTCATAACTGCTCCTTGTAGTGGTTCTGCTGTTTCCAACTGCACACTCAGGATACATAAGTTACACTAGTAAGTCAAGCAGATGCTTCACTTACTTGCATAACCTGTAAACCTGTACTATCATCACACCATTACCTGTTTGGAGGGTTTGCCCGTATGGTTTCATGGCGTACCCGCATTTTCGGCGAGTCGCGATCCCGCATTCTGGAGCTCCTGCGCGATGCTCCCCAGACCGCTGTGTCTCTCGCGGAACGGCTCGGCGTCACTCATAACGCCGTCCGGCAGCACCTGGCTGGGCTCGGCTCGCACGGCCTCGTCGAACCTGCCGGCGTACAGCGCGACACCGGTGGCAAGCCGGCGCAACTCTATACACTTTCCGCCACCGGCGAAGAGCTGTTCCCCAAGGGCTACTCCGCTGCGCTCATCAGCATCATCGACGAGGCTGAGAAGCAGGGAGCCAAGGCAGGAGACGTTCGCGATCTCTTACGGCGCACCGGCAAGCGCATGGCGAAAGAGGTACGCATACCCGCCGGTAAGCCGGAGCTCAAAGCGCGCGTTGAGCTCGCGGCTAAAGCACTACACAAGCTGGGCGCCGATATGGTCGCCGAAGAAACCACCGACGGCTGGCAGCTCCGTGGACGCGGATGCCCCATCTCCGCTGTGGTAGCCGAACGGCCCGTCGCCTGTGAACTCGTTCGCGCCTTCATCGGTGAGGTCACCTGCGCGGAGGTCGGTGATTGCGGTGGGCACGACGAGCACGGCAGTTGCATCTTCCGTATCCACTGCAACGCCCAGGTAAAACAGAAAGGCTCTGCACCAGAATCCTGATACAGAGCCTTTCCACCCGGCTAACAGTGGCCTGAGCCACCCCCACCAACGCCGGGCTTATTGCTGGTCATCAACTCCCAGGCTGAACGCCGTGCTTTCAGCAAAATCCTCGGAAAGCAGTGCATCCATACCGGAAACCGACTCTTCGGTCAGCTCCTGCATAACCGGCAGCGATTCCGATTCGACATCCACATCCGAGTAGCGGTACATACCTGTACCAGCCGGAATCAGATGGCCGATGATGATGTTCTCCTTGAGACCCAGCAGGTTATCGCGGAGTCCGCGGATCGCAGCATCTGTCAGCACACGTGTCGTCTCCTGGAAGGAAGCCGCAGACACAAACGACTGAGTCGTAAGCGACGCCTTCGTGATTCCCAGAAGCAGTGGCTCAACCGTCGCCGGTACAATCCCCTTCGCCTTCGCTGCATCGTTCACATCGCGGAACACCGAGCGATCGACATGCTCACCTTCGAGCAGTTCGGTTTCGCCGCTGTCCGTGACGCGCACCTTCTGCAGCATCTGCTTGACAATCACACCGATGTGTTTGTCGTTGATCTTCACACCCTGCAGTCGGTACACCTCCTGCACTTCATTCAGGAGGTATTCCTGCACTGCGCGCGGGCCCTTGATCCGAAGAATGTCATGCGGGTTTACGGGGCCTTCCGACAGGCGGTCACCGGCGCGCACGCGGTCTCCCTCGTGCACACGCAGGTGCTTGCCGGCAGGCACTTCGTACACCGCCTCCTCCTGAGTCTCGTCCACTACCCAGTTGGAACCGTTGATAACGGCCGGACGCACAAACACCTCACGCTTGCCGCGCTTGATGTCGCCAAAGCGGACAAAACCGTCTATCTCGGAGATAGTTGCAGGATCCTTGGGCTTGCGTGCTTCAAAGAGCTCGGCAACACGCGGCAGACCGCCGGTGATGTCACGCGTCTTGTAGGCTTCACGCGAAATCTTCGCCAGAATTGTACCAGCTGTGATCTCGTCGCCATCGGCAACGATCAGCACAGCATCCACCGGCACAATGAAGTCGCGTACACGGCTTTCCTTGCCACCCTTGGTCTGCCAGATCTCGATGTGCGGATGCAGCTTCTTCTCACGGTCTTCGATAACAACACGCTGACGGAGACCCGTGAGTTCATCCAGCTCTTCCGACACCGACTCCTGATCCACGAGATCGACAAAACGCACCTTTCCGGATACGTCTGCGATAATCGGGTTGGAGTACGGATCCCAGGTAAACACGGTATCGTCGCGCTTCACTACCTGGCCGTCCTCGACCAGAAGTGTTGCGCCGAGCGGTACCTGCAGCCTGGCTTCAACACCTGCACCCTCGTCTGCCGACGAACGGATCGTAAGCTCACCTTCGTAAGCGGTAACGATCTTCTGTCCTTCAGCATTCTCAACGATGACAAGCCTGTCGCCAAACTCAATGACACCGGCTTTCTTTGTCTTGCGTGCAGTCTGTTCAGCGATACGCGCTGCTGCACCACCGATGTGGAAGGTGCGCAGTGTAAGCTGAGTACCGGGCTCGCCGATGGACTGTGCTGCGATGATACCAACAGCTTCGCCCAGGTCAACGAGCTTCATCGTGGCCAGGTTGCGGCCGTAGCACATACGGCAGACACCGCGGCGTGCTTCGCAGGTGAGTACCGAACGAATACGCACGGTCTCGATACCTGTGTCCTCGATCGCAAGCGCCATATCTTCGTTGATAAGCGTGCCTGCCTCGAGAATCAGCTTGGGCCGTCCTGCATCATCCTTGTCGAGTGGGTCGAAAATATCCTCGGCGGCAACGTTGCCGACAAGCCGCTCGGAGAGAGGCGCGATCACATCTTCGCCTTCCTTCAGTGCGCCGGCTTCGATACCAAGGATCGTTCCGCAATCCTCCTCAGTGATCGTCATGTCCTGAGCAACGTCCACAAGACGACGCGTCAGGTAACCGGCGTCGGCTGTCTTGAGTGCTGTATCTGCAAGACCCTTACGTGCGCCGTGGGTTGACGAGAAATACTCCAGCACCGACAGTCCTTCACGGAAGTTGGACTTAATCGGGTTTTCGATGATTTCACCGATACCACCGGTGAGCTTCTTCTGCGGCTTGGCCATAAGACCACGCATACCGGCGAGCTGACGGATCTGGTCACGCGATCCGCGCGAACCGGAATCGAACATCATGAACACCGGGTTGAAGCCACCCTGCGACTCACGCATCGACTTGATCATCGCGTCTGCGATATCAGTGTTGGCGTGCGTCCAGGTATCGATCACCTTGTTGTAGCGCTCACCGTTGGTGATGTTACCGCTTGTGTAAGCGCGCTGGAACCGTTCCACACGGGCCGTTGCTTCTGCAAGCAGTGTTTCCTTTTCTGCCGGAATGTGCAGGTCTTCGATCGAGATCGAAACACCGCCGCGCGTTGCGTTGGCGAAGCCGAACTCCTTGAGACGGTCGAGAAGTGCCACCGTTTCCGACAGCCCCGACGCGCGGTAGCTGTCGAATACCAGCTCACCAAGCGCCTTCTTCTTCATGTCCTTGTTAAGGAACGGCATCCCCTTGGGGAGGATCTCGCTGAACATCACACGACCAACAGTCGTGAGTATCCAGTGCGGATCGCCATTCGAAACATCCAGCCACCGGATCGGCGACTGATACTTCACGCGTCCGTTCACCACTGCGAGGTCCACCTCGGCGGCGGTTGTGAAAGCCGGCAGCCTGAGCTGTGCTTCTTCATCGCGCGCAAGCGCATCGAAACCGGCCGGTGCCCTGGTGGCCACGTAGCAGCCCAGCACGATATCCTGCGACGGCTCCGCAACCGGACGTCCGTCCGACGGCTTGAGGATGTTGTTCGACGACAGCATCAGCACACGTGCTTCGATCTGTGCCTCGAAGGAAAGCGGTACGTGCACTGCCATCTGATCGCCGTCGAAGTCGGCGTTGAATGCCGCACACACCAGTGGGTGAATACGGATTGCCTTTCCTTCCACGAGCACGGGCTCAAAGGCCTGAATGCCGAGTCGGTGAAGCGTTGGTGCGCGGTTAAGGAGGACCGGATGGTCTCTGATGATCCCTTCCAGCACCTCATAAACCATCGCGCTCTCTTTCTCCACCATCTTCTTGGCGCGCTTCACTGTCACTGCATCGCTGTTTTCAACGAGCTTGTGAATGATGAACGGCTTGAAGAGTTCCAGCGCCATCGCCTTGGGGAGACCGCACTGATGCAGCTTGAGCTCGGGGCCAACAACAATCACCGAACGGCCGGAGTAGTCGACGCGCTTGCCGAGGAGGTTCTGACGGAACCGCCCCTGCTTGCCCTTGAGCATATCGGAGAGCGACTTGAGCGGACGCTTGCCGCGGCCGCGGATCGCCTTCGAACGACGTCCGTTGTCGAACAGAGCATCAACGGCTTCCTGCAGCATGCGCTTCTCGTTGCGCAGGATCACCTCAGGCGCACGGTGCGAGATCAGCTTCTGCAGACGGTTGTTGCGGTTGATAACGCGGCGGTACAGATCGTTGAGATCGGAAGTCGCAAAGCGGCCGCCATCCAACGGTACCAGCGGACGCAGGTCGGGCGGAATTACCGGGATCACATCCAGCACCATCCACTCAGGACGGTTGCGGACTTCCCCACCCTCACCCGAAAGACGGAACGCATCCACGATCTTGAGGCGCTTGAGCATCTGCTTCTTGCGATGCTGCGACGTCTCAGTCGCGACCAGTGCGCGGAGTTCGTCTGCGACCTTGTCAACATCCAGACGGCGCAGGAGCTCGCGTACAGCCGGCGCTCCGATGTCTGCCATGAATGCTGTGTCGCCCTCTGCCTTCGCTTTCATGCGAAGATCAAGGTACTCGTCTTCATCCAGCAGCTGACGCTCGCGCACTTCCTGTGCGCCCGGGTCGACTACGACGTAGTTCGAGTAATAAACAATCTTCTCGAGATCACGCAGCGTGATGTCAAGGAGATTGCCCATCGGGCTCGGCAGCGTCTTGAAGAACCAGATGTGTGCAACAGGTACTGCAAGTTCGATGTGACCCATACGCTCGCGCCGCACCTTGCTGAGCGTCACTTCGACGCCGCAACGGTCGCAGATTACTCCGCGGTAGCGTATGCGCTTGTACTTGCCGCAATGGCATTCCCAGTCCTTTACAGGACCGAAAATGCGCTCGCAGAAAAGACCATCCTTTTCAGGTTTGAACGACCGGTAGTTGATGGTCTCAGGTTTGGTTACCTCACCCCACGACCACCAGGTACGCAGCCCTGCCATCTCCAGACGTTCACGTTCCTTCGGATCCTTGGGACCGCGAATCTCTTCCGGAGAAGCAATACGTACCGACATGAAGTCGAACGCTGAAGCGTGCGTTTCACGGGCACTGCGGAAATCGATCATGGCTTATTCCTCGCTCATGTTTACGTTGCCGTTTTCATCCAGCACGTCGAGCCCATCTATCTCAGATGCGCCAAGCGTCACCTTGATGCCAAGCGCCTGCAGCTCCTTCACCAACACGTTGAACGACTCCGGGATACCAGGCTCCGGAAGGTTCTGCCCCTTCACGATCGCCTCGTATACGCGGCTGCGTCCGTTTACATCGTCCGACTTGACGGTGAGTATTTCCTGAAGCGTGTGCGCGGCACCGTATGCCTCAAGTGCCCACACTTCCATCTCACCGAAGCGCTGTCCGCCGAACTGTGCCTTACCCGCCAGCGGCTGCTGCGTAACGAGTGAGTACGGCCCGATCGACCGCGCGTGAATCTTGTCATCAACAAGGTGCGAAAGCTTGAGCATGTAGATCTCACCCACCGTTACCGGTGCGTTGAACAGCTCACCCGTGCGGCCATCGCGCAGATGCGCCTTGCCACCCGGTGTCAGACCGGCCAGCTTCATCAGCTCCAGGCCGGCTGCCTCCACATCTCCCTTTTCGCCCAGCATCGCGGCAAGTGCAGGAAGTTCGAGTCGCTTGAGCGTCGCCATGTGCGATGCAGAAGCCACCTTCTCGAGCTCCGCTGCCACCTTGTCTGCATCCTCCGGCAGATCCTCACCGTTGCGATGCAGGTCGGCGGCATCCAGCAACCCTCTGATCTCACGATCGGCGAGCTGCGTAGCCGATGACTTAAGGAACTCCTCAACCCGCGAGAACAGCTTCTTCGTGGCGGCAGACATCGCCTCACCATTCAGATCGTTCAGGTTGGCATCACCCATCAGCTCAACCTTGTCCGGCGCTGTACGGTCAGGAAGAATGTCAACAAGCAACTGCCGCACATCGTCCGGCGTTGCATCCGAAGAACCATCGCCGAGTAGCAGTGTCTCACGCGCCCAGCGCAGGTTGGCCAGCTTCATCAGCAGGCCGATTTCACGCTCGCTCGCACCCTGGAACACCGGTGTCTTGGCGTAGAAGTTGAGCAGCTTCGCTGCCCACCCAAGATGCGTCTCAAGGATCTGCCCCACGTTCATTCGTGACGGTACACCGAGCGGGTTAAGCACGATGTCCACCGGACGACCGTCTGGGAGATACGGCATGTCTTCTTCAGGAACGATGCGCGCAACGATACCCTTGTTGCCGTGCCGTCCTGCCATCTTGTCGCCTACCGATACCTTACGCTTCTCAGCCAGATAGACCTTCACCAGCTGGATTACACCCGGCGGCAGTTCGTCCGGCTGCAGTACGCGGTCGATGCGCTCTTCAGCACGTTCGCTGATGCGCGCCTTCTCATCGTCGGCTGCACGCAGAATTGCGCGCATCTTCTCCATCACACCGGCATCCGTGACATGGAATGTCTTGAGATCCAGTGTGGCGAAGCGGAGTCCGTCCAGGATCTCGTGCGTGAGCACGGTACCCGTTGGGATGGACTCTTCGACTGTACCGGCCTTGAGCGCGATTCCCACTGTATGACCTTCCAGAATCCGCGAAAGCTCAGCGTCACGGACTTCATTGACGCGTACCTTTTCCTCGGCTTCCAGACGACGCACTTCACCGATCCGCTCACCGCGGTCCTTTTCAACCACAAGGTGATCGCTGCGTGAGAAGATCTTGACATCGATAACGACGCCCTCCATGCCGGGTGGTACCTTGAGCGACGAATCCTTTACATCCTTCGCCTTCTCACCGAAGATCGCTGTCAGCAGCTTCTCTTCCGGTGAAAGTTCTGTCTCACCCTTTGGTGTGATCTTTCCAACGAGGATATCACCGGGGCGCACATGTGCACCGATGCGCACGATACCGTGCTCATCCAGATCCACCAGGGATTCTTCCGAAACGTTCGGGATTTCCTTCGTGATCTCTTCAGCACCACGCTTGGTCTCGCGTACATGCAGTTCCAGCTCCTGGATATGGATCGACGAAAAGACGTCGAACTGCACCAGTCGCTCCGAAAGCACGATGGCGTCTTCGAAGTTGTGTCCGTACCATGACATGAATGCCACAGTGACGTTCCGTCCGAGCGCGAGCTGCCCCATTTCAGTGGCCGCACCATCAGCAAGGACTTCACCACGCGCAACCTGCTGACCGACCTTTACCAGCGGACGCTGGTTGATAGCCGTGTCCTGGTTGGTGCGCCAGTACTTCTTGATGCGATAGCGATCGAACTGGCCGAGCCGTGCGAGCGGGCGATCAGCATTCTCTGCCGTTTCCGGCACGATGGCATCCACAAGGATCTCATCGGCTGTAACACCCGTGACTATTCCGGCGCGCCGCGCAATAATAACGGCGCCAGAGTCTACTGCGACCGTTGCTTCCAGACCGGTACCGACGAGTGGTGTACGCGGCTGCAGAAGCGGTACGGCCTGACGTTGCATGTTCGAGCCCATGAGGGCGCGGTTGGCATCGTCGTGCTCAAGGAACGGAATCAGCGCAGCAGCGATCGATACCAGCTGCTCCGGTGCCACGTCCATGTAGTCGATATCACCCGGAGCCACAAGCGGGAGGTCACCACGCTTACGGCAAAGCACAAGATCCTCGACGAAACGGCCATCGGGATAGAGTTTCGCGTTCGCCTGTGCGATGATCGCGTCCTCTTCGCGGTTGGCATCGAGCCATACGACTTCGCGTGTGGCCTTGCCGCCCCGCACGATCCGGTACGGTGTTTCGATGAAGCCCAGGTCGTTGACGCGGGCAAAGCAGGCAAGCGATGTGATAAGACCGATGTTCGGACCTTCAGGGGTCTCAATCGGACACATACGCCCGTACTGCGAGTAGTGCACGTCGCGCACTTCAAAGCCGGCACGCTCACGTGTCAGGCCGCCAGGGCCGAGCGCGGAAAGACGACGCTTGTTCGTCAGCTCTGAAAGCGGGTTCGTCTGGTCCATGAACTGCGACAGCTGCGATGAACCAAAGAACGCCTGGATCACCGCGGACACTGTACGTGCGTTCACGAGATCGTCGAGCGAGATCTTCTCCGGATCGGAGTTGATCGACATACGCTCCTTGACGAGCCGCGCCATACGCGACAAGCCAACAGAGAACTGATTCGCGATCAGTTCGCCAACAGAGCGGATGCGCCGGTTACCCAGCTGATCGATATCGTCGATATCACCGCGCCCTTCATGCAGTTCCACGAGCTGCCGGACGATTTCAACAAAATCCTCCTTGGTAAGCACAGTGGTTGACATCGGCGCGTTGAGACGGAGCCGCTGGTTGATCTTATAACGGCCGACACGACCCAGATCGTAGCGCTTCGGCGAGAAGAAGAGTCTCTCCAGCGCCTGCTTAGCTGTCTCACGGTTGGGTGCATCGCCCGGACGCAGCAGTGCATAGATCTGCTTGAGCGATTCCTCTTCCGTGGTGGTCGGGTCCTTCGCGAGTGTGTTCTTGATGAGCGTTGATTCTGCGCGCCCGGAGGCCACAAAGACATACACCTTCGTGATGTCGGCCTTGCGGATACGCTTGATGACGGCATCGGTGAGCCGTTCGCTCTTTTCAGCGATGATCTCGCCTGTCTCGGTATCGATGACATCGCGCGCCAGTTCGCGGCGCACTTCACGCTCGCCGCGATCGATGGCTTCCTGTTCATCGCGCAGATCCACCTGCGTGTACGATGCAAAGACCCTGATCGACTTGATCTTCTGCCGCTCCAGCCGGTGCAGCATCTCTTCGGTCAGCTCATCGCCTTCCCGTACGAGCAGATCGGCCTCAGCGCGTTCGCGTTCGGCGCGCGCCTTCTTGGTCTTGGCCTTGGGTGCGTCTTCCGGAGTCTCGATACCAACGAGTGTGATATCCTCAGCGACAATTGCGCCGAGCACTTCGCGGAGATCGGTGCGGGTTTCCCGCTTCCGGGTGAGGTCCAGTTCGCGTTCGCCGAAGAAGAGACGCAGGATGTCGCGGTTCTCGCTCCATCCGAATGCTCTCAGCAGCGCGGTGGCCGGGAACTTTTTCTTTTTGTCGATGTGGACATAAATGACGTCATGGATGTCCACTGTGAACTCAACCCATGAGCCGCGGAATGGAATGATCCGGGCCGAGATGAGTCGCTGACCGTTGGGGTGTGTGGATTCTTCGAATACCACACCGGGTGAGCGATGGAGCTGCGACACGATAACGCGTTCGGCTCCATTGATGACGAAAGTACCGAGCTCGGTAAGCAGCGGCAGCTCGCCGAGATAGACTTCCTTTTCGATGATATTGCGTGGCCTTTTGCCATCACCTGCGTCTTCGAAAATGACGAGCTGAAGTGTTGCCTTGAGGGGCGCTGAATACGTCATGTCGCGTTCAATGCATTCCGCGACAGAGTACTTCGGCTCACCGAGGCTGTATCTCACAAACTCCAGCGAGAAATTCTCGTGTACGTCCGTGATGGGAAAGAGGTCTTTGAAGACGCGTTCGAGGCCCAGGTCTTCCCGTTCCTGCTTTGCGGCATCAAGCTGCAGGAGGGATTCAAAGGCACGCGTCTGGATATCGAGAAGATGAGGCATTTCCATGCCTGTCTCGAGTTTGGCGAACGAGATCTGGTTCATCATATCCTTAGGGGCTCACCCGCTGATGGGGTGCGCCGAATCCGGGATTCCCGGAGGCGCAAAGCACTTCATCCCCGACAGCGTCGTTCGCTTTTTTTGCGAAAGACACCAGCGGGGTTGAGTGAAACAACGTTGAAAAAAACCGAACGGTCGGTTGTGGCACGGACTTGTCGAGTGAAGTGAGGTGATCGGAGCTGCGCTGACACCGCCAACCGACGGTGCCAGCACTGAACCGAATCCTTACTTCAGCTCAACAGCGGCGCCTTCAGCTTCCAGCTTGGCCTTGAGCTGAGCGGCCTCGTCCTTTGACACGCCTTCCTTGACCGGCTTCGGTGCACCATCTACCAGATCCTTGGCTTCCTTGAGGCCAAGGCCGGTGATCTCGCGGACCACCTTGATGACCTGGATCTTCTTGGCACCGGCCTCCTTGAGGACGACGGTGAACTCGGTCTGCTCTTCAGCAGCCGGTGCTGCTGCACCGCCACCTGCTCCGCCTGCGGCTGGAGCTGCTGCTACTGCAGCAATCGTGACGTTGAACTTCTCCTTGAATGCTTCGATAAGATCAGAGAGTTCGAACACCGACATGTTACCGATCGCTTCGAGAATCTCGTCTTTGCTGAGTGTTGCGTTTGCCATGTTACCTGTTCTCCGGAATTGAAATCTCCCAGGGCGTCCTGGGGCGTTAGTCAGGCGTACGCCTGGGGGATCATGCAGCTTCTTTCTGCTGCTTGAGCGCATCGAGCGCTCCGACGAAGTTGGTCAGCATGCTGTTCATCACGCCGAGGAAGTTGGAGACCGGCGCCTGCATAGTGGCACCGAGCTGACTCAGCAGTTCCTCACGCGATGGCATGCTCGCGAGCTGTTTGACCTGCTCGACGTCCAGCCTGCGACCGTCGAAAAGGCCACCCTTGATTGCAGGACGCGAATCGTTCTCCTTGGCGAAGTCCGACAGTACCTTTGCACCGGCGACCGCATCGCTTGCGATAACGATCCCTGTGGGTCCGGTAAGTGCCTCTGCAATCAGTCCGCTCTCGTTCACTGCACGGAGCGCGAGCGTGTTCTTGATCACGACGTATTCCACACCGGCCTTGCGGAGCCGGCGACGGAGGTCCGTCATGCGCTTCACGTTGAGACCCGTGAAGTCTGTGTAGTACAGCGCATTGGCTGCACCTACTTTGTCGCGCAGCTCCTCAACGAGCTTCGCCTTCTCAGTTCTGTTCATCTTCATGTCAGCGTCCCCTCTTACCTGAATGGAGTGGCATCGACGGTGACGCCGGGCCCCATGGAGCTGGAGATCGCGACGTTGCGGATGTACACACCCTTGGCTGCCGCGGGCTTCAGACGGACGATGGAATCCATCAGTGCCGTGAAGTTCTTCAGCAGATCCGCGGGCTCAAACGAGACCTTTCCGATCGGTGCATGAACGTTACCGCCCTTGTCAACGCGGAACTCAATCTTGCCGCCTTTCGACTCACGCACGGCCTTGGCCACATCAAAGGTGACAGTTCCGGCCTTGGGGTTCGGCATAAGCCCGCGGGGGCCCAGTACACGTCCCAGCTGGCCGATCTGTCCCATCTGATCGGGGGTGGCGATCATGACGTCGAAGTCAAGCCACCCTTCCTTGATGCGGGCCAGAAATTCCGGGCCAACAAAATCAGCGCCGGCTTCCTGTGCTTCCTCGATCTTCGGACCGGTCGCGATGACCAGCACGCGCATCGTCTTACCCGTACCCGCCGGCAGCACTACGGTGCCACGCACGACCTGGTCCGCGTGACGCGGATCCACACCGAGGCGTACAGCCACTTCGATGGTCTCATCGAACTTCGCAAAGCTCATTTGCTTTACCAGGTCGATGGCTTTGGTGGACTCGTATGGGACACCGAGTTCGCGATGCTCACTCGCAGCGCGGAATTTCTTTCCCTGTGTCTTCATCAGTCCGCCACCGTCACGCCCATCGACCGCGCAGCTCCAGCCACCATTGCCACGGCGCTTTCCACTGTATCGCAGTTGAGATCAGGCATCTTCAATTCGGCGATCTTGCGCAGCTGCGCCTGTGTGATCGTTCCGACCTTGTTCTTGTTCGGCTGCCCGGAACCCTTGTCGAGTCCAATTTCCTTCTTGATAAGCTCTGCCGCGGGCGGAGTCTTCAGAATGAAAGTGAACGACTTGTCCGCGTAGATAGTGACCTCGACCGGGGTAACCATGTCACCGCCCTGCGTTCTGGCGTTGAATTCCTTGCAGAATCCCATGATGTTGATACCCTGAGGGCCGAGTGCCGTACCTACGGGTGGTGCCGGGTTCGCCTTGCCTGCAGGTATCTGCAGTTTGACGAATCCAGTAACCTTTTTTGCCATACTCTTCCTTCGTGTCGCATGTTGCGCCGATGGACCATCCACCAGCGGTCTTGCTGCCACTTTGATCTTTTTTGATCTTTAGCGTCGGCGTGGTCTCCGAC